>CAJTTS010000013.1 GCA_910579155.1 uncultured Oscillospiraceae bacterium | reverse complement strand
TTTTCCGCCGAGGCCAGGGCGGACTGGAGCTGGTTGAACTGCTCCGCCAGGGTCTGGATGGGGTTGAAAAACTTCTCAATATAGAGGTAGAAGGCCACCAGGGTTTCGCTGGTGATGACCTGACCCAGGAAGGCGGTGTCCTGAATATAGCCCTTGCCGCCCAGGTACAGCAGGCACAGCACCGAGGAGATGTAGAGCATGTACACCATGGGCCGGAAGATGCTGAACACGAAAATCTGGTTCTGCTTGGCCCGTTTCAGCTCCTCGCTCTTGGAGAAAAACTCATCCCGCTTGCGCTCCTCCTGGTTGAAAATCTGGGTGATCTTGATGCCGGACAGGTTTTCCGACAGGTAGGTGTTGATGTCGGTGGTGCGGTCCTTTACCACCCGGAATACTTTCCGGGTGAACTTGCGGAAGATGACGGTGAACAGTACCAGGAAGGGGGCGAAGCACAAAAACGCCAGGGTGAGGGACAGGTTCAGCGCCAACATAGCCGCCAGCACGCCCACTACCACAAACATGTTTTTTGCCATGGACACCAGGACATTGGTGAACATCTGGGAGATGGCGTTGGTGTCGTTGGCCACCCGGGTGACCAGCTTGCCCACGGGGATGCTGTTGAGTTGGTTGTGGGAAAGGCTCTCAATGTGGGTGAACAGGTCCTGCCGCAGGGCGGAGAGGATTTTCTGCCCTGTCTTTTGCAGGATGATGGACTGGACGTAGGTGCACACCAGGGCCACAATCAGGATGCCCGCGTACAGTGCCACCCAGCGCAGGAGGACCGGGGGCTCGAAGCGGTCCTTGATGAGCCCCTCCACCCGGCCCACGATGAGGGGGGCGGCCAGGTCGTAGGTGATGGATGCCAGCATGACCGCCAGCACCAGGGCGAACTGCTTTTTGTAGGGGACGGCATATTTTGCCAGCCGCCGGAAAATCTCGCGGTCGGGGATATGGCGGTCAAAGTCCGGGGCGGACTGATTGTTTTTCTCCCGCCGCCAGGCCAGGAGGAAGATCAAGGAAAACACACCGATAACGGCTCCTACAAAGAGGATGGGCAGATATTCGCGCATTGGATCAGGCATTGTGTTTAGATCCCTCCTCCTCCAGTTTTTGCAGCTCCACCATACGGTGGTAAGCCGGGCAGTTGTCGTAAAGCTCCTGGTGGGCGCCGACGGCGGTGACCGTGCCGTCCTCCAGGAAGATGATGCGGTCCATCCGCTCGACGGTGGAGATTCGGTGGGCGATGAGGATGGTGGTGCGGCCCTGCCGGGTGCTTTTCAGGTTGTCCAGGATGGCCCGCTCCGTCTGGGTGTCCACGGCGGACACGGAGTCGTCCAGGATAAGGATGGGTGCGTCTTTGATGAGGGCCCGGGCGATGGAGATGCGCTGCTTCTGCCCGCCGGACACGGTAACGCCCCGCTCCCCCAGCACGGTGTCGTAGCCCAGGGGGAAGTTCCGCACGTCCCGGTCCACGTCGGACAGTCCGGCGGCGAACACCACCCGGTTCTGGTCCGGGCTGTTGTGGGTGAAATCAATGTTCCGGGCGATGGTGTCGCTGAACAGGAAATTGTCCTGGGGTACGTAGGCCGCGGCCCGGCGCACGTCCCGGATGGGGACGGTGTTCACGTCGCGGCCGTCCACGAACAACGTGCCGTCGGGCACGTTGCAGGTGCGCAGGATCAGGTCCACCACCGTGGTCTTGCCCGAGCCGGTGCGGCCCACCAGGCCGATGTTCTCCCCGGCGCGGATGGAGAAGGACACGTCCCGCAGGGCGTCGTATTCTCCGTCGGGGTAGCGGAAGGTGAGGTGGCGGAATTCCACGTCTCCCCTCACTTCGCCCAGGGGCGTCACGTCCGGGCGGTCGGCCACGTTCCGGGGGGCGTCCAGCAGTCCGCCGATGCGCTTGAGGGAGGCTTTGCCCCGGCTGGTCATGTCGATCAGCTCCGAGACGGCCATGATGGGCCAGATGATGGCCTCAAAGTAGCCGATGAACTCCATCAGCTCCCCGGCGTTGAAGCTGCCCTTCCACACCAGATATCCGCCGTAGCCCAGGATGATACAGACCACCGACTCCACAAACAGGGTCACCAGAATGCGCAGCAGCACCGAGGCGCGGGTGAAGTCCACGTTGGCCTTCTCGTTCTCCACGTTGAGCTTCTGGAAGGCCATCAGTTCCTTGGCCTCCTTCACGAACGCCTTGATGACGGCGATGCCGGAAAAGCTCTCCTGGGAGAAGTCGGATAGCTTGGAGAACGCCGCCTGACGGATGTCCCATTTCTTCATCATGTATTTGCCCACCACCGCGCTGGACGCCAGCAGCAGCCCCATGGGGATCAGGGTCAGGGCGGTCATGAAGGGGTCCATCCGCCACATGTGGTGGATGGACAGCCCGCCCAGCAGCAGCGCGTCGAAGAACATCAGAAAGCCGGAGCCGTAGCAGTCCTGCACCGTCTCCAGGTCGTTGGTGAACAGGCTCATCAGGTTGCCCACCTTGTTCTCCTGGTAGAACTGCCGGTCCAGGTCCTTGGCGTGGTCGAACATCTCGTTGCGCAGGCCGGTCTCCACCTTGATGGCCGCGCCGAAAATGCACATGCGCCACAAAAAGCGGCCAACAACCATGGCCACCACGATCCATACCATGGGCAGGCAGATGCGGTCCAGCAGGAAGTCCATGTCGAAGGGGACGTTGGTCCCGTCCACCTCCACATAGCCCATGTTCATGCCGTTGATGACCTGCTGGTACAGGTTGGGGATGACGAGCTGCATGTAGTCCACCAGGACCAGCGCGGCCAGGCCCAGCAGAAGCCAGGGCGCGTATTTGAGGTAATACTTGTTGATGTGTTTTCCGAAGATCACGCTGCGATTCCCTCTCTTTCCCGTTGAGAAGTCCTTACAGTGTACCACACTCCGTACGGCGCGTCCATAGTGATATTGACGGTTTGGAGGGAATTTTCGGAACAGGGATAAAAGGGACCGCAGGCTCGGCTGATTTGCCATTGAACCGTAGCTGTGGTATGATATCAGCAATCACCGCGCATAAGCGCGGCGGCCCGCTTTGCGGTTTGCCGCTATGGCATCATCACGGAAACAAAAAATGGGAGGAATGAGCATGGATTACCGGATCATTGACTGGGAGAGCTACCCGCGCAAGGCGCATTTTGAGTATTTTAACGCCATGGCGGACCCTTACGCCGGGGTGACAGCGGAGGTGGACGTGACCCGGTTTCTGGAATTATGCCGGGTGCGGGCGCTGCCCTTTTTCCTCAGCTTCCTGTACTGCGCCGGACGGGCGGCCAACGCCGTGCCGGAGCTGCGCCGGCGGATCGTGGACGGCAGGCCGGTGGAATTTGTGTCCTGCGACACCTCCCACACGGTGATGCGGGCGGACGGGACTTACAGCTACTGCCGGTTGGACTGCATGCAGCCCTTCGCCGATTACCTGCCCGCCGCCCGGGCCCTCCAGGAGAAGGCCAGGGCCGACGGGGATCTGGACGATGGGGAGGACGGGCTGAGCCTGTTCTTTGTGTCCACCCTGCCGTGGATTTCGTACACCGCCATCCGGCAGCCCGTGCCCTCCCCGGCGGACAGCAACCCGCGCATTACCTGGGGGCGGTACGTAGAGCGGGGGAAGCGGATGGTCATGCCCGTCACCCTGCTGGTCAACCACGCCCTGGCGGACGGGGTACACATCGCGGCATTCTA
This sequence comes from uncultured Oscillospiraceae bacterium, assembly GCA_910579155.1. The sequence goes on along the minus strand of CAJTTS010000013.1, from coordinate 60,600 downwards.
CGCCGCGTTGGAGGAGGAGATGACGGCGTTTGAGACCGAGGGCGGATAAGGGGCGCGCCTGACCGCCGGGACGGTCCCCCTCCTGCGGTTTTCAGCAAATGCGCGGCCTGTAAGGGTATAGCGGAGGCCGGAGCTGGAAATCATTGGATGGAAGGGAGGCGGTCCGTCCATGGCAAAGCGAAGGGAAGCGCCGCAGGCGCATAAGGAGCGGGAGCTGGCCTGCCGCCTCTGGCTGGCCTATTATAACCGGGTGCTGTATGAGCGGGGGCTCATCACCCGGCGGGACCGGGACCGGATGGCGCTGAAGATCGACGGCTGGCCGGGGCCGGCCTCCCGGGCGGAGCAAGGGCTGTGAAGTTTTCCCAGCCCTTGTTTTTTTCGTTTGGGATGATATAATGGGCAATAGAACATGATTTTACGAAACTTTAAGGAGGGAGCGCCATGGACCTGCACACCATCCGCCGGGAGCTGCGCACCCGGGCCGTCTACGACGTGCCCTTGCGGGTGACCTACTACGCCCGGGTGTCCTCCGAGAGCGACGAACAGCTCAACTCCCTGGGCAACCAGATCTCATACTATGAGGACCTGATCCGGAAAAACAAATCCTGGACCTTTGTCCCCGGCTATATCGACGAGGGCCTGTCCGGCATCTCCACCAAAAAGCGGGAAAACTTCAACCGCATGATCGACGACGCCGGGGCGGACAAGTTCGACCTGGTGATTACCAAAGAGATTTCCCGCTTCGCCCGCAACACGCTGGACTCCATCCGGTATACCCGCCAACTGCTGGGCTGCGGGGTGGGGGTGTTCTTCCAGAACGACAACATCAATACCTTCGACGAGGACAGCGAGCTGCGCCTGTCCATCATGTCGTCCATCGCCCAGGACGAGCTGCGCAAGCTGTCCAGCCGGGTGAAGTTCGGCCACCAGCAGGCCATCAAACAGAGTGTGGTGCTGGGCAACGACCGCATCTTCGGCTACCGCAAGGAGAACAAGCGGCTGGCCGTGGACGAGGGGCAGGCCGCCATGGTGCGGGAGCTGTTTGAGCTGTACGCCACCGGCGGGTATTCCATGAAGCAGATTGAAACCATTTTTTGGGACAAGGGCTACCGCAATTTGAACGGCAACAAGATCGCCCATTCCACCATGTCCAATATGATCGCCAATCCCAAGTATAAGGGCTGGTACGTGGGCAATAAGGTGCGGGTGGTGGACATGTTCACCAAGAAGCAGAAATTCCTCCCCCCGGAGGAATGGGTGATGTTCAGGGACGAGACGGGGGAGATCGTTCCCGCCATCGTGTCCGAGGAGCTGTGGGAGCAGGCAAACGCCGTGCTCCGCCGCCGCAGCGAGGACGTGAAGGCCCGCCAGGGCATCTGCAACCACGACAACCTGCTGACGGGAAAGCTGTTTTGCACCCGCTGCGGCGCGCCCTATTACCGCCGGGAGTCCAAGGATCGCCAGGGGAATAAAAACAGCAAATGGGTGTGCTCCGGCAAAATCAAGGCGGGGGCGGATTCGTGCCCCTCCTTCGCCATCTATGAGGAGGAGTTGAAGCCGCTGCTGTTCGACGTGTTTAAGGAGACAAAGGCGGACGCGGACGCCATGGTGGAGGAGTACGTGCGGATGTACCGGGAGCTGTCCGGCAACGGGGAGCTGCCCCGCCGGGTTGAAGAGCACAAGAGGGCGGTGGAGCTGGCCCAGCGCAAAAAGGCCAAGCTGCTGGAGTACAACGTGACGGGCCGGATCAGCGACGCGGACTTCCTGTCCATGACCGCCGGGTGCAATGCCGAGATCGAGGCGGCGGAGCAGGCCGTCCGGGAGCTGGAGGAACAACTGGAGTCCAGCGAGGACTTCCACCGGCACATCGAAGACATCCGCCGCACGTTGAAATCCGCCCAGGAGGACGCGGCCCACGGCCTCGTCAGCAAGGAATTTGTGGACCGGTACATCGACAAAATCTACGTCACCCCGGAGGAGGGGGGCGCGCTGCGGCTGGACGTGAAGATTTTCACGGGGGAGACCACCCAGAGGCATTTGGAGAAGCTCCAGCGTCGTACGGGCCACATGTTCAAGAAGATGATCGAGGCCTACGAGAACGGCCTGAAGTAAGGATTCCCCACAAGGACCGAAATAACCGGCGGAGCCGTCCCCAAACGGGGGCGGCTCCGCCATTTTTCCTGAACGCGGCCTTGCCAAAAAGTGCCGGATGTGTTACAGTTAAAAAGATAGTTCAAGCTTTCGATTCGCGCATATTTAAAAATTGAGGTGAGAGCGATGTCTGACTGTTCCCAGCTTTTGACCGCTTTGAAAAACGGGGGCCATGACAAGGCCCTGTCCGCCATTTACGCTCTGGACGGCGCCCCCCGGAGACTGGACGAGGCCCGGGCCCGGGCTGTCCGTACGGTGGAGGCGTTTGCCGCTGCGTTCGGCGACGCCCCGAACGCAGCGCTGTTCAGCGGCCCCGGCCGCACCGAGATCGGGGGCAACCACACCGACCACCAGCACGGCCGGGTGCTGTGCGGCAGCGTGGATCTGGACATGCTGGCCTGCGCCGCCCCCAACGGCACGCGGCTGGTGCGCATCCGGTCCGAGGGCTATCCCGCGCTGGAGATTTCCCTGGACGACCTGACGCCAAAAAAGGAGGAGGAGAACACCTCCGCCGCCCTGGTGCGGGGGGTGGCGGCCAAAATTGCCGAGCTGGGCTATCCTCTGTCCGGCTTCGACGCCTGCGCCAATTCCACGGTGCTGTCCGGTTCCGGGCTGTCCTCCTCCGCCGCCTATGAGACGTTGGTGGGTAATATCTTTAACCATTGCTGCTGCGGGGACAAGCTGGACCCCGTCTCCATCGCCAAAATCGGCCAATACGCCGAGAATGTCCATTTTGGCAAGCTCAGCGGGCTGATGGACCAGATGGGCTCGTCGGTGGGCGCCTGCGTGGCCATTGACTTTAAGGACCCTGCTGATCCGGTGGTGGAGCGGGTGGACTATGATTTCAGCCGGTCCGGCCATGCCCTGTGCATCGTGGATACCGGCTCCGACCACAGCGCCAAGCACCTGACGGAGGATTATTCCGATATCACACGGGAAATGTGTTCTGTTGCGGTCCATTTTGGTAAGAAGGTGCTGCGGGAGGTGCCTCAGCAGGATTTCCGCGCCGCCATTCCCGTCCTGCGGAAGGAGTGCGGCGACCGGGCGGTGCTCCGGGCCATGCACTTCTATGAGGACGACCAGCGGGCGGCCCAAGAGGCCCAGGCGTTGAAGGACGGAGACTTTGACCGCTTCCTGCTCATCGTGAACGAATCCGGCCTGTCCTCCTCTCTCCACCTGCAAAATACCTGGTCCACCGCCGACCCAAAGCATCAGGCCATCCCCATGGCGCTGGCCGTGGGGCGGGAGCTGCTGGAGGGGACCGGAGCAATTCGAGTCCACGGCGGCGGCTTCGCGGGCACCATCCAGGCGTTTGTGCCCAACGAAAAGCTGGACGGCTTCAAGGCGGGCATGGAGGCCCTGCTGGGGGAAGGCAAGTGCCACATCCTCCACATCCGTCCCCAGGGCGGCTGTGTGGTGGCGGAATGAGGAAGGGAGCGAATTGTTATGGTTGACAACGCTGTTTCCAAGCTGGCCGCGTATGCCCTGCAAACGGGCCTGATCCAGCCCTGTGAGAAGGACTGGGCGGTGAACGCCATCCTGGATGTCCTGAAAATCGACAGTTACACCGACCCTGGCCAGGACTGGGGCCGGGTGGAGCTGGCCCCGGTGCTGGAGGAGCTGCTGGATGACGCCTATGCCCGCGGCGTGCTGGCGGAAAATTCGGTGGTCTACCGCGACCTGTTTGACACCGAGCTTATGGGGCGGCTGACGCCCCGGCCCGCCCAGGTCATTGAGAAATTCCAGGCGCTGTACCGGGAGGACCCTCAAAAGGCCACCGACTGGTATTATGAGTTCAGCCAGGACACCAACTACATCCGCCGTGAGCGCATCGCGAAGGACATCCAATGGAAGGCGGCCACGCCCTACGGCGAGCTGGACGTGACCATCAATCTGTCCAAGCCGGAGAAGGACCCCAAGGCCATTGCGGCGGCGAAAAACCTCCCGGCCTCCGCCTATCCCCGGTGTCTGCTGTGCGTGGAAAATGAGGGCTACGCGGGACGGGTGAACCACCCCGCGCGGCAGAACCACCGCATCGTGCCCATCACCATCAATGGGTCTCCCTGGTTCCTGCAATATTCCCCTTACGTCTACTACAACGAGCACTGCATCTGCTTCAACAGCCGGCATGTGCCCATGAAGATCGACCGGGCCTGCTTCGGCAAGCTGCTGGACTTTGTGCGGCAGTTCCCCCACTACTTCGTGGGCTCCAACGCGGACCTGCCCATCGTGGGCGGCTCCATCCTGGCCCACGACCACTTCCAGGGCGGGCGGTACGAGTTTGCCATGGCCAAGGCCCCGGTGGAGACACCCTTCGCCTTCCCCGGCTTTGAGGACGTGGAGGCGGGCATTGTGAAGTGGCCCATGTCGGTGGTGCGCATTGCCTCTGAAAAGGCGGAGCGCCTCATCGACCTGGCGGACAAAATCCTCACCGCCTGGCGGGGTTACACCGACGAGAGCGCCTTCATCTTTGCAGAGACCGGCGGCGAACCCCACAACACCATCACCCCCATTGCCCGGAAGCGGGGGGGCAAGTTCGAGCTGGACTTGGTGTTGCGCAACAACATCACCACCGAGGAGCACCCTCTGGGCGTGTACCACCCCCATGCGGAGCTGCACCACATCAAGAAGGAGAACATCGGCCTCATCGAGGTGATGGGGCTGGCGGTGCTCCCGGCGCGGCTGAAGGAGGAACTCACTGCCGTAGCGGACGCGTTGGCCAATGGAACAGACCTTCGCGGCCATGAGCTGACGGAAAAACACGCCGACTGGGCGGAGAACTTCGCGCCCAAGAGCCCGGTGAGCAGAGAAGCGGCGTTGGACCTGGTGAAGCGGGAGACGGGCAAGGTGTTTGCGAAGGTGTTGGAGCACTGCGGCGTCTATGATCGCACGCCGGAGGGCAAGGAGCAGTTTTTGAACTTCCTGAACACCATCCAGTAAACGAACAAAAGGGCCGTGGACGAAACTGTCCACGGCCCTTTGTTGCGTTCCGGTCAGTTGTACTTGGCGATGATGGCGTCCCGCTCCTGGGCGTGGGTCTGGGACCAGGTGTTCCAGTCCTGCCCCGCAGCGGCGGCGGCCCGGCCCAGCTCTACCATCAGGGCGGGAAGGTCCTGCTCCAGGACCGTGGCGGCAAGCTCGCCGAAGCGGGCCTTACCCACCCCGTCGCTGCCGCCCAGGAACAGGCGGAAGGCGGGCTGGGGAACCTTATCCACCGGCTTTACCCCGCCCTGGAGGCCGATGGCCCCCGCCTGGTGGGCGGCGCAGCTGGACGGACAGCCGGACACGCAGATGCGGGGCAGGGCGCCGTCTGGCAGGTCCGCCGCCCGGACGGCGTCCACCATGGCCCGGAGGGCGGACTGGCTGTCCCGCACGCCCTGCTGGCACACGGACGCGCCGATGCAGGCGGTGCTGTACTCAAACTGGGTCCGGGCCCCGTCAGTGGTGGCCTCCAGAACCTTAGCCGCCTCTGCGGCGGTGAGGTTGACGACGTACAGCGTCTCGTCGGGGGCGAGCCGAAGCTCCGTCTGAGGCATATCTTTCAGCAGATTGTAGAGGCGGCAGGGTTTTTCCACCGGCAGCAGGCCGCCGATGGGGTGGTACTTCACCGCGTACAGCCCCGGCTGCTTCTGGGGGATGGCCCGGGGGTCGGTGATCTCGCCGTCCCCGGCCTTGTCCACCGGGGCGGGGGAGAGGGCCAGGTCCAATCCGCCCAGCTCCTTGACCTTGGCAAAGTTGGCTAGCCAGACATCCCGGAGGCCGTCGGCCCCCAGGGCGTCCTGCATGTGGCGGGTGCGGGCCTTGACCCGGTTGTCATAGTTGCCGTGTTGACAGAAGGTGTCGATCATGGCCCGGACGGCGTACAGCACATCCCCGGCGGGGAGGTCCTCCCGAACCAATACGCCCATGGTGGGGTTCAGCGCCCCCAGCCCCCCCGCGATGCGCAGGGCGAAGGTTTTCCCGTCCGGGTTGGCCTGGAAGCCCATGTCCCGGAAGGCGGTGTGCACGCAGTCGTCCACGCCGTTGGAGAAGGCCACCTTCAATTTCCGGGGCATGTGGATGTCCCGGCAGATGGACAGCAGGTAGGTCCCCACCGCCTGGGCCCAGGGGGCCGCGTCCAGATACTCCCCGGGCTGGACGCCGGACAGGGGGCTGCACATCACGTTCCGGGGGTTGTCCCCGCCGCCGCCCTTGGTGTAGATCTCGCAGCCGATGGCGTCCTCCATGATAACGGGCACCTGGCGGGGGGCCAGGTCGTGGAGCTGGACGGTCTGGCAGGTGGTGAGCTTGAGCCTTTGCACCTGCTCCCGCTCGATGATATCGGCGAGAAATTGTAACTGCTCCAGGTTCATGCGCCCGGCGGTGATGCGCAGGCGGAGCATATGCTTGCCGTCCTCCCGCTGAGCGTAGGAACCCAGGCTGCCGGAGATGCCCTTGTAGGCCTTCCGGTCCAGCTCGCCCCGGTCGAAGGCGGCGATGGCGTCTTTCAAACGGTCGATCTCCTGGTGGAACGTATGGGTCCATTCATTCATGATGTTTGCGCAGCCTTTCCTTAGTCGTCGCCAAAGCTGATGCCCAGCAGACGGGCCTCGGCAATGATATCGGATTTGGGGTCGATGGTCTTGAGCTTGCCCGCCACGTCCTTCAGGGGCACGGAGGTAATGACGCGGTCGCGAATGGACACCATGTTGCCGAATTCGCCCTTGGCGATCATCTGCGCGGCGGTGGCGCCCAGCCGGGAGGACAGGACGCGGTCGTAGGCGCAGGGGTTGCCGCCCCGCTGCATGTGGCCGGGGACGGTGACGCGCACCTCCTTGCCGGTCTTTTTGAGAATCTTGTCGGCGATGGCGTAGGACACGGAGGGGTACTGCTCCAGCAGCTCAGCCATGTGCTTTTTGTACTCCTTCTTGGACATGGCGGCTTCCTTCTGGGACATGGCACCCTCGGCCACCGCCAGGATGGTGAAGCCGTGGCCGGCGGAGGCCCGCTGGTTGATCTTGGCCAGGATGGAGTCGATGTTGTAGGGAATCTCGGGGATGAGGATGATATCCGCGCCGCCGGCCATGCCCGCGTTCAGGGTCAACCAGCCCGCCTTGTGGCCCATGACCTCCACCATGAACACCCGGTTGTGGGAGGCGGCGGTGGTGTGGATGCAGTCGATGACGTTGGTGGCGATGTCCACGGCGCTCTGGAAGCCGAAGGTCATGTCGGTGCCCCACAGGTCGTTGTCGATGGTCTTGGGCAGGCCGATGACGTTCAGCCCCTCCTCGCTGAGCAGGTTGGCGGTTTTTTGGCTGCCGTTGCCGCCCAGCACCACCAGGCAATCCAACCGCAGGCGGCGGTAGGTGTACTTCATGGCCTCCACCTTGTCCAGACCGTTGGGGTCCGGCTCCCGCATCAGCTTGAAGGGCTGGCGGCTGGAACCCAGGAAGGTGCCGCCCCGGGTGAGCAGGCCGGTGAAGTCCACAGGGGTCAGCTTCTGGTAGTCCTCGTACATCAGGCCCTTGTAGCCGTCGATGAAGCCGACAATCTCGACCTCGTTGCCGTAGATGTTGTACAGACCCTTGGCCACGCCGCGCATGGTGGCGTTGAGCGCCTGGCAGTCTCCTCCGCTGGTGAGCATTCCGATGCGTTTCATAAACTTCGCTCCTTTTCAAATGTTTGATGGATTTGAAATTTCGCTAGCCGTTCCGGCTGGGAAAACAAAACTGAAAACAGGATGCGCTGTTACCGGCCCAATATGCGCCGGAGGAAGCCGGAGGGCTGTTTGGCGCCCTTGGGCTGCTGGGCCTTGGGTACGGCGGCGGGCAGTTTTTTGGGGGCCGGGGCCGCCTTGCCCGAAGGCTTTTGGGGGCCGGCGGGGGCCGTCTTGGCGGCGGGCAATTTTTTAGCGGGTCGGGCAGCGTGGGCCTGCGGAGCCGGCGACCGCCCGGGCAGGGCCCACGCGCCGCTGTACGCCTGCCCGCAGAAAAACTCCTGGGAGTTGAAGGGCTCGCCCTCCCGGCGGCGGTATGCGCCGTCCGGCTGCTGCACCCGGCCCTTGGCGGTGTCGCGGAGCTGGTCATGGAACATCTGCTCCAGGTGGGCGCGCAGGTCGCTGTCATAGACGGGGACTGCCACCTCCACCCGGCGGGTGGTGTTGCGGGTCATGAAATCGGCGGAGGAGATATATACGCGGCGGCGCTCCCCCTGGCCGAAGAGATAGATGCGGGCGTGCTCCAGATACCTGCCCACAATGCTGGACACGTGGATGTTGTCCGTCATGCCGGGCACGCCGCCCACCAGGCAGCAGATGCCCCGGACCACCAGGTCGATTTTCACCCCGGCCTGGGACGCCTCAATGAGCTTGTCGATGAGCAGCTTGTCGGTGAGGCCGTTGAGCTTGAAGCCCAGATAGGCGGGATGGCCCTGCCCGGCCTGGGCGATCTCCTCGTCGATCAGGGCGACGGCCTTATCCCGCAGGCAGGCGGGGGCCACCATGAGATGGCGGCTCTCCTCCACCACCTCGCCGATGGACAGGCAGTTGAACACTTGGGCCGCCTCCGCCCCGATCTCGGGGGAGGCGGTCATGAGGGCATAGTCGGTGTATAGCCGCACGGTGTCCTCGTTGTAATTTCCGGTGCCGATCTGGGTGGTATACTCCACCTGTTCGCCGTGCATCCGGGTAATGAGCAGCAGCTTGGAGTGGACCTTCAGCCCGTCCAGGCCGTAGATCACCCGGCAGCCCGCCCGCTCCAGCACCCGGGACCAGCCGATGTTGTTCTCCTCATCGAACCGGGCCCGCAGCTCCACCAGGGCCACGACCTCCTTGCCGTTCTCTGCGGCGTCCACCAGAGCCTCCACGATTTTGCTGTTGTGGGCCACCCGGTAGAGGGTCATCTTGATGGACACCACCTCCGGGTCCTGTCCCGCCTCCTGGAGCAGCCGCAGCAGGGGCCGGATGCTCTCGTAGGGATAGGTGAGCATAACGTCCCGCTTCCGAATCTGTTCGGTCATGGGAACCAGGGGGTCCACGTTGGGGGAGTTCTGGGGCACCCGGCGGGGAAAGAACAGCTCCGTCCTGTCCCGCAGCATGTCCCGCAGCGTCCCCATAAAGGTCAGGTCCAGGGGGATGCCGCTGGCGAACAGGTGCTTTTTGGACAGGTTCAGGCAGCGGCACAGGCTGTCCCGGACCACGTCGGTGAGCTTGCCCTGGTAGTCCAGCTTGACCGGACGCAGGCGCTTGCGGCGGCGGATCATTTTCTCCATGGTGCGGCGGTATTCCTCGGACAGCATGTCGTCCACCTGGTCGGAGGAGTCGTCCACATGGATGTCCGCGCTGCGTACCAGGCGGATAAGCACCGTGTCCTCCACCTTGTAGTGGACAAACAGCTTGGGCAGGAAGTTGGCGATGAGCTCCTCCACCAGCACAAAGCGTCGGTCCTCCCCGGGCAGGGGGACCAGGCGGCGGAGAACGCCCTCCCCGCAGGGGACGATGCCCATGCGCTCGCCGCCGTTCTTTGTTTTGAGCATGGCCACGGCGTATATCTCTTTATTTTTCAGGAAGGGGAAAGGCTGCTTGCGTCCGATGATCTGGGGGGACAGCAGGGGCAGCACGTTGGAGGTAAAATATTTTTCCAGGAAGGACTGGGCTTTGTCGGGCAGGGCGCCGAAGCGGCAGATTTCCACCCCCTGGGCGGACAGCTCGGCCAGCAGCTCTTTGCAGATCCGGTCCCGCGTCCCCAACAGCTCCCGGGTCTTATCCAGCACGGCGGCGGTCTGCTCCGCGCTGGTCATGCCGGTTTTGTCGTCGGTGGCGGTGAGCTTGGCCGTGTCCAGGAGCGTGCCCACCCGGACCATGTAGAACTCATCCAGATTGCTCTGGAAGATGGCGGCGAAGTTCAGCCGTTCGCACAGGGGATTGGCGGGGTCCTCCGCCTCCTCCAGCACGCGCTGGTTGAATTGAAGCCAGGAGAGCTCCCGGTTGACGTAGCATGGGTTGGCGCCGGGCGCGGACGCCACAGCCTGCTCTTTCATAGTGGAACACGCCTCCTTGTTTTCTCTGTGATTCAGGGCCAGAGCTGTTCGGGGTACAGTCCCTGGGCCGTCATCCCGGCGATGGCGCCGGATACGGCGGGCTTATCCTCCTTGTAGGTGACGCCGTACCACTTGTCCCCCGAGGACAGGGCCCGCACGGTGACCTCGCCTTGGTCGATCAGTTGCCCCACCAGGGTGGGCAGGAGATACTCCGCCTTCATGGGGTTTTCTGCCAGCGCCTGGTCCAGGAAATCGGGGAACCGCCGCCGGGCCCGGTCTAACAGGGAAGGGGTGAAGCCCCAGAAGTTCATGGACACCATGGTGTCCCCGGGCAGCTCGGTCCAGGTATTCCCCTCGTCCTCGGTGAACCGGGGGGGCGGGCCCTTCTCGATACGGGTGCGCTCCACGATGCCGGTGAGGTAGCCGTCCGCCCCCACCCGGCACACTCCCCGGGCCACGTGGCCGTAGTCGGTGACGGTGTTCTCCAGGCGGTAGGCCACCATGGCGTACTCGTCCCCGTCAGGGTGGGCGCACAGGTAGTCGTAAATGGTCTGGAACGCCGACCGGCCATAGTAGTCGTCGGCGTTGATAATGGCGAAGGGGCCGTCGATGAGGGGCTGGGCGGCCAGCGCAGCCTGGGCGGTGCCCCAGGGCTTGGTGCGGCCTTGTGGGATGGAATACCCATCCGGCAGGTCGTCCATGCGCTGGAAAGCGTACCGCACGTCCATATGCCGCGCCACACGGGAGCCGATACGCTCCTTGAAATCCGCCTCGATCTCGTGCTTGATGACAAAAATCACCGTCTCGAAGCCCGCCCGGCGGGCGTCATAGATCGAGTAGTCCAAAATGACCTGGTCGTGGCTGCCCACGGGGTCCATCTGCTTACAACCGCCGTAGCGGCTGCCCATGCCCGCGGCCATGATGACGAGGACCGGCTTCTTCATGGAAAGAACCTCCTTCAAAGGGGCGCGCACGCCCCGGTCAGATGGTGAATTGTACCACGCAGAACGCGGCATATACTGCCAGCAAAACGATGCCCTGAATGCGGCTGAGCCGTCCCCGCTTGAGGGCGGGGAGGGTGAGGAAGGCCATAACAAAGAACATCACCGGGATGTCCATGACCAAGGAGGCGTTATGGCCCGCGATGGTGGAATTTTGAGGGATTTCAAAGGGGGCCAGGGCCACCGACACGCCGGACACCAGCACCAGATTGAACAGGTTGGCGCCGACGACGTTGCCCAGGGACAGCGCCCCGTGGCCCTTGGCCAGGGAGGTGACGGCGGTGACCAGCTCGGGCAGGGAGGTGCCCAGGGCCACGAAGGTGAGGGCGATCACCGATTCGGGCACACCCAGAGCCTGGGCGATTTTGGTGCCGTTGTCCACCAGCAGGTTGGCGCCCACGGCGATCAGGGCGGCGCCGACGACAATCATTCCGATATCCTTCCCGGTGGAGCCCTCTTCGGCCTGGGACTCGGGGTGGGAGCGGGGTTTGGAGCCGGCGTCCGTTTTCATCTGCCACACCGTGGCGGCCATATACGCCACGAACATGGACAGGAGGATGAAGCCGGTAACCCGGCTGAAATACCCGGTGGTATAGGCCACGCCGGCGTAAATGGCGGCGGCGGTGAAGAAAAAGGCCACCGGCAGGCGCAGGGACTTGGGGTCCACCTTGCCGGGGCGGACGGCCACGGTGATGGCGGCGATGAGGGCGGTGTTGCAGATGACGGAGCCGATGGCGTTTCCGTAGGCGATCTCGCCGTGTCCGCTGACGGCGGAGGTGGTGGACACCATCACCTCGGGCAGGGTGGTGCCGATGGACACCACCGTGGCGCCGATGAGCAGCTCGGGCAGGCGGAACCGCCGGGCGATCCCGGTGGCGCCGTCCACGAACCAGTCGCCCCCCTTGATGAGAAAGACCAAGCCCACAGCAAATAAAAGAACCGCTTCAATCATTGGAATTACCTCCCAGGACTCCGGTTATGTTTTGCCGGAGCCAGGTTCTCGAAGTATACGGGCATATCAAACCAGCTATAGTTTAACTGTTTCTCCCCTGGTTTGTCAATGGCTGTGTGGGGGAATCGGGGGGATATCATGGGGAATATTTTGAAGGGCGGAGCCCAGGCAGGGGGGACGGGGTGGGACGGAAATGAACCGCTCCGGATGGTGAAAACTCACAATTGCGCGGGTTTTCTAGCCGCTTTTTTGGAAAAGCGGGAATTGACAAAAGCCGCCGGCGCGTATATGATATTTTGAAAATCAAAAGATTTGAAATTCAAAATATTTGAGCATCAAAGTACTTGAAAGGAATTGATGGATATGGTACGCATCATCACCGACGGCACCAGCGACATGAGCCTCCAGCGGGGGGCGGAGCTGAACGTTGACGTTATCCCCATGCGGGTATTTTTTGGCGAGGAGAGTTTCCGGGACGGGGTGGACATCACCCGGGAGGAGTTTTTTGCCCGCCTTGCTTCCAGCCGGGAGCTGCCCACCACCTCCCAGCTCAATCCCGACGATTTCCTGGAGCTGTTCCAGAAGTACGCAGACCAGGGAGACCAGATCGTGGGCATTTTCGTGTCGGCGGAGCTGAGCGGCACCTGCCAGTCCGCCTGTATCGCCCGGGATATGGTGGAGGGCGGAGAGATACACGTCGTGGACTCCCGCACCGCTACCTTCGCCCTGGCTCTGCTGGTGGAGGAGGCGGCCCGGCTGCGGGATCGGGGACTGTCTGCCGCCGATGTCGCCGCCGGTGTGGAGGAGCTGGCCCGGCGCACCAGGCTGCTGGCCATCGTGGACACCCTGACCTACCTGAAACGGGGCGGACGTATCTCCGCGGCCACCGCCGCCGTGGGTGGACTGCTGGGCATCAAGCCCATCGTGGGGGTGGACGGCCGCGGGACGGTGGAGGCCCTGGGCAAGGCCAGGTCCATGGCCTCCGGCCTGGAGTGGATCGCCCGGCGGATCCAAAAGGAGCCTGCGGACCCGGACCATCCGGTGGGCTACGGCCACTCCAACTCCCCCGAGCGGGTGCCCGTGTGCATGGAGGCGCTGAAGGACGTGCTGCCCCAGGACCGGCCCCCGGTGATGGGTTCCATCGGCGCGGTGATCGGCACCCATGTGGGCCCCGGCGCGGTTGGTGTGGCGTACATCGCGGCGGAGTAAGGAGCGCGCCATGGAAAACGACCGCTATCAAAAAGAGTTGAACGCCTTTTTGGTGGAGGCGTTCAACGACGTTCTGAAAACGGAGGAACTCTACGTGGCTAAGAGCTACGCCGATCTGTCCGTACGGGAGATGCACCTCATCGAGGAGGTGTGCCGCGCAGTGGACCAGGGGCGGGACAACCGCTCCTCCGCCATCGCTGCCGCCCAGCGCGTGACGGCGGGCACCCTTACCGTGGCGGTAAACCAGTTGGAGGTCAAGGGCTATCTGGAGCGGGTGCGGGACGGCAGCGATAAGCGCTCCGTCCGACTGCGCCCCACGGAGAAGGGCCGGGAGGCCGACCGCCGCCACAGCGATTTTCACCGGGAGCTGGTGGAGGCCGCCGTGCAGGCGCTGACCGAAGAGGAGAGGTCGGCGCTGGTCTGCGGTCTGCGGGGCGTCTCTGCCTTGATCCGGAAGAAATACCTGGAATAAGACGCAAAGAACCGGGGCCTTTGGCCCCGGTTCTTCTTTTGAGGATGGAGGATAGAATGAAAAAGAAAGGATATCTCTTGCAAGAAATAGAATAAAGGAAAGTCGTTACGAAAGTTCAAGCCAAACTGTTACAAAAGTATTAAATGTTCCGCGCTAGATTTTTGCAGCGGGCTCCGCCTCCAGCTCCACGGCCAGGCCGTTGACCTCCACGCCGTCCCCGGCGGGGATGAGGATGTACTTGCGGCCCTCCAGCACCCGGGCCTCCACCTGGCCGCTGAGCTCCGGTTTGACGGTGATGGTGATCTCCCCGGCCTTGATCTGGAAGCGCTTGCTGTCGATGAGGTTGGCCGGGTCCATAGCGGCGTCCTCCCCCAGCCGCTGGCCGCAGTAGTCCTGGAAGGCGGACACCCGCTCCTCCTCAATGCCGCACTCCCGCAGCATCCCGCCCACGTCTTTCGCCGTGACGGTGAGGGGGTCCGGGTTCTGGCTCTCCTTGTGCAGCTCCATCCGCTCCCGCATCTGCTCGTGGACGGCCTGGACCAGCTCCATGCTGCATTCCACCCCCAGCGCGTCGGACAGGGCGGACTCGAACGCCTCCTTCTGTTCCGGGGCGGACAAGGGGGGCTGGACGCCGAATACCCCTTCGATGAACTCGCCGTGGAGAAGCTCCGGCTTGTGGGCGTAGTACAGGGCGTTGTACAGATTGGCGCACCGGTCGTCGAAGGCGGGGAAGAGGAAGCCGATCTCCGGGGGGGCGGCGAGCTGCCCGGCGGTTTTCATGTGCAGCACGTTGTCCGCAGGGATATAGCCCAGTCCCGGCCTGCCCTCCCGCATAGGACAGAGGGCGCACACCAGATAGGAGTATACGGTGTCGGAGGAGTCGTCCAGCAAATCATCGTTCTTGGAGCGGAAGGGCACGTCGTAGGTGTCGTGGGCCAGCAGGATGAGGAAGTTCTCCTCCCCCATGTCCACGTTCTGAATGACGGTCTCATAGAATTGGCGGCGCAGGTCCTTATCCTTCAGCTTGCAGTCCCGCAGGTCCCGCAGCAGCTTGTGCTCCACGCCCTCGGCCACCTGCTGGGTGGTGAAGCCCACGTCGATGAGGTTGCGGCCCAGAGAGCCGGACAGGGCTTTTTTCAGCAGCCCCAGGCAGCCCTCGGCATCGTCCTCGCTGAGCAGGGCCAGGGACTGGTCGATCTCGGCGATGATCTCTTTTGTCGCGCCCACGTAGCAGCCGTAAATATGGCTGATGGCGTTTTTATTGGGGCGGAAGCGGCGGCGCAGCTCGCTCAGCTCTTTCGTATTCATGGGATATCCCTCGCTTGTTGTAAATTGCCCGCCGATGGGGCGGTAAAAATATCATATCACAATTCAGGAGCGTTGTCACGCCTGGATTGAAGCCGTGGCCGGGCCCGCTTCCTGTTGCAATTTTTCCCGGCTTACGATATAATACCTTCAACTGTTTGACGCAGCAGTTTTGTGGGCGGGCTCCGCCCCGGAGAGAAGGAGGTATTACCATGGAATTTGATCGCGCGCAGGCCAAGCGCAGTGTGAGGCAGGCCATGCGGATGACCCGGCCCCGGCCCATGCTGGTGACGTTGCTGTTTACGCTGATGGCGTCCATGAGCACCGGTGTCCTCAACGGCGTACTTGGTATGGCGCTCACCGGGGGCGCCGGGGATTTTTCCGGTCTGCTGGTGAATTACATGTATCGGGGCTATGAGATAGAGGAGGCCATGGAGCGGGCGATGCTGGAGATGGTCAGCCGTGGCCCGGGGTTCATTTTCGGCATGGTGGTAGGCGGCATGGTGCTGTCCGCCGTTGTCGCCCTGTGGCAGGGGCTGCTGAACGTGGGATATACGGGCTATGTCCTGTCCATGTCCCGGGGGGAGAACCCGCCCCTGGAGCGGCTGTTCTGCTCCTTTTCCATCGTTGTCCCGGCGCTGATTACCCGGATTCTCACGGGGGTGTTTATCTTCCTGTGGTCGCTGCTGCTGAGCGTGGGCTGGTTTGTACTGGCCGTCGGGGCGATGCTGGTGAGTGTGGCCATTGGCCTTGAGATACTGATGGTCCTGTTTCTGCTGGCGCTGATGGTGGCGCTCTGGCTGGGCATCGTCTGGGTTGAGCTGCGATATGCCCTGGTGGACTATGTGCTGCTGGACAAGGGCCTGTCCGGCATGGACGCCATCCGGGAGAGCAAGCGCCTGATGAAGGGCAGGATGAAGGACGCGTTTCTGCTCCAGTTGTCCTTTATCGGCTGGTATCTCCTGCTGATTGTGATGATCTACATCGGATTTTTCCTGGCCCTGTTCCCGCTTATATTACAGATGAGCATAGGCGGCGGCGCAGGAGGAGTGGTGGTGTCCGTCCTGATGATGCTGGGCATCGGAGGGCTGACGCTGGTGGGCTTCATCGCCCTGTCCGTATGGCTGCGGCCCTACACCACCGGGTGCATGGCCCGGTTCTATGACTGGGCCGACGGCCGGGCGGCCGGGCGGATCAGCGGTCCGGGCTTTGGCCCGGGCCCGGGCTCCGGCGGCTGGGGACAGCCCACCGGCTACACCTGGACCACCGGCCCCACCTCGGGGATTGGGAGCGGCGGCCCCGCCATTGGCGGCGGAACCGGGACCGGCGGCGGCAACGGCAGCGGGGGCTCCGCGCCCCGGCCGCCCAAGCCGCCCCAGGACGATCCCTGGGACTGAGCGGCGCCCCAAAGGCGGAGGCGGTTTTCTGCCCCCGCCGTCTCATAGTAAAAGGAGAGATAAACCATGGATAAATTGCAAATGAAGACCCCCCTGGTGGAGATGGACGGCGACGAAATGACCCGCATCCTCTGGCAGCAGATTAAGGAGGAGCTGCTGGAGCCGTATATCGACCTCAAGACCGAGTATTACGACCTGGGCCTGCCCGAGCGGGAGCGCACCGGCGACCAGGTGACCATTGACGCGGCGGAAGCGAATAAGAAGTACGGCGTGGCGGTGAAGTGCGCCACCATCACCCCCAACGCCCAGCGGGTGGAGGAGTATAAGCTGTCCCAGATGTGGAAGTCCCCCAACGGCACCATCCGGGCGATTCTGGACGGCACCGTGTTCCGCGCCCCCATCATGGTGAAGGGCCTGAATCCGGTGGTGAAGAACTGGGAGCAGCCCATCACCATCGCCCGCCACGCCTTTGGGGACGTGTACAAGGCGGCAGAGTACAAAGTGCCTGGCCCCGGCACGGCGGAGCTGGTGTTCACCGGCGCGGACGGGAAGGAGACCCGCCAGCCTATTCATCAGTTCGACGGCCCCGGCGTGCTCCAGGGGCAGTTTAACGTGAACCAATCCATTACCTCGTTCGCCCACTCCTGCTTCCAGTTCGCCCTGGACACCAAGCAGGATTTGTGGTTTTCCACCAAGGACACCATCTCCAAGCAGTACGACCACACCTTCAAGGATATCTTCAACCAGGTATACGAAGCGGAATATCGGGAGAAATTTGAACAGGCGGGCATCACCTACTTCTACACCCTGATCGACGATGCGGTGGCCCGGGTCATCCGCTCCAAGGGCGGCTTCATTTGGGCCTGCAAGAACTACGACGGCGATGTGATGAGCGACATGGTGTCCACCGCCTTCGGCTCTTTGGCGATGATGACCTCCGTGCTGGTGTCCCCCGACGGCAATTACGAGTACGAGGCCGCCCACGGCACTGTCACCCAGCACTACTACCGACACTTGAAGGGAGAGCAGGTGTCCACCAACCCCATGGCCACCCTGTTTGCCTGGACGGGCGCCCTGGCCAAGCGGGGCGAGCTGGACGCTCTGCCCGAGCTGACCACCTTTGCCCGGAAGCTGGAGCAGGCCGCCATCGACACCATTGAGAGCGGCGTGATGACCGGCGACCTGGTGGGCCTGTGGGAGGGGGAGGCCAAGGCCCAGAAGGTGACGGGGCTGGAATTCCTCCGGGCCATCCGTTCCCGGTTGTGAGGTTGTTCCTTTTTCTTGAAAGAAAAAGGAACCGAAAAAGAACTTTTAACCCGCTTCCGCCATAGGCACACAGCCACCCGATGCGACGGCCACGAGGCGGAACTCTCTGGGGGATATTGTTATGATTTATTTTTTAACCAGCAGTTCATGTTTGCCCGACTCCCCGTCGCTGAACCCGGCTAACGGCTTTGCGGACGAGCTGCGGCGTGCCCTGCCCACAACCTGCCGCGCCCTGTTCATCGCCTCCGACCCGGACGATGACGCCAAGCTCCGTCGGTTTGCGGAGGCTATGGAGTACGGCTTTGCTGGAATCGGTATCCGGTTTTCGGAGCTCTCCCTGTTGTTCCGGGAAACCCAGGACGAGTGCGGTTATCTGCTCGCCCACTCCGACGTGGTCTTCCTGTGCGGCGGCCACGTCCCTACGCAGAACCGCTTTTTCCAGGAGATCGCCCTGCGGGAAAAGCTCAGAGGCTGGGACGGCGTTCTCGTGGGCGTCAGCGCGGGCAGCATGAATGCCGCCGATCTGGTGTACGCCCAGCCGGAGGAACCGGGGGAGGCCGTTGACCCGGAGTACCGGCGGTTCCTGCCGGGGCTTGGGCTGACCAAGCGCATGACTATCCCGCATTACAATCAGGATAAGGACTGGATGCTGGACGGTATGCGCCTCTATGAGGACATCACCTATTCCGACAGCATGGGCCATCAGTTTTACGTCCTGGTGGACGGCAGCTACATCTTGGGCCGGGACGGCAGGGAGGAGCTGCGAGGGGAGGCGTACCTCATTGAGGACGGCTCCATCCGGCAGATCAGCCGGGAAAATGAAACAATCATACTGTGAAAAAGACCCTGGGGCCGTTTGGCGGCCCCAGGGTCTCAAATTTTGTCCACTTCCCTGGTAAAAACATTGTATTCTTCCACACTGGCGCACTGCCGGCCGTCAAATGCAAAGTGAACGATCCACGGCATGAGGGGACGGATGCGCTCAAACTCCGTAAGGGCGAACGCGGGCCGGAAATGGTGTATGATGGTGGACAGCGCCGTCCCGTGGGAACCGATCGCCACTGTCTTGTCCGCAAACTGTTCCAAGACTTCGCGCAGCGCCCGGAGGTTTCGCTCCTGTGCCTCCCGCAAGGACTCGCCGTCGGACAGCTTGTAGTCGAAATCTGCCCACTGGCGGCGGGTAAAGCCGTCAAAGTCCTCGATCCACGCGCTGTCCACCTTCCGTTCCCGGAAATCTTCTCTGGTCACAACGATCAGCCCAAGCTCCTCTGCAAGCGGGGCCACGGTGTCTACCGCCCGCCGGTAGGGACTGGACAGCACTGCGGTTACCCCCTTGTCCTGGAGGTAGTCTGTAACCAGTGTCCGGTCCGCCAATCCCTTGGGCGACAGCTCGCGGGAAAAATCGTCGTGGTTTTCAAAATTTGGCTGTGCATGGCGGACAAAGTATATATGAGTCATAACGGCTTGCTCCCAAGGGGCTGGGCAAACGCCCAGGCCCTTCTATTTTAGTCGGTGGCAATATTCAGCGCCTCCCCGTCAGCGGATAAGCTGACCACGGAGATGGGGTCGGCGTAGCGCTGGATCAGCTTGGCGGCGATGGGGTCCTCCAGGTCCTTCTGAATCTGGCGGCGCAGGTTCCTTGCCCCGTAGGCGGCGGAGTAGGACTTCTTCACCAGGTAGTCCAGCACGGAGTCGTCATAGGAGAAGGCGATGTTTTTCTCCTTCATAACGGCGTCCAGCTCGGAGAGCATAATCCGGGCAATGGCCTTGAAGTTGTCCTCGGTGAGCTGGTTGAAGTAGACGATCTCGTCCACCCGGTTGATGAATTCGGGCCGCAGGAAGGCCTCCAGCCCCTTCATGGCCTTCTCCTTGCCAAGCTGGTTGGCGGAGCGGTCAAAGCCCATGGAGCCGCCCTTGATGTCGCTGCCTGCGTTGGAGGTCATGACGATGACGGTGTTCTCAAAGTTGACCACCTTGCCGTGGGCGTCGGAGATGTGGCCGTCGTCCAGGATTTGCAGCAGTACGTTGAGCACGTCGGGATGGGCCTTTTCGATCTCGTCAAAGAGCACCACGGTATAGGGCTTCCGGCGGATTTTCTCGGTGAGCTGCCCCGCGTCGTCGTAGCCGACATATCCCGGGGGGGAGCCGATGATCCGGGACACGGAGTGTTTTTCCATAAATTCACTCATGTCCAGCCGGATCAGGGATTCCGGCGAGGAGAACAGGTCGGCGGCGAGCTGCTTGACCAACTCCGTCTTGCCCACGCCGGTGGAGCCCACGAAAATGAAGCTTACCGGCTTGTGCTTGGCGGAGATGCCCACCCGGCCCCGGCGGATGGCGTTGGATACTGCGTCCACCGCGTCGTCCTGGCCCACGATGTGGGCCCTCAGCCGTTCATCCAGCTTGGCCAGCCGCTCGAACTCCTGCTCCTGGATGGAGGAGGCGGGGATTTTGGTCCACAGCTCGATGACCCTGGCCAAGTGCGCCGCGGTCAGCGGGGGATCGCCCTTGGCGGCGATAGCGTCCCGCTCTCCGGTAAGCTGGGCCTGACGGCTTTTCAGCTCGGCCAGGCGCTGGTATGCCTTGTCGTTGGCGGCGGCCTGCACCGCCTGCTTTTCGGCGGAGATAGTGGAAATTTTATCCTGGAGCTCGGCGATCTGCTTCCTGCGGTCCTTCTGGCGCTCGTGGAAGGCGGGATCATCCCGGTTGGGAGCCTCGGCATCGTCCCGGCTCACCGCCATCTCCAGGGTGTCCCGCTGGCGCTGGAGCTTCTGCTCCTGCTTTTGCAGCTCCTGGAGCTTGGGGTCGTTCTGTCCGCCGGTGGAGGCCAGCACCACTTCCATCTCCTTGGCGTAATCGGCCAGCTCCTTGCCGATCTCAGCCAGCCGTGCCAAGTCCTTGTTGTGGAGGTTCACGTCGGAGGAGGCCTCGTCAATAAGGTCGATGGCCTTGTCGGGCAGGTAGCGGTCGGTGATGTACCGCTCGCTCATGGTCACCGCCTGACGGCAGATGTCCGGGCTGATGACCACATGGTGGAAGGACTCATAATAGGGCGCGATACCCTTGAGGATTTCAACGGAGTCGTCGATGGAGGGCTCCTCTACAATGACGGGTTGGAACCGGCGCTCCAGGGCGGAATCCTTCTCGATGTACTTGCGGTACTCGGTGAGGGTGGTGGCGCCGATGACCTGAATCTCGCCCCGGCTCAGGGCGGGCTTGAGGATGTTGGCGGCGTTCATGGAGCCCTCCGCATCCCCCGCGCCCACGATGGAGTGGACCTCGTCGATGACCAGGATGATGTTGCCCAGCTTCTTCACCTCGTCGATGAGGCCCTTCATGCGGCTCTCGAACTGGCCGCGGAACTGGGTGCCCGCCACCAGCGCGGTCAGGTCCAGCAGGTAGACCTCTTTGTCCAGCAGCTTATAGGGCACATCCCGGTTGTAAATGCGCTGGGCCAGCCCCTCGGCGATGGCGGTTTTGCCCACGCCGGGGTCGCCGATGAGGCAGGGGTTGTTTTTCTGCCGCCGGTTCAGAATCTGGATGGTCCGCTCAATCTCGTTGGAGCGCCCCACGATGCGGTCCAGCTTGCCCTCGTGGGCCTTACGGGTCAGGGAGATGCAGTAGTTCTCCAAAAATTTCCGCTTCTGCCCCTGGTTTCGCTCCGTCTTAGCGGCGGTTTTGTCCTCTTTGGCGGCCCCGCCCCGCTGGATGGGGTCCCGGTCGGGGGCGCTGTCCGACTGGCTGCCGAACAGCTTGTTCAGGAAGGGGAAGGTGGCGGTGCGGCCCTCGTCCTCCTCGCCCTCCTCGCTGTCGTCGGAGGTAGAGGCCAAGCCGTCGGGCTCCTCCGCGCCGCCAAAGGCGGACATCATCTCGGTGGAGATGGACTCCAGGTCCTCATCGGAGATGCCCATCTTTTTCATCATGTCGTCTACCGGTTTGATGCCCAGCTCCCGGGCGCATTTCAGGCACAAGCCTTCGTTTCTGGTCTCGCTGCCCTCGATCTTGGTTATGAAGATCACCGCTACGTTTTTTTTGCAGCGGGTACATAGAGTAGGACGCATTGTGTCGCTCCTTTCAGGGAGAAGTCATTCTCACGCTTATATTTGCAGTTTGCAGTACCATATCAGATAAATATGAACATGTCATGAATTTTAGAGTGGTAATTTTGCGACTTGCAGGGAAATCATCGCCTGTCTGGAAGCCCGCTGGAAACAGGAGATTCAGGCCGGCAAGTTATCCAGCAGCTCGCCCAGCTTTTCCACGGTGAACAGGGATAGAACCGGCGTATCCGGCTGGCTGGGGACGACGCCCGCCAGTTGTCCCAGCCACACCAGCACCACGGCCAGCAGCCCGCCTTTTACCAGGCCCGCCAGCAGCCCGCCCGCCAGGTTGACCTCGGCCAGGATGGGCAATTTGAAGGCCAGGTCAAGGGCGTGGCTGAAGAGGAACCAGACCAGCAGCCCGCCGAAAAAGACGATGGCAAACAGCGCCGCCCGGGCGACCCCCGTGGCCAGATAACCGGCCAGGGCGTCCAGGGGGGTGAGGTGGGCGTTGGTGCGGATCTCCCGGTCGGATACACCCTGCTCCAGGAACTGGTTGAAGCCCCCGAACAGGCCCTCCTTCTGGATGGAAGCCAGAAGCTGGTCCACGGTGTAGGTAGCCTCTGGGTCCTCCGGGTCCAACTCCGGCTCGGCGTCCGCCCCCCGGACCGTCTGGATGATGATGGGCCGGATGATGTTGGACACCGGCGCACAGAACTGTTCCGAGACAAACTGAGCGGCGAAAAAGGCTACAAATACCGCCGCCAGCCCACATAGCGACAGGATCAGTCCTTTGACCGCCCCCCGCCACGCGAACAGCGCCAGCAGGGCAACAATCAAGATATCGAATAAGTAGTTTCCCATAAGCTCCTCCTAACCGTCCTCAATGCGCGGGACGCTGTCTCAGGGGACATAGAATCCGGCGCTGCCCGTCGAGATCAAGATGGCGGACCCGTCCGGCATCAGCAGGACGTTCCGTACGCCCTGGGTACCTTCCAGGCTGTCGTACAGCTCCAACTGGTCGGTGTAGATATCCAGTCGGTCGCTGGTGAGCACCGCCAGATACCGTCCGGCGGCGGAGATAGACATGACCTGCTCGTTAAGGTTCAGCGTGCGCTGCTGGCCCTGGTCGTCCACCACCCACAGCTCCGCCTGGCTGCCCGCCCGGTATTTGCCCAGCAGGGCGGCGGCGAAGCCGTCTCCGCTGAGGGTGTACCGCCGCAGGTACTTGTCCGCCCAGCTCACGCTGGAGGAGTTGCCCTCGTGATCGGTGACGGTGAGGCCCCGGTCCCCCAGGGTCCATAGGCTGGTGGAGGTGTGCCGGGTCTCCAATACCACGCCTCCCCCGAGTTGACAGGTAAAGTCGGGTTTGTACTCACCGCTCACGTAGTCCATGTCGTACAGCTCCAGGTTGGTGGAAAAGGCCCCGTTGGTTTGGCCCACGGTGAGGATGGCCAGGGTGTGACCGTCGTCGGACAGCGCCGCATCCATCACAAAGGCGGAGGTCAGGTTCAGAACCATAACGGGGGAATAGGCGGCGTCATAAACCGTCACCGTTCCCCGGTAGCCGCTGGATTGAGTGGCCACGGTGAGCTGGCCGTTCCGGTTCAGCCGGGCGGACAGGATGGGCTCAAAGTCGTCTGCCGACCACACCAGCGCCCGCTGGCCCAATATGTACAGGGAGGAGCCTCCCGCGTCGTATACCACCGCCAGGGAGCCGTTGGTGCTCACCACCGGGGTTTCCATGCCGACCTGCTGGTTGATATACTGGGTGCCGCTGCCGGAGTAGAGGCCGATGGCGTTCCGGGAGCACACCAACAAATCTCCGTCCAGCACGGCGAAGGTGTCGTTGAGGTCGCCGTCATAGGAGAAGGATTCCGCCCGTCCGCTGTCGCTGCGGGTGAGGGAGCGGTAGGCGAACCAGCGCTTGATGCTGTCCAGGTTCACGCTGTCCCGGAAGGCTACCACGGCCACCAGCGCCAGGCCCACAGCCAGGATCACGAGGGTGGCGATGACGCGCAGCAGGAAGCGGGGGAGCTTGCGGGGCTTTTTTTCTTGTTGGGGCTGCTGTTGTTCGTCCATAGGAATCTCCGTCGTCAGAGAACGTTTTCGTGGTACCACAAATTAGTCATGTATAAACCGTCGGGGGGCGCGGTGGGACCCGCCAAGGTGCGGTTGCGGGATTCCAGAATGGCGGGGATTTCCGCCGGGTTCAGCTTGCCCTCGGCGGCGTAGATGCAGGTGCCTACCATGGCCCGCGCCATGTTGTAGAGGAAGCCGTCGGCGCACACCCGGCAGTCAATGATGGAGCCGTGCCGTTGGACATCGAAATAGTGGACGGTGCGCACGGTGGTGCGGGTTTCGGTGCCCACTGAGCGGACGGCGGCGAAGTCGTGGGTGCCCACAAACTGCTTTGCGGCCTCGGCCATGACCGTTTCATCCAACGGTTTGGGGTAGAACCACACCCGGTTGACATAGAACGGGTCCCGGATGCGGGAGTTGTAAATTTTATAGGTGTATTCCTTCTTCAAACAGGAGCCGATGGCGTTGAACCCGTCGGGTACCACTGTGGCCTTGAATACGGAGATGTCGTCGGGCAGACGGGTGTTCACCGCCAGCGGCAGCCGCTCTACAGGAATGCCGGAGGTGGTGCGGAAATTGGCGATATATACCTGGGCATGGACTCCCGCGTCGGTGCGGCCCGCCCCGGTGACCTTCACCGGATGGCACACCAGATCGGCCAGGGCTTTTTCCAGGGTTTCCGCCACGGATACGGCGTTTTTCTGCACCTGCCAGCCGTGGTAGGCGGTGCCGGTGTAGCTTAGCCGAAGGGCGATATTGCGCTGTTCCATGGATGGGCCGCCTTTCGTTTGAAGGTCAAGGGTATTCTTTTTCTTTTTCTTTCTGTAGAAAGAAAAAGAAGCAAAAAGAAAGACTTTTAGACGATTTCTAAAAATGTTTAAAATTTTAAGATAAACAGGATTGACACGAGTGATTTTGGCTCCTCGTAATAGACAAAGCTTAAAAGTTTCATCTTTCGCCTCCTTTTTTCTTTTCAAAGAAAAAAGGAGGGTCCTGCGTTACAGGCCGAAGTGGCCCAAAATGCCGATGAACACTGCCAGAAGCAGAGCTCCGAGCATAAAACAAATATCGCCGGGCCGGTAGTGGAGCTGTTTCATCCGGGTGCGGCCCTCGCCGCCGTGGTAGCAGCGGCACTCCATGGCGGTGGCCAGCTCGTCCGCCCGCCGGAAGGCGGAGATGAACAGCGGCACCAGTAGGGGAATGAGGGCCTTGGCCTTTTGGATGAGGTTCCCCGAGTCGAAGTCCGCACCCCGGGCCCGCTGGGCGGACATGATCTTATCCGTCTCCTCAATGAGGGTGGGGATGAACCGCAGGGCGATGGACATCATCATGGACAGCTCGTGGACGGGGACGCGGAGCTTTTTCAGCGGCCCCATCAGGCTCTCCAGACCGTCGGTGAGGGCCAGGGGAGAGGTGGTGTAAGTCAGCAGGAAGGTGCAGGTGATGAGCATGATGATGCGCACCACCATGAAAAAGGCGTGGAGGATGCCCTCCCGGGTGATCGTAAAGATCCAGAAAGACACCAGCGGTTCTCCGGGGGTATAGAAGATGTTGAGCACGGCGGTGAACACCAAAATGAACACCACCGGCTTCAGCCCCCGCACCAGAGCCTTGGGCTTCACGGTGGACACCGCCACCACGGCGATGAGCACCACCAGCAAAATGGCATAGGTGACGAACCACTGGCCCATGAACAGGGCCACGATATAGCAGATCATCGCCACCAGCTTGGCCCGTGGGTCCAGGTTGTGGATGGGGGAGTTTCCGGGGAAAAACTGCCCCAGAGTGATATCGCGCAGAGCCATTATCGTTCCTCCCTTCGGTGGAGGGCCGCTAAAATGACCTCTCTGGCCTGGGGGATGGTGTACACGGATGCGGGCACGTCCACCCCCATGGACCGCAGGCGGGCGAAGACCCGCGTCATGGCGGGTACGCCCAGGCCCATGGCTTCCAGCTCCTCCCCGTGGGCGAACACTTCCGCCGGAGGGCCGGAGAAGGGAATGACGCCCTGGTGGATGACCACCAGACGCTCGGCCTCCCGGGCCACCTCCTCCATGGAGTGGGACACCAGGATGATGCAGGCGTTCTTTTCCTGGTGGTAGGTGCGGATATTGTCCAGAATCCGGGCGGAGCCGGAGGGGTCCAGGCCTGCCGTGGGCTCGTCCAGCACCAGCACCTGGGGTTCCATGGCGATGACCCCCGCGATGGCTACCCGGCGCTTTTGCCCGCCGGACAGGTCGAAAGGGGATTTTTCCAAAACGCCGGGCTCCAGCCCCACGAACCGGGCGGACTGTTTCACCCGGCGGTCCACCTCGTCCTTGTCCAGCCCCATGTTCTTGGGGCCGAAGGCGATGTCCTGGTACACCGTCTCCTCGAAAAGCTGGTACTCCGGGTACTGAAACACCAGCCCCACCTGGCAGCGGACCTGCCGGGTGCGGTCCTTGGACTCCCAGATGTCCGTGCCGTCAAAGAGCACCTGGCCGGAGGTGGGCTTCAGCAGGCCGTTGAGGTGCTGGATCAGGGTGGACTTCCCAGACCCGGTGCGGCCGATGATGGCCAGATACTCCCCGGGCTGGGCGGAAAAGTCCACGCTGTCCAGGGCGGTGTGCTCGAAGGGCGTGCCCTGGCTGTAGGTGTGGGTGAGTTGTTTTGTCTCAATGATAGCTCCCATTGATGGAACTCCTTACTGGGGAATGATTTCCATACGCTTGAATTGTAGGGCGAACCGCCGCTGCGGAGGCTTGCGCTTTGCCGAGGGGGCATATACCGTCAGTTCAAGGGTTTGGAATGCAGGACTGCCAATCAGCCGATGCCGGTGCCAGGTACAGCCGGTTAAGTCGACATCCTGGATGATGGAATAGTCAAAAAAGCGAAGTTCCCGGATGGGAGCAGGGAGATGGTCAGCGTTGGCGCAGTCCAGCGCGAGGACCAGCGCCCGCCCGCCCCTGTCAACGGAGATGATTCGCGCGTCGCCCAGAAAATCCAGCTCCATATGCGTTCTTCCCTTATGTTGCACTGTCCAGCAGGGCCTTCAGCGCCGCCGCGCACTCGTCCACCGTCAAGGCGGTGAGGGGCACGTCCACGCCGCTCTGCCGCAGCTCATACAGCAGGGCCACCGGCTCGGGCACCTCCAGCCCCAGGGAGCGCAGGCCGTCCACGTTCTGGAACACCAGTGCGGGGCTGTCGTCCGCCACGATGTGGCCGTCGTGCATGACCACCAGCCGGTCCGCCTGGGCGGCCTCGTCCATGTGGTGGGTGATGAGCACCACGGTGATCCCCTGCTCCCGGTTGAGCCGCTTCACGGTGTCAATCACCTCTTTCCGGCCCACCGGGTCCAGCATGGCGGTAGGCTCGTCCAGTACGATGCACCGGGGGCGCATGGCCAGCACGCCCGCGATGGCCACCCGCTGCTTCTGCCCGCCGGACAGAAGATGGGGAGCGTGGCGGGCGTATTCGCTCATGCCCACGGCGGCCAGGGCGCTGTCCACCCGCTCCCGGATTTCGGCGGAGGGTACGCCTAAATTCTCCGGGCCGAAAGCCACGTCCTCCTCCACCACGCTGGCGACGATCTGGTTGTCCGGGTTCTGGAACACCATGCCCACCTGACGGCGGATATCCAGCAGCTTTTCCTCGTCGCAGGTGTCCAGGCCGTCCACGTACACCTTGCCCCCGGAGGGCAGGAGGATGGCGTTGAAATGCTTGGCCAGGGTGGACTTGCCCGAGCCGTTGTGACCCAGCACCGCCACAAATTCCCCCGGTCTGACGGACAGGGAGACTCCGTCCAGCACGGTGGGGGCCACGCCTTCTTCGGTGGTGTAGCGGAAGGTGAGGTTTTCAGTTTGGATGATGAACTGGGACATGGAAAAATACCTCAATCAGGAAGAAGTAATAGGAAAAACCAGCAGCTTCGCGGCAAGCCGGGGGCACAGCCGCCGTACCGCCGGGGTCAGCAGGAAGCCGCAGAACACGCCCAGGGTGTTGAGCATTAAGTCGTCGATGTCAAAGGTCCGGCCGATGAAAAGCTGGCAGGATTCGATGAAAAGGGTGATGCAGCCCCCGGCCAACAGCGCCCGTTTCCAGCCGAAGCCCCGCCACAGGAGGGCGGAAAACAGGCCGAAGGGCATGAATAGAATGACATTGGCCACTAAAATGTAAATGGACTGAGAAAAGGTGTCAAATGGGATCAGGTTGACGTTCCCCGGGCTGAAAAAAGGGAGGCTGTCCGCATTCCACGGCATTCCCAGCGGCAGGCCCGCCAGGGAGCGGACGACCCATCTGGGGGTCAGGCCCAGAATTACGGCCCCGCCGCAGTACATCCAGAAAAGGGCCAGGGCGGCTTCCCTGTGAGAGGGAGTGTACAATCCGTTCCGTTTCAGCCGCCGCAGGCGCAGGGGACGCAGGCTGAAAAACAGCAGCAGCGCCGGGAGTGCGCCGCAGAGCATGGCGAACAGATAGCGAAGGGTGCATTCCATATCAGTGTCTGGTCCACCGCCCGGTGGCCCCGCAGGGCAGGGCCAGCCCCGTGGCGGTGACAGGCAGCCCCAGCTCGTCGGACACAGTGCGCCCGCCGAACCTTCCGCCCACGACGGCTTGCAGGATATAGGTGAGTACCGAGGGGGAAAGCCCCGTGGTGTAGGAGTTTAGAATCACAAACAGCGGCTCGTCGGACAGCACGCCCGCCACCAGCTCCACAAAGGGGTACAGGTTCTCCTCCAGCTTCCATACCTCGCCGGAGGGCCCGCGCCCATAGGAGGGCGGGTCCATGATAACGGCGTCGTACTTCCGCCCCCGGCGGATTTCCCGCTCCACGAACTTGGCGCAGTCGTCCACGATCCAGCGGATGGGCCTGTCCTCCAGGCCGGAGGACTTGGCGTTGTCCCGGGCCCACTGCACCATGCCCTTTGCCGCGTCCACGTGGCAGACAGAAGCCCCCGCCGCCGCGCAGGCGATGGTGGCCCCGCCGGTGTAGGCAAACAGGTTGAGCACGCTGACGGGCCGTCCGGCGTGTTTGATCTGCTCCCTGGCAAAGTCCCAGTTGGCCCCCTGCTCGGGGAACACCCCGGTGTGCTTGAAGTTCATCAGCCCCACATTAAATGTAAGGTCCTGATAATTTACCTGCCACCGCTGGGGGACGCTCTTGTCCGCCCACTGGCCGCCGCCGGTGCTGGACCGGGAATACCGGGCGTCCGGCTTTCTCCAGCCCCGGTGGTTTCTGGGGGTGTTCCAGATGGCCTGGGGGTCGGGCCGCACCAGAAGCTTATCTCCCCAGCGCTCCAGCTTTTCGCCCCGGCCGCAGTCCAACAGCTCATAATCGGTCCATTGGTCCGCCAGCCACATCAAGTCCACCCCCTCGCATCTAAAATCATGTTATTATACAACATCGGCAATCAATAGTCAAATCCTAAGCGAATCGGAAGAAAAAACCGCCGGAGGGCATGAGTCCTCCGGTGGTTTTCCATATTTTAGGCGCCCAGCTCGATCCAAAGGTCGTTGTACAGCTTCCGGGTGGCCTGGGGCAGCACCACATAGCTCTCGCACCGCTCCAGCACCTCGGCTGGCGGGGCCATGATCTCGTACAGCTCCGGGTCCAGCGGCTCGCCGTCCTCGCTGTTTTCCTCATAGTAGGCGGGGTACTGTTCCAGCGCCTCGGTGTTGGGGGAGGCGTACCAAATATAGTCCATGTTGGCCAGGTTGGCCTCGGTGGAGGCCATAAAGTTGATCCACTCCATGGCGTCGTCATAGTGGGGGGCATCCTTCAGCACGCACATGGCGTCCACAAACCAGTTGGCCCCCTCCTTGGGGATGACATAGCGCAGGTCCACCCCGTCCGCCTGGTTTTCCAGCATGGACAGGTAATCCCCGGCGTAGTAGGTGGCGATGGCGGCGTTGCCCCCCTCCATTTTCTGGAATACCTGGTCCATGACCTTGCCCTGGTACACGCCCCGGCTGTTGGCACCGGCGATGAGGGCAAAGGCTTCGCGGATTTCCGCCTCATCGGTGGTGTTCACCGAATAGCCCAGGTAGAGCAGGGCCTCGCCCAGAGCGTCCCGGGAGTTGTTGATGAGCAGTACGTTCCCGGCGTATTGGTCGTCGTACAGTGCGCTCCAACTGTCGATCTCCCCATCCACCATATTGGCGTTGTAGATAATGCCCAGGGTGCCCCAGGCGTAGGGGACGGTGTACCTGTTTTCCGGGTCGTAGGACAGGTTGCGGAAGCGGGGGTCAATGAGCTCAAAGTTGGGAATCTGGCTGTAGTCCAGCTCCTCCAGCATGCCCTCCTCAATGAGCTGGGAGATCATGTAGTCGGAGGGGACGATCACGTCGTAGTCCGCGCCGCCGCTTTTCAGCAGGGAGTACAGCGCCTCGTTGCTCTCGGCGGTCTGGTAATTCACCCGGATGCCGGTTGCGTCCTCGAACCGGGTGATGAGCTCCTCGTCGATATATTCGCCCCAGGAGCACACGTTGACCACCGGCTGGGAGTAGGCGGCCCCGGTGAGCAGGGTGGTCACCACGATAAAGGAGCAGGCCATGACCACCGTCACGCCCCGGCGCACCCACTTGTAGGAGGGCTGGTGGAAGCGCATAGACAGCTTTTCAAAGAACGACGGTTCCCGGACCTCCTGCCGTTCCATCCGGCGCTCCTGCCTGATCTCCCGGACGTTGTTGAGCACCAGAAGCGCCAGCACCGACAAAAACAGCAGGGTGGACACGGCGTTGACCTCCGGGGTAATGCGCTTTTTGGTCATGCTGTAAATGCGCATGGCCAAGGTGGAGGTGGACGAGCCGGCGGTAAAGTAGGAGATGACGAAGTCGTCGATGGACATGGTGAAGGCGATGAGCGCCCCGGACACGATACCCGGCTTAATCTCGGGGAGGATCACCTTCCAGAACGCCTGCATCCAGGTACAGCCCAGGTCCTGGGCGGCGTCCACCAGGTTCTTGTCCATCTGCCGCAGCTTGGGGGCCACGTTCAGGATGACATAAGGGATATTAAAGGAGATGTGGGCCAGCAGCATGGTGCCGAAGCCCAGGGTGAGCCGCTCGGGCAGCTCGACGGCGCCCTGTACGCTGTTGAACCACTGGGCAAAGGAGCCCCAGCCCTGGAAGAAGGCCACGAAGAACAGGCACAGGGACACGCCGGTGACAATGTCCGCGTTCATCATGGGGATGTCGTTGACCACCAGCAGGGCGTCCCGCTTCCGGCGCGGCAGGGCGTACAGGCCGATTGCGGCGAATGTGCCCGCCACGGTGGCGATGGCGGTGGCCAGCAGGGACACCAGCAGGGTGGTGTACAGGCTTTCCATGATGAGCCGGTTCCGGAACAGGGAGACGTACCAGTCCAGGGAGAAGCCCTGCCACACGGCGCTGGATTCCCCGGCGTTGAAGGAGAATACGATCAGCAGGAAGATGGGCAGGTACAAAAACAGGAAAGTCAGGCCGATGAACAGGCGGCTTCCAAAGCGGTTTGATTTTCTCATTACAGCATCACCGCCTGTTCTTCGCCCTCACCGAAGTGGTTCATGACCACCATGCACACCACGACGACCACCATCATCACCATGGAGATGGCCGCGCCCAAGTGGGGGTTGTAGGCCCCGCCCAGGAACTGGGCCTCAATGAGGTCGCCCAGCATCATCTGGGTGCCGCCGCCCAACAACTGGGAGATGGCGAAGGTGGACACCGCGGGGACGAACACCATGGTCACCCCGGACAGGATGCCCGGCAGGGACAGGGGGAAGATCACCTTGGAAAACACCCGCGCCGAATCCGCTCCCAGGTCCCGGGCGGCCTCGATGAGGGAGCCGTCCAGCTTGACGATGACGGAGTAAATGGGCAGGATCATGAAGGGCAGGTAGTTGTACACCATGCCCAGCACCACCGCGCCGGGGGTGCCGATCATCTGGAAGTAGCGGATGGGATGATAGACTGCGGGGATGAAGCTGTCGGGGTCCTCGGCGAAGCGGATGGCGATGCTGTTGCGCAGGTCGGTCAGCCAGGCGCCGACGCTGTTATGGAGGTCGATCACCCCGATGCTCTGGAACAGTTGGTTCAAGAGGCCGTTGTTCTCCAGAATGGACATCCACGAGTAGGTGCGCAGCAGGAAGTTCATCCACATGGGCAGCATAATCAGCGCCATGGCCACCCGCTGGAACCGGGGGCCCTCCTTGGCCATCCAGTAGGATACCGGGTAGCCGATGAGCAGGCACACCAGGGTGGCGACCACCGCCAGCCAGAAGGAGCGCAGGAACACGGACAGGTAGACGCCCATGCCGGTGAAGTTTGCCGCCGTGGCATAGGTGGCGTTGGTGGCGGGGTCGGCGGCGGTGAAGGCGTACACCGCCATGATGAGGATGGGGATGACCACAAACAGCGCCATCCAGACCACATAGGGGACGGAGAACCAGGCGCGTTTATTCTTCATAGCCGCCCTCCTGGGAGTCGCGCTCCTCCCCGTCCTCGCCGTCCGGCTCCACCACGTCCAGCTCCTCATACTCCTCGGAGTAGGAGGAGTAGTCGCCGAACATCCCGGAGTAGTGGCTCTTTTTCATCACATGGATGCCGTCCGGGTCGATTTTAATGCCGATGTGGCTGTCCACCGGGCAGAAGTCGGTGGTCTGGATCAGCCACTTGAAGCCGTAGAAATCCACGATGGTGTCGTATTGGGCCCCCTTGAAGGTGACGGCGGTGACGGTGCCCTTCAACTGGCCCACCGACTCGTCCACAATGTCCACATCCTCGGGGCGGATGACCACGTCCACTGGCTCGTCCTTGGCAAAACCCTTGTCCAGACACTGGAATCTGCGGTTGAAAATCTCCACCACGCCGTCGGCGCGCATGATGCCGTCGATGATGTTGGACTCGCCGATGAAGTCGGCCACGAAGGCGTTTTTCGGTTCGTTGTAAATGTCCGTGGGTGTGCCGATCTGCTGGATGCGCCCGCCATCCATCACCACTACGGTGTCGGACATGGCCAGCGCCTCCTCCTGATCGTGGGTCACATAGATGAAGGTGATCTCCATCTCCTGCTGAATCCGCTTCAGCTCGTTCTGCATATCCTTGCGCAGGCGCATGTCCAGCGCGCCCAGCGGCTCGTCCAGCAGCAGCACCTTGGGCCGGTTCACCAGGGCCCGGGCGATGGCCACCCGCTGCTGCTGCCCGCCGGACAGGGCGGACACCGGGCGCTTTTCAAAGCCCTTTAGGTTGACGACCTCCAGCATCTCCATGACGCGCTCGTGGATTTCCCGCTCGGAAACTTTCACCTTCTGGCCGTCCCGGTCCTTTTTGGGGATGCGCAGGCCGAAGGCCACGTTCTCAAACACGTTGAGATGGGGGAACAGCGCGTACCGCTGGAACACCGTGTTCACCGCCCGCTGATGGGGCGGGACATCATTGATCCTCACGCCGTCAAACAAAACGTCCCCGGCGGTCGGCGACAAAAACCCGCCTATGATACGAAGCGTGGTTGTCTTGCCGCACCCGCTGGGGCCCAGCAGCGTGAGGAATTCCTTATCGTTGATATACAGATTGATGTGGTCGAGCACGACCTCGTCGCCGTAGGACATGACACAGTCCCGCAGGCGGATCAGCTCCTTGGACATTTATCCTCCCCCATTTCTAGTGATGAGTGTTTTGTCAGCTCCCTCTTTATATTCCCTGAAATGCGCTTGGCGCTGTCACGCCCGCGCTTGTCAGGGTTTCACGGATAGCGAGATACACTATAACTGGTTGACCTTGTTTTGTCAATCTTTTTTGGGGAAATTTATCAGAAAAAGGGGACATTATTTTTTGGTAGCTTTTGGGCGGGGGCCGTGGTAAAATGAAACGGTAATCACGCCGAGAAAGGGGGAGGGGGTCTATGAGAATCGCCTATCTGGGCATCGACCTGTTAAAGCCCGTGCTGGACGCGCTGCTCCGGGAGGGTTGCCGGGTGCTGAAGCTGTTCACCTGCCCGGTGGACAACGTGACGGAGTTCAATACAGCCGTGCTTCAAACGGCGCGGGAGCGGGGGAGCCCCTATACGCGGGAGCGGATCACCGCCGCCGATCTGGACGAGCTGGCGGCCCAGGGCTGCGAGCTGCTGGTGTGCGCGGGGTACTACTACCGCGTGCCGGTGACGGATGCCTTTCCCATGGTGAACTTCCACCCCACCCCGCTGCCCGTTGGCCGGGGGTCCTGGCCCATGCCCCGGCTCATTCTGGAGGGGGCGGAGCTTGGCGGCGTCACCGCCCACAAGATGGCGGCGGAGTTTGATACCGGGGAGGTTTTGCTGCAAGAGCGC
The DNA here is from genome assembly GCA_910579155.1 of uncultured Oscillospiraceae bacterium. The sequence goes on along the minus strand of CAJTTS010000013.1, from coordinate 26,430 downwards.
TTCCCCCTGGACGAGCGGGAGGACCACCAAACCTATATGGAGAAGGTGTATGAAGCGATACCGGGCATGGTCCGCGCCCTGGTGAGCGACCTGCCCGGCGTGCTGGCCGCCGCCCGTCCCCAGGGGGCGGGGGAGTATTGGCCCTTGCCCGCCGAGGAGGACTGGACGGTGACCCCGGACATGGACGCCGCCCGGGCGGACCGGATTCTCCGGGCTTTTTACGGCTATGAGTGTGTTTACCGGGATGGGGCGCGGAAAACGGAGCTGATCGGAGGCCGCGTGGTCCCCGGCGACCCGGTGGGACAGCCCTTCCCGGTGCGGGGCGGGTATCTCACGGCGGACCGGATCAGGGCGCTGCCATGAAAATCCCCCCGGCTGCCGCCGGGGGGATTCTTGCGCTGCTTGGCGTTCAGCCCGCCAGGGCGGGGACGAACACCGGGTCGAACTCCTTCATATCAAATACGTACACCGGCTGTCGGAAGCCCTTGGTGTCGATGAGGTATTGCAGCCGGCAGGAGGTGACGTGGACCTCCGCCGGGTCAAAATATTCAAAGGCCTCCGCAGCGGAGAACCGGCCCGCGCGCAGGCGGTTGTACGCCTCCGCCTCCGAGATCACGGCGGCGTCCCCGTGGAGGGTGCTGGTGCTGAGGGCGTTGTCCACCTGATAGATCGTGCCATCCTTCTTGACCCAGCACTCCAGCTCGCCGTCGGTCAGCGTTCCGTCACCCTCGATCCGGTCCGCGCGAAAGGCGTATGCGCTGCGTCCCAGGTCAAAAAATTGAGCCGTCTCCGGGACCTCAATGTCCAGCGCTTTCAGCGCGGTCCGCAGCTCCTCCTCCGTGGCTGTCCCGGCGTCATCGTAGGAAAAGCCCTCTGAGCTTGTGCTGTAACTGTAGGAGCGGTCATTGTAATCTACAATGAGGGAAAATGTGCGGTGGTTGGAGTAGTAGGCGGTGTTGTCGTAGTAGTCAATGTCGAAATACTCGTCCTCGACATCCACCCCCTGCCGCCGGGCGAAGGCCAAGGCGAACTCATCGCAGGACTCCTTGGTGAAGGGCTCCGCCCAATAGACCCCCGCGGGCCCCGGCTCATCGGACAATTCGCACTCCAGCACCCATTTTGTGCTGCTGGTGTCGGCGGCAAAGGCCGGGGTGCCGGCCAGGTTGCCGTAGGGCTGGAACTGGTAGACGAGGAATACCCCCGCCAGAAAGGCGGCGGACAGCACCGGCAGAACCGCACAGCCTCCGGCCGGTTTCCAGCGCTTCTCCGCCAGGCACACCACGAACATACACAGGCAGTACCCAAGCATAGCCCCCAGCGTGTTGCAGAACAGATCGTCCACGTCGGCGGCGCCCCGCTGGAGGATGTACTGGAGCGCCTCGATCACAAACGAGCCGCCCGCCCCCGCCGCCAGCGTCCAGTACCACCGCTGGAAGGGCCGCGCCGCTAGAGGCAGCAGCACGCCCAGCGGCAGGAACATGGCAATGTTCAGCAGAGGATTCAGCCAGATTTGGAGGGTAAAAGTATTCCACGCCTCCCAAAAGGCCCGGAACAGGTGTGCCTGCACCCAGGGAGTCCCGACGGTGCGGTGGAGCACCGTCACCGCCGACAGCCCGCCCAGGTAACAGAACAGCAGGACGATGGCCGCCCCCTGCAGGGGAGAAAATCCCGCACCCTCACGGCGCCGCTTTTGCCGGAGCAGGGCCAGAAGCACGCCTCCAATTGCCGCTCCGGCCAGCGCGGTCGCGACGGCCTCCTTGAACATGTAGTAGATCAGCGAGATAAAACTGTGCATCGTGGCTGCGCCTCCTTTGTGTCTGCCCCAATGATACCAAAAGGGAACGCAGGATGTCCTGGAGGATTCCCCACGAAAATCTTGCAATTTTCTTACGATTTCGGCAGAACCACGGTAAAGGTGGTCACCCCGTCCGCGCTCCGGGCGGAGATGGTGCCGCCGTGGAGCTCCACGATTTCCTTGGCTATGGCCAAGCCAAGGCCCGCGCCGCCCGTCCGGCTGGCGCGGGAGGAATCCAGCCTGAAAAACTGCTCAAAAATACGGCCCAGCTTTTCCTCCGGGATGGTGGTTCCGGAGTTGGCAAAGGTGAGGATGATCCCCGTTTCCTCCACCAAGGCGGCGATTTTGACCGCCGTTCCCGCCGTGCTGTAATGGCAGGCGTTGCGCAGCAGGTTGTCAAATACCCGCGCCAGCTTGTCCGGGTCGCAGTTGTACTCCAGCGCGGGGGGCAGGTCCAGGGCGCAGGTGAGGCCGTGTTCCGCAAACTGGGGTCCAAACTCGCTGGCGACCTGCTGGAGCATCCGGCTCAGGTCCACGGGCCGCTTTTCCAGCTCCAGATGGGTGAGGTTGAAGCGGGTGATGTCGAAGAACTCGTTGATAAGTTCCTCCACCCGCTCCGCCTTGTCCAGGGCCACCCCGGTGTACCGGGCCCGGAACTCCTGGGACAGGTCCGGCTCGTCCCGCAGGAGGGTGAGGTAGCCGATGACGCTGGTCAGCGGGGTTTTCAAGTCGTGGGCCAGGTAGACGATGAGGTCGTTTTTCCGCTGCTCCGCTTCTTTTGCCGCCATGGCGTCACGGAGGGCCTTTTCCCGGACCAGGTTGAGCTGTGTCTCCGTCTGCTCCAGGCCGGATGGCAGGGTGATAGGGTCTCCGGTGGGATGGGCCAGGGCCTGAGCGGCCTGGGCCAGGGCATCCAGATACTGCATGGGGCGGGAGATGAACACATAGCTGATGACCAGCCAGCCCAGCCCGGTCACGATGGCATAGGTGAAAACAATATATTGGGCCAGTACGTGAAGGATGGGGTAGAGCCATTCGGTGCCGTTCCAGGTCCGCATCCGGCACAGGAGAAAGGCCAGATAGGCGAGGAAGACCACCCCAAAAGCCCAGCCCAGCAGGGACAGGACGTATTGCACCCACACCTGCAAAGACAGCCGCTTGCGCTTTGTGCTATTCAATGGTGTAACCCACCCCCCACACGGTCTTGATGAACCTGGGCCTCCGGCTTGGCTCGTGCATCTTCTCCCGCAGCCGGGCGATGTGGCTCATGACGGTGTTGTTGCTGTCCAGGTATTTTTCGCTCCAGACAGCCTCGAACAGCTCCTCACTGGATACCACCCGCCCCCGCCGCCGGCACAGGTACCACAGGATGGAGAACTCCAGCGGCGTCAGGGACAGCTCCTCGCCGAACAGCACGCACCGGTGGGTGGCTTTGGAGATCAGCAGCCCCCGTATGTCGAGCTCCTCCGGTTCCGCCGGGGCGGGGACGCCCTGATTGTACCGGGTGTAGCGCCGGAGCTGGGTTTTGACCCGGGCCATCAGCTCCAAAGGGTTGAAGGGCTTGGTGACGTAGTCGTCCGCGCCCAGGGTGAGGCCGGTGATCTTGTCCATGTCCTCCACCTTGGCGGTGAGCATGAGGATGGGGAACAGGTGGTTTTCCCGGATGCGGCGGCACAGGGCGAAGCCGTCCATGTCGGGGAGCATCACGTCCAGAATGGCCAGGTCCAGGGGCGTGGACTGCACACAGGCCAGGGCGTCGTTGGCGTTATCAAATTTATAGACGGCGAAGCCCTCGTTTTGCAAGTAGACCTCTACCAGGTCGGCGATGGCGGTCTCGTCGTCCACTACCAGGATATGGGGCATTGGAAACGCTCCTTTTCAGCTCGTTTTACCGCAAGCGGCGTATAGGCGGGAAGCCCCTGCCCCTCTGCGGGGACAGTTCAGACCAACGAGGCGCTGACCCTTGAACGTCTGCGCCTCCTGCCTGGAGCCGTCCCCGAAGGGGGCAGGGGCTTCCCGCCCCGCACCCTGCGGCTTAGAATGCGTGCCCGATGTCGCGGCGATAGTGCATATTCTGGAAAGAGATGGGCTTGGCCGCGGCGTAGGCGTTGGCGATGGCCCCGTTCAGGGTGTCCCCCAGGGCGGTGACGCCCAGCACCCGTCCGCCGTTGGTGACGATTTGGCCATCCTGCTCGGCGGTCCCGGCGTGGAATACCACGGCGCTCTTGCCCGCCTCCTCCAGCCCGGAGATGGGATAGCCCTTCTTGTAGTCCAGCGGGTAGCCCCCGGAGGCCAGTACCAGACAGCAGGCGGTCTGGTCCTTCCAGCGGATATCCGCCTGATCCAGGGTCCCCTCCCGGCAGGCGAGGAAGATATCCATCAGGTCGCTGTCCAGCAGGGACAGCACCGCCTGACACTCCGGGTCGCCAAAGCGGGCGTTGTACTCCACCACGCGGGGGCCGTCGGGGGTGAGCATCAGCCCGAAGTAGATGACGCCGTGGAAGGGCCGTTTTTCCTCCTTCAGCGCCCGGATAGTGGGCAGGAAAATCTCCTCCATGCACCGCTGGGCAATCTCGGGCGTGTACTGGGGCGGGGGGGAGACGGCCCCCATGCCGCCGGTGTTGGGGCCCTGGTTGCCGTCATAGGCCCGCTTGTGGTCCTGGCTGGCGGGCATGGGGCGCACGTGCTCCCCGTCGGCAAAGGCCAGTACGGTGACCTCCGGCCCCGTCATGCACTCTTCGATGACCACGGTGGAGCCGGATTCGCCGAACTTTTTGCCCTCCATCATCTCGGTCACGGCGGTTTTGGCCTCGTCCACGGTGGAGGCTACCACCACGCCCTTGCCCAAAGCCAGCCCGTCCGCCTTGACCACGATGGGCGCGCCCTGCTCCTCGATGTAGCGCAGGGCTCTGTCCAGCTCGGAGGGGGCGTCGTGTCCGCCGAAGGCCCGGCGTTGGCCGAAGGTCTCGTACTTGGCGGTGGGGATGCGGTACTTCTTCATCAGCTCCTTGGAGAACGCTTTGCTGGCCTCGATGACGGCAGCGTTGGCCCTCGGCCCGAAAGCGGGGATGTGCGCGGCCTCCAGCGCGTTCACCATGCCCAGGGCCAGGGGGTCGTCGGGGGCCACCACCACAAAGTCCATGGCGTTGTCCTTTGCCCACTTCACCATGCCGTCCACGTCGGTGGCCTTGATATCCACGCACCTGGCCGCCTGGGCGATGCCCGCGTTGCCGGGGGCGCAGTACAGCTCCGTCACCTTGGGCGACTGGGCCAGCTTCCAGCAGATGGCGTGCTCCCGCCCGCCGGAGCCCACAACTAAAACTTTCATCGGTTTTTTCCCCCGTTTTCCAGGGCTGAACCGTCGATCAGCCCGTAATCCTTGTACATGGACAGCATGTACTGGCAGGTCATTTTATTGCTCCAATACTGGCGGAAGGTGGCGGATTTCTCCTTTTTTTCCGCTTTCAGCTTCTCCATGCGGGTGGAGAACTCTTGGTAATTCTTTTGCACATCCGCCAGCATCCGCTCAAAGGCCTCCAGGCGTTCCTGATCGCTCATGCTCAATGGTGGAACAAACGGATGCCGGTGAAGGCCATCACCATGTCGTGTTTGTCGGCGGTGGCGATGACCTGGTCGTCCCGGATGGAGCCGCCGGGCTGGGCGATGTACTTAGCGCCGGACTTGAAGGCCCGCTCCACGTTGTCGCCGAAGGGGAAGAAGGCGTCGGAACCCACGGTCACGCCGGACAGCTTGGCAATCCAATCCTTTTTTTCCGCCTCGGTGAGCACTTCCGGCTTCACCTTAAAGGTGTTCTGCCACACGCCCTCGGCCAGCACGTCGTCGTGCTCCTCGGAAATATACAGGTCGATGGCGTTGTCCCGGTCGGGGCGGCGGATGCCGTCCACAAACTGGAGGCCCGCCACCTTCGGGTGCTGCCGCAGCCACCAGATGTCCGCCTTGTTCCCCGCCAGGCGGGTGCAGTGGATGCGGCTCTGCTGGCCCGCGCCCACGCCGATGGTCATGCCGTCTTTCACGTAGCACACCGAGTTGGACTGGGTGTACTTCAGCGTGATGAGGGACAAAATCATATCGTGCTTGGCCTGCTGGGGCAGGCCGCGGTTTTTGGTGACGATGTTCTCCAGCATTTTTTCGTCGATGGCCAAGTCGTTGTACCCCTGCTCGAAGGTGATGCCGAAGATGTTGCGCCGTTCGATGGAGGCGGGGGTGTAGTCCGGGTCAATTTTGACCACGTTGTAGCCGCCCTTGCGCTTGGCCTTGAGGATTTCCAGCGCCTCATCGGTATAGCCGGGGGCGATCACGCCGTCGGACACTTCCAGGGCCAGAAACCGGGCGGTGTCGGCGTCGCACACATCGGACAGGGCCGCCCAGTCGCCGAAGGAGCACAGCCGGTCCGCCCCCCTGGCCCGAATGTAGGCGCAGGCGATGGGGGACAGCTCTCCCTCGGGGGCAAAGTAGATGTGCCGCTCCACATCGCTCAGGGGCAGGCCCAGGGCGGCCCCGGCGGGGGAGACGTGCTTGAAGGAGGCGGCGGCGGGCAGGCCGGTGGACTGTTTCAAAGCCTTGACCAGTTGCCAGGAGTTCAGCGCGTCCATGAAGTTGATGTACCCCGGCTTGCCGTTGAGGACCTCCAGGGGCAGCTCGCCGTTTTCCATGAAAATGCGGGCGGGCTTTTGGTTGGGGTTGCAGCCGTATTTCAGTTCCAGTTCGGTCATGTTCAAACCTCCCAGAATTTAATTTTTCTTACCAGTGCTTGTTGATGATGGACGTCTCGTCGTCCCCGGTCTCCAGGTCGATGTACCGCACGAACAGCGACACCTTGTTGTCATCGTTCAGAGCCAGCCATAAATCGCCCGCCAGGCTCTCCGCATCGGGGGCGGTGACGGCCACCCGGCGGGGTTCGCCCTGGAAGGAGGGCAGGGGATTCCCGTCGCTCTCATAGGTGTGGATGAAGTGGCCCACCCCGGCCTTGGGCGCGTCGTACTCGTAGAAGTACCGGCAGGCGCAGGAGGGGTCGCCGTCCAGGCTTTTGAGGATGGACAGGTCATAGGAGCCGTTGGGCTTCACCACGCCGGAAATGCGGGGGGTGTAGTTGGGGCCGTCCGGCTCGAAGGTGCGGGTGTTCAGGGCGTGGCGGTAGCAATGGCCCTGCAAAATGTTGTCCCGGATGGTGTCGGTCTGGTCGCCGTTGGTGACAATGGTGACGCCGTTGCCCATCTTTCGCACGGGGTGGTAGATGATGAGGGAGGGGTCGGTCATTTTGGACTCGTCAAATGCCTTGGTGCGGATGCCGTCGTCCGTCTCCTCAAAGACCCGGTTGCGGCTGTTCTCGCTGCGGCCCATGATGAAATAGGCGATGACGGCGCTCTTGTTGTCGGCGGAGCGGCCGACCATAATGCCCCGGCCGGGATAGGGGTTATTCTGTAAATACTCGGTCAAATCGATCATTGCAGACACTCCTTTGAAAGATTCAGCGGCTTCAAAATCCGGACGGTGCGGCCCTCCACCTTCAAGCGCCCCTGGCAGAACAGGGACACCGCCCGGGGCAGGACGACCCACTCCGCCTGCTCCATAACGCGGCGCTGGAGGGTCTCCGGGGTGTCGTTTTCCTCTACAGCCACCGCCTTTTGCAGGACAATGGGCCCGCCGTCGCACTCCTCGCTGACGAAATGGACGGTGGCCCCGGATACCTTCACCCCGTATTCCAGCGCCCGCTCGTGGACGTGGAGGCCGTAGTACCCCTCCCCGCAGAAGGATGGGATCAGGGCGGGGTGGACGTTCAAAATGGCGTTGGGATAGGCCCTCACTATCTCCTCCGTGAGGATGACCATGAACCCGGCCAGCACCACCAGGTCGATGTCCAGGCTTTTCAGCTTGTCCACCAGGGCGGCGGTCATGGCCTGGCTGGAGGGATAGTCCTTCCGGGCCACCACATAGCCTGGGATGCCCGCCCGCTTGGCCCGTTCCAGGGCGTAAACGCCCGGCTTGGAGGCGATGACGGCGGCAATCTCTCCGTTGATGATGTCCCCCCGGCGCTGGGCGTCGATGAGGGCTTGCAGGTTGGTCCCGCCGCCGGACACCAGTACGGCGATACGCTTGCTCCTCATAACAGCTCTACGCCGTCGCCGCCGGAGACCACCTCGCCGATGACCCGGGCGCTCTGCCCTGCGGCGTCCAGGGCGGTGACAGCCTTGACCACGTCCTCCTTGTCCACAATGAGCGCCATGCCCACGCCCATATTGAAGGTGTTGAACATGTCCCGTTCCGGGATGCCGCCCTTTTCCTGGAGCAGGGAGAAGATGGGGGGGATATTGAGGGCGGATTTGTCGATTTTGGCGCTGAGTCCCTGGGGCAGGCAGCGGGGGATATTTTCGTAAAAGCCGCCGCCGGTGATGTGGCTGACGCCGTGTACCCGGGCGGCCTGAATGGCGGCCAGCACGGGTTTGACGTAAATTTTGGTGGGGGAGAGCAGCTCCTCCCCCAGGGATTTCCCTTCCAGCTCGTCCAGGGGCTTGGACAGGTCGGCGCGCTCAATATCGAACACCTTGCGCACCAGGGAGAAGCCGTTGGAATGCAGCCCCGTGGAGGCAAGGCCCAGGATCACGTCCCCGGCCTTCATCTTGCTGCTGTCGATCATCTTCGCCTTGTCCACGACGCCCACGGAAAAACCCGCCAAATCGTAATCGTCAGGGTTCATCACGCCGGGGTGCTCGGCGGTCTCGCCGCCGATGAGGGCGCAGCCCGCCTGGACGCAGCCCTCCGCCACGCCCCGCACGATGGACGCCACCTTCTCCGGCTCGTTTTTGCCGATGGCAATGTAGTCCAGGAAAAACAGGGGTTTGGCCCCGCAGCACACGATGTCGTTGACGCACATGGCCACGCAGTCGATGCCGATGGTGTCGTGCTTGTCCAGCAACTGGGCAACCCGAATTTTGGTGCCCACGCCGTCGGTGCCGGACACCAGGATAGGCTCCTCCATGCCGGACAGGTCGGGAGCGAACAGTCCGCCGAAGCCGCCGATGCCGCTGACTACGCCGGGGATCATGGTGCGTTCCACATGCTCGCGCATGAGCTGCACGCCCTTGTACCCGGCCTCAATGTCCACGCCGGCGGCGGCGTAGGACGCGGAATGGGAGTTATTCATACCAGCTTGTCCCTCCAGTTTGCGCACTGCTCGATACGCTTGCCGCCGTCGCCCTGTTTCTCGTCGTAGGCGAACTGCTTGAGCAGATCGCAGGGGAAGGACCCGCACCAGCCGCAGTGGGCGTGTTGTTTGCCCTCGGCGCAGGATTTGACGGGGCAGGCATCCCCCCAGAAAGGTTTGTCAATGTTGACGCAGCCGGCGCAGCCCGTCTGCTCCCGGTAGGGGCACTGGCCGCACAGGATGCCGCATCTGGATTCGATCATAATTTCCCTCTCCTTGTCTGTTATTCTTTTCCTGTCCAGCAGTAGGTGCAAATCTTGTCCCGGTCGATGCCGATGGCCTCCAGCAGGCCGTCCAGGGACTGGTAGCCCAGGGAGTCGAAGCCCAGCTTGTCACAGATGGCCTTGAGCATACACCGGCCCCGCTCGGTGGTGCCGTCGGCGTACTCCTCCAGATGCTCCTGCCCCCCGTCGCCCTCCAGCTCCTGGACGATGCTCCGGGCCAGCAGCTCCATATCGGAATTGCTCCGGGAGAAGTTGAGGTACTTGCAGCCGTACATGATAGGCGGACAGGCGGAGCGCATATGGACCTCCTCCGCCCCCGCGCCGTACAGGAAGTCCACCGTTTCCCGGAGCTGGGTGCCTCGGACGATGGAGTCGTCCACAAAGAGCAGTTTTTTGCCCTGGATCAGCTCAGGGACGGGGATCTGCTTCATTTTCGCCACCTGGTTTCGCACCTCCTGGCTGGCGGGCATAAAGGACCGGGGCCAGGTGGGGGTATACTTCACGAAAGGCCGGGCAAAGGGCTTGCCGCTGCGGTTGGCGTAGCCGATGGCGTGGGGCACGCCGGAGTCGGGCACGCCCGCCACCCAGTCAACCTTGGGCAGCAGGCCCCGGGCCACCTCGTCCCGGGCCATGATCTCGCCGTTACGGCAACGCATGACCTCCACGTTCAGCCCCTCGTAATTGGAGTTGGGGTAGCCGTAGTAGGTCCACAAAAAGGCGCAGATGCGCATCTGATCCCCGGCGGGGGAAAGAGTCTCCCAGCCGTCCGCCGTGACCCGGACGATTTCGCCGGGGCCCAGCTCGTAGGCGTTGTCATAGCCCAGCTTGGTGCAGGCGAAGGACTCGAAGGAGACGCAGCAGCCCTCGTCGTTCTTCCCGATGAGCACGGGCAGACGGCCCAGCTTGTCCCGGGCGGCCACGATGCCGTCGGGGGTGAGGATGAGGATGGTGGACGAGCCGTCGATGACCTCCTGGGCGTACCGGATGCCCTCCACCAGGGTGTCCTTCTGGTTGATGAGGGCGGCGGTGAGCTCGGAGGCGTTTACCTTGCCGGAGCTCATGGCCATAAACTGGCGGGTGTGGCCGTTGAAATACCCGTCCACCAGCTCCTCGTCGTTGTTGATGATGCCCACGGTGGAGATGGCGTACACTCCCAGGTGGGAGCGCACCAGCAGGGGCTGGGGGTCGGTGTCGCTGATGCAGCCGATGCCGGAGGTGCCGTGGAACTTCTCCAGGTCCTTCTCGAACTTGGTCCGGAAGGGGGTGTTTTCGATGGAGTGAATCTGCCGCTGGAAGCCGTCCTCCCGGTCGTAGATAATCATGCCGCCCCGGCGGGTGCCCAGATGGGAGTGGTAGTCCACGCCGAAAAAGATGTCCAAGGCGACGTCGCGCTTGGAGATCGCGCCAAAAAATCCGCCCATCGCTTATTTCCCCATCAGACGGCGGCTCATCTCCTGATAAGCCCCCTCTACGTTGCCCAGGTCCCGGCGGAAACGGTCCTTGTCCAGCTTCTCGCCAGTCTTGGAGTCCCAAAAGCGGCAGGTGTCCGGGCTGATCTCGTCGGCCAGCACGATGGCGCCGTCGGAGGTCTTGCCGAACTCCAGCTTGAAATCCACCAGCGTCACGCCACAGGCGAGAAGCTCCGCCTTGAGAAAGTCGTTGACCTGGAAGGCGTACTTTTTGATGAGCTCGATCTCCTCCCAGGTGGCCAGCTTCAGGGCCACGGCGTGGTGGTCATTGATAAGCGGGTCGTGGAGGTCGTCGTTTTTGTAGGAGAATTCCACGGTGGGCGCGTCGAACACGATGCCCTCCTCCACGCCGTAGCGCTTGGCGAAGGACCCGGCGGAGATGTTGCGGATGATGACCTCCAGGGGGACGATGGTGACCTTTTTAACGGCGGTCTCCCGCTCGCTGAGTTCCTCCACAAAGTGGGTGGGAACGCCCGCCTTCTCCAACTGCTGCATGAGGAAGTTGGTCATCTGGTTGTTGATGGCCCCCTTGCCGGTGATGGTGCCCTTTTTCAGCCCGTCAAAGGCGGTGGCGTCGTCCTTGTAGGACACGATGACCACATTGAGGTCCTCGGTGGAAAATACCTTCTTGGCTTTGCCCTCATAGAGCTGCTCGATCTTGTTCATTTCTATCATCCCTTCTGTAAGAATTACCTGTGTCGGGGGCTTCTCTTTCTTTCAAGAAAGAGAACAAAACGGCTCAGGGAACGATTTCCGCCTGTAATTTTGCTTCCTTTTCCGCAATCTGCGCGGCCATCTTTTCCCGGGCCCCGTCCAGCTTGGCCGCCAGCTCATCGTCGGAGACAGCCAGAATCTGGGCGGCCAGCACGGCGGCGTTTTTGGCCCCGTTGATGGCTACGGTGGCCACGGGGATGCCGCTGGGCATCTGCACGGTGGCAAGCAATGCGTCCAGCCCGTCCATGGCGCCCCCCTTCATGGGGATGCCGATGACGGGAAGGGTGGAGTTCCCGGCAAACGCCCCGGCCAGATGGGCGGCCATGCCCGCCGCGCAGATCAGCACGCCGAAGCCGTTGGCTCTGGCCTTTTTGGCAAAGTCCGCGGCGGCGGCGGGGGTGCGGTGGGCGCTGAGGATGTGGGCCTCATAGGGGATGCCGAGCTCCTGGAGTTGGGCGCACGCCCCCTTGACCACCGGCCAGTCGGAGTCGGAACCCATAATGACGGCGACCTTTTTCATACTTGAGTCCTCCTTTGAAAAAACGAAACAGGCCGCCGCGCATATGCGGGCAGCCTGCTTTGCTCAGGTTCAGGATTTGGACGCAATGGTGCCATGGAGACGGAAACCCGGACGGACACGGCAGAAATGCTCCATGACAGGCACCTCATTTCCAAATAGTCAAGTCTATTTTAGCTAAAAAAGAGCAAGAAATCAAGGGCTTTTCCCATTTTCGTAGGCTTATACAATCCTTTGCGGCGGGGGAGGGCCGTCCATGGCGAAAACCTCAAAACAGCCCGGTGGCCTCCAGAATGTCGGACACCTGGGCGGCCCGGTTGGCCCAGGAGGAATCCCGGGCCAGCGCCCGCCTCCGCCGGGGGAGGGAGGGGTCCTCCCCAAAGGCCGCCTTGCACCGGCGCAGGAAGCCGGGGCCGTCGTAGGCGGTGTCCACCAGCTCGGGAATCAGGTCGGGTACGTCCGGGTCTACCACCGCCACAATGGGCTTGCCGGTGGCGAGGTACTCGTAGATGCGGATGGAGGCCACGTCGCTGCCCGCCCGGTCCCGGCGGAACAGGTCGAACAGCAGGTCGCAGCGGTATAAATAGTCGGGTACGTCCAGGGGGTTGATGGGGCCGGTGAGCAGGATGTTCTCCTCGCCCTGGAGGCGGGCCGCTGCGGATCTGGTCACCGGGCCCATGAGCACGAAGGTCCACTCCGGCCGGTGGCGGGCCAGGAAGAGCAGGGGCTCCAGGTCCACCTGGCTGTTGACGCTGCCCACCCGGCCCAGCACCCGCTGGCCGGGGAGATATTCCAGCGCCTGGGGGATGGCCCGCTCCTTTTGCTGGAACAGCACCGGGTTCACCCCGTTGGGCAGCAAAGCGGTGTTGTCGTTGCAGGGGGACAGCCGCCGGATCAGCCCGAAGGAGGCGGCGAACACCACTTCGGCGTTGCGGGTCAGGTCGCTCTCCAGATCGGCGGCGGACTCGTCCCAGAAGCGGTCGCAGTCATACACCACCCCCCGGTAGGCCAGCATATCCAGGAACTGGGCCTGGTCGGGGCAGGTACACCAGAGCACCGGCTCCCGGAAGTGGCGCCTGGACATCACCTGTTGGATAAAGTCCGCGATCTTGTCCAGCCTGCGTCGATGGAGCACCGACGTCTCAAAGGGACCCGGGATGGGGGCGGGGAGGGTGTAAACCGTGATATGCGCCCGCACCCGGCGGCCCTGCTCGGGCATGGGCGCGCCTTTTTTGGGGGCGGGCTCAAAAAGCAGAATCTGGGCGTCGGTGAGCCGGGCGAGAAGCTGCTGTGTGCGGTCGGGCCGGGCCCGCCAGGGAGCGCGGGCCAGACAGACGATCTGTTTCATGGGGCACCTCCTGGGTCCGGGAATTATTTTGATTCAGCCAGCAGCCGGGCGGCGGCCTGGCTGTTCTCCCGCTCCAGCCGGACCAGCCGTGCGGTCTTGTCCTCCAGGGCCCGGCGGTCCTGACGGCGGGCGGCGGCGGCGTCCACCAGGGCGCACAGCAGTTCCGGCGTCACCTGGTCCAGCCGGGCGTAGAGGTCCTGGCCCGCGTCGTCCAAAAAGGCGCTGACTTTGGGGTCGTACACCACCCCCACCAGAGGTACCCCCCGGACGGCGGCGAAAATCAGCGCGTGCAGGCGCATGGACAGCGCCACGTCCATCCGGGCGGACAGGGCGATGGCCAGCTCCGTGCTGGGGCAGGAGGTGAGCAGGTTGGCCGGGGCGTATTGGAGCAGCGCGGCCACCTTTTGGGCGGCGGCGGCGTCCGGCTTGCCTTCGATGGGGATGAACACGGGGATGAGGTCATAGCGCTGATAGGCGTAGTCCACAGCGGCGGCAAAGGCGGGGGCCTTGTCGTCGAATCCCGGCCAGGGCCGCACGGTGACGCCCAGATACCGCTCTCCCTTCCGTGGGTGGAGGCCGATCTCCTCCAGCAGGGCGTCCGCCGCCTGGGGCGGCGCGGCGGGGAGGGTGACGGCGGGGTCCGCCGCCAAAATGACCTGGGGACGGCTCACGCCCAGGGCCTGAAGCTCCTCGATGGAGGCGCTGTCCCGGGTGGTGATGACGTCCACGGAGCGGTTGATGACCTTTCCGGTTTTCCGGCGGTTGCGGGGGGTGCGGATAGGGCCGATGCCGCAGCCGTACATCATCACCCGGCACCCCAGCCGGTGTGCGGCGGACAGGGTGAACAGGTAGAACCACAGGGAGCGGTGGCTGGTGACGTCCTGGACCAGGGAGCCGCCGCCGTTGATGTACAGCCTGCTTTTTGCCATTTTATGACAGAAAACGGGGGCATTGAAAGTATACACCGCCCCCACCCGGTGGCGCAGCCGGGTGGTCTTGGGTTTGCGGGTCATGATCCAGATGGGCAGGTCGGGGTCGATGGTCCGCATCTCGGTGACCAGGGCCTGCAAAATGGCCTCGTCCCCGGCGTTGCCCCGGCCGTAGGCCCCGCAGATTACCACGCCGTCCCGTTTGCGCTCGGCCTTCCGCTTTTGGCGGCGGAGGATGGAGTTGTAGATGGCGAGCTGGCGGTAGATGGTGCTCTCAATGGAGAACTCGGTCCGGCCCTTCTCCAAGAGCTGCTCGCCCAGGCGGCGGCGCAGGTCCGGGTCGGCGGCCAGGGCGGCCAGGTGGCGGCCCAGGGCCTCGTGGTCCCGGGGCTGGAACAGCAGACCGGTGACGTGGCTTTGGATGAGGAAGGGTACGCCGCCCACCTGGCTGGCCACGGTGGGCAGGGCGAACCGGGCCCCTTCGGTGAGAGCGTAGGGGAAGGTCTCGGACAGGGAGGTGAGGGTGTTGATGTCCAGGGCGTTGTAAAAGCTGTCGGTGTCGGACAGCCATCCGGCGAAGCACACCTGGTCTGTCACGCCCAGTTCGGCGGCAAGCTGTTTCAGCATGGCCTCGTCCTGGCCCTCCCCGGCGATGATGAGGCGCAGTTGGGGCTGCTGGTCGTGGGCTGCTGCAAAGCCCCGCAGCAGGGTGCCCATGTCCTTTACCGGGTTGAGTCGGGCGGCGATGCCCGCGATGACTGCGTCGTCCGGCCAGTCCAGGCCCAGGCTGTCCAGGAACTCCCGGCGGTTCAGCCTGGGCGTGCGGGGGGTGAAGTCAATGCCGTTGTAGATGGCGAACATCTGCTGGGGGTCGAAGCCCCGGCTGATGAGCAGGTCGCTCATGGCGTCGGATACGCCGATGCGGTAGGGAATGCGCCGCAGGGCCCAGGCGTTGAGATTGCCGTAGGTCAGCGCGGACAGGGGGCGGCCCATGTAGTCCAGCCTGGGGTCGGAGTGGACGGTGGTGACCACGGGCAGGCCGGTGGAGCGGCGCAGCAGCGCCCCCATCAGGTTGCCCCGGGCGCCGTGGCAGTGGATGATGTCATAGCCCTCCTGGGCGATTTTTTCCCGCAAGGGCTTTAAAGCGGCCAGGGGGTTGCGGCCTGCCATCACGTCCACGTGAATGCCCAGGACCCGGGCCTCCTCGGTGAAGGGGCCGTCGGTGAAGCACACCATGTCGGCCTGGATGTGCCGGTTCAGGCCCTGGAGCAGGGAATGGACGTGGGTTTTTGCTCCTCCGGTGTCGCCGCCGCTGATGAGATGGATGATTTTCATTTGTACCTCCCATAAACTGCTTGCTTTGCAGCAAGGAATGGGTTAAAATTACAGAGCATATATTTGCTATTATACATATTTTTGGCCGGCCGGTCAAGGACAGGAGGGACAAGGGTGCCGGGTATCATTCAACAATTTGACGAGCAGGCTCTGGTGTGGATCGCGGAAAACATGCGATGCGTTCTGCTGGACCCATTCATGAAGCTGTATACCCAGCTTGGAAACAGCGGGATGCTGTTCATCACGCTGGGGGTGCTGCTGCTGTTTTTCAAGCCCACCCGGAGGGCGGGGGCCTCGGCGCTGTGCGCCATGCTCGTCGGGCTGGTGGTGGTGAACTTCACCATTAAGCCCTTGGTGGCACGGGACCGGCCCTGGCTGGTCATCGAAAATTTCGTCAACCTGGTGCCGGAGCACGACCCCAACTCCTTCCCGTCCGGCCACACCAACGCCGCCTTCGCCTTTGCCCTGGCGGTGTGCATGACTGCGCCCAAGCGGTGGATGAAGGTTGCGGCGGTGTGTATGGCGGTGGTCATGGGCCTGTCCCGGCTGTATGTGGGGGTCCACTTCCCCAGCGACGTGCTGGCGGGGGCGGCCATCGGCTCCCTGTGCGGACTTTTGGGGGCGTGGGTGGTCAGGAAGGCGTGGGAGCGTATCCGGGTTCGCCCGCAAGCTCCAGAATAACGGCCTGGGCCAGCAGCAGCCCCGCCGCGGCGGGCACCCACATGGCGCTGGCGGGGATGGACCGCCGTCCGGGAGGCGGGGCCTCGTTCCCCTCCCCGGCGGAGCGGGCGGGTTCCGGGGAAAACACCACCTTGTGGTGGAGGATGCCCCGTTTCCGCAGCTCCTTGCGCACCACCCTTGCCAGAGGGCAACCCTCGGTCTGGGAGATGTCGGCGATGCGAAGCTGCTGAGCGTCCCGCTTGTTGCCGGTGCCCAAGGCGGAGATGATGGGGATGGCGCGCCGGTGGGCGGTCTCGATCAGGTCCAGCTTGCAGCTCACCAGGTCGATGGCGTCCACGATGTAGTCGTATTTTGCGGCAAAAAACTCCTCCCGCCGGTCTGCCTCGTACCGGATGGCCAGAGGGTGGAGGGTGCAGCTTGGCGCGATATCGGATAGGCGCAGGGCGGTGGCCCGCGCCTTTTCCATGCCCACGGTGGACCAAAGGGCGGCGTCCTGCCGGTTGATGTTGCTCACCGACACCGTGTCCTGATCCGCCAGGGTCAGTTCCCCCACGCCGGAGCGGCACAGCGCCTCGGCGCACCAGCCGCCCACGCCCCCCAGGCCCAGCACCGCCACGTGGCTGTTTTGCAGCCGTTCCATGGCGGGGGCGCCCAGCAGCATTTGGGTGCGGATGAATTGCTCGTCCATTTCAATCAACTCCTGAAAACAAACGCCGGACAACCCGTCCGGCGTTTGTTTTGTACTGTTATTTTCCGAAATAGTTGGCGCCGCTCAGTTCGGTGGTGGGGAAGGCCTCGGCCAGCTCCTCGATCCAGGCGGTCTGAGCCTCGCTGGCCAGGGTGCTGCGGACGGTGTCCTTCCAAACCGGCTCGTTCTCGCCCACGTAGAACATCAGGTGATAAGACCAGAATTTGTTGCGGTCGGAGTCGCCGGCGCTGTGCTGGATGACGCCGGAGTCGCCGGGCTGGTGGTCCTCAAAAACCCAGTCCTTGAACTCGGGGACCAGGGAGGTGTTGTCGCTGGGAATGCGGGTCACCAAGTCGCTGCCCACCTCGTCGGTGTTATACTTCTCCGCCAGGGTGGCGAAAGCGTCCTCGGTTTTCTCCCCGGCGTTCCATTCCGCCTCAATGGCGTCCATCTTCTCCTTGGCGGCGGCCCAGGCCTCCTCGGTGGGGGCGACCACGTTGTCCTCGTCGTCGGTGGTGGTGTCGGCCAGGATGGCGATGTGGCGCACGTCCCGGGTGGGTTCGTCGTTCCGGTAGCGGTCATGGAAGGAGAAGACGTAGTAGCCGTTGTCCGTCTCCACCAGGTCGCATTCGTCCTTGTCCAGGGCCAGGAGCTGCTCGCTGTAAGCGCTATTGAGGCTGCCGGTGCCCACCACCGTGACGTGGTCGCCGTGGTTGGTGGCGGTGGTCAGCTCATACTTGGCGGCCTGGGCTTCAAAAGAGGCGCCGCCCTCCACCGCTTTCAGAGCCTCCTCGGCCTTGCCCTTGGCGTCGGCCTGGGCCTCGTCTTTCAGCTTCTGTACCGCGTCCTCGTCCAGCTCGTTGCCCTCGGCGTCCTTGGTGTCCACGCTGGCAATGGCAAAGTAGAGGTAGGAGTACTCCACGGTGTCCAGATTGTCCTTGTGCTCCTCATAGTAGGCGTCCAGCTCGGACTGGGCGTAGCTGTCGTACAGCTCGGAATACTTGTCGCCGGCCACCAGGTTGGCCATCAGGGAACGGGTGGTGAGCTTCTCGAAGATGGAGGCGGTCATATACTCGCCGTACAGGGCCTTGAGGTAAGCGCTGTAGCTCAGGCCGTTGGCGGTGGCGGCGGCCTTGGCGGAGTCGATCTGGGCGTCCAGGTCCTCCTTGACCTCGGCCTCGGTGTGCCCGGCGTTCACGGCCTCCTGGGCCAGGGCCAGGTACTGCTGGGCGCTGGTGAGGGCCTCCTCCATGAAGTAGTCCCGGTAGGAGGCGCCCTCCTCGGCGTTGTAAATCTGCTCGTCGTCGGCCTTGGTGGTGTCGATGATGCCGTAGCTGACAAAGGAGCTGCGCACACCGTTATAATAGTAGCTCAGCTCGGCGGCGGTGAGGGTCTCGCCGCCCACCTGGGCGGCGGCGGTCCTGGCCTGGAAGAAGCCGGTGCGCCACACCAGCAGCGCGATGACCAGCACGGCGATGACGCCGCCGACAACGGAATAGATGATGGTTTGGCGCCTGCGGGCGGCCTGCTCCTGCTGGGCCTTGACGGCCTTTTGGTCAGGACCAGCGCTCTGGCGCTGCTTTTTCTCTCTGGATGCGCTCATGGTATATCAATCCTCTCAAGTATTTCGTGTGTGGCGGCGGGCGGTCAGGCCCGTCCGCGGCCGTGGGAGATGGGCTTATTTTGCCCAAAAAGGACGAGAACCCCGCGGCGCTCCCAACATTATAGCATGTGAAAACAGCCGTTGCAAGGATAAATTCATGCCCCAATGAAAATTCACAAATGAGAAACGATTTTTTGACGGAAAAAAGAACGGCGGAAGGGATTGAACCCTTCCGCCGGGATCGCCGGAACCCCCGCCGTGGCCGTGCCGCCCCATTAAAAACCTGCACGAGCATGCAGGTGGGTCGCCTCCGCTTGGCTTTACCGCTCCCAACGTCCAGGTACCTCCGAAGAGGGCCGGGAGGTCTGCGAACCGCCGCGCGAGTGGGGCGTCCCGTTTTAGAAATGTGGGTTTTAACAGGGCAGGTTCACGTAGTTAGAACCCGGCAGGGGTGAAATAATTGCGTCCGAGCCGTCGTGAGCAGCGCGGATGGAGCGGAGCGAAGGCAGAAGCCCAGCCGCCGGGAAACGGGGGCGGGTTTTGCCCGAGTCGCAGCGAAGCCGCGCGTCGCGAACAGGCGAGGCGTAGAAACAGATGCGTCCGAGCCGTCGTGAGCAGCGCGGATGGAGCGGAGCGAGGGCAGAAGCCCAGCCGCCGGGAAACGGGGGCGGGTTTTGCCCGAGTCGCAGCGAAGCCGCGCGTCGCGAACAGGCGAGGCGTAGAAACAGACGCGTCCGAGCCGTCGTGAGCAGCGCGGATGGAGCGGAGCGAGGGCGGAAGCCCAGCCGCCGTAAGCGGCGGTTACTCCTCCTCGTCCTCGAACAGCTCTTCCATGAACTGCTCGTAGACGGCGTTGAGCTCCGCCTCGTCGTCGATATCCGCCAAAAGTTGCTCGCCGTCCTGTTCGATGACCTTCAGCAGGATTAGGCCGAAATCCTCGTTGTCCTCGTCCATGTCCGCCGGGACAAAGGCCATGTATTCCGCCCCGTTATGTTCCAGGGTGCCCAGATGCTCCAGTTCAAATTCATTACCCTCGTCGTCGGTGATCGACACGAAATCCGGGCCGTATTCTTCGCTCATGGCTTTGGTCCTCCTTTTGCGATTCTGCTGCCTATGCCCCTATTGTAACGGTTGTGAGAGAAAAAAGCAAGAGGGAACATAAAATTTCCACTAGGAAACGGCGCGGGCCGGAGTTAAATCCCGTCGTTTCGCACAGGGTGGACAAATTGTTTTGATCGTGGTATAATACCCCAATACGGACCGGAGGGCCCGGAGAGAGGGAACCCGGACGTCCCGCCGCGGCGTGGGACGGCTTGAATACATCGGAGGGATCTCAATATGCCAGACACCAACCAAAACCGTACCCCTGAGCGCCGGCCCGCCCAGTCTCAGGGCGGCGCCCGGCGGCAGGAGTCTCCGTCTCAGGGCGGCGGCAAGCGCCAGGCGCCCCGTTCCAAAACGCGCAAACGCCGCCGCCCCGTTGCGCTGACCATCCTCATCCGCATCTTCCAGGTCATCGGCACCCTGCTGCTGATGGGGGTCGTCACCGGCTGCTTCATGATATGCTTTGCCGTGGTCTATGTGAGGACGTCGGTGCTGCCCAAGGCCTATCTGAATCTGGACGACTACACTATGGACGAGAACTCGATCATCGTGTACGTGGACAGGGATACCCAGGAGCTGAGGGAGCTCCAGACCCTGAAGGGCAACGAGAACCGGGAGCTGGTGGAGTACGACCAGATTCCCGAGGACCTGATTAACGCCTTTATCGCCATTGAGGACAAACGCTTCTGGAACCACCAGGGCGTGGACTGGCGGGGGACGGCGGCAGGCCTGTCCAAGCTGTTCACCGGAGGCAGCATCCGGGGCGGCTCCACCATCGACCAGCAGCTCATCAAGAACCTGACCGGGGACAAGGATGTCACCGTCACCCGGAAGATTATGGAGATTTTCAAAGCCCTGGAGTTGGAAAACAACTACCAAAAGGAGGTCATCCTCACCACCTACCTCAACAAGATATATCTGGGCAACGGCTGCGACGGCATCCAGGCCGCGTCCCGGTACTACTTCGGCAAGAACGTGTGGGAGCTGGACCTGGCCGAGTGCGCCAGTCTGGCCGGCATCACCAACAACCCGTCCCTCTACGCCCCCAGGGGCGTGGTGGAGGTGATGCGCTACACCTGTCAGGAGTGCGGGGATTACTACCTGAATGAAAAGCCGGACGTGTGCGAGACCTGCGGGAAGGATTCCTTTGACGACGGCGTGCTGTGGACCAACCGGGAGTACAACAAGGCCCGACAGGAGCTGATCCTGAACGAAATGGCCAGAGAGGATGAGGCCAGGGACAACAAGGCGTATATCACCGAGGCGGAGCGGGACGCCGCCATCGCCGAGCCCCTGGTGTTCGCCTGGGACCGGCAGGGTGGGGAAGACGGCGAGGAGAACGGCGAGGACACGGAGGACAGCGCGCCGTCCGGCGTCTACTCCTGGTATACCGAGGCGGTGATTAACGAGGCCATCGAGGTGCTCCAGGAGCACACCGGGATGAGCTATAAAACTTGTAAGGACCGGGTGTTCAGCGGCGGCCTGACCATCGTGTGCGCTTACGACCCGGAGGCCCAGGCGGCGGTGGACACGGTGTTCAACAACCGTTCCAATCTGGACCAGGTGTCCTCCCGCACCGGGCAGCGGCTTATGGCCGCCATCTCCCTGGTGGACAACTCCAGCGGCCTGGTGGTAGCCATGGGCAGCACGGAGGATAAGACGGTGAACCGGGGCTGGAACACCCCGGTGGATACCGTGCGCCAGCCCGGCTCCTCCATCAAGCCCCTGTCCGTCTACGGCCCGGCCATTGACATGGGGCTCATCACCCCCGCCTCCGTAATCGACGACAACCCCTATTTGCTCAACGGCTCCGTCTGGCCGCTAAACGTGTCGGCCAACTACCGGGGGTTGACCACGGTGCAGTACGCCGTGCAGGTGTCGCTGAACACCGTGGCTCTGCGGGTGGTGGAGCAGGTCACCCCCGATGCGTCCTATGACTTTATGGTCAACAAATTCGGCTTCACCTCCCTGGAGGCCTACCGGGAGACCAGCACCGGCAAGGTGCTGTCGGACATTGACCGCAGCCCGTTGTCCATGGGCGGCCTCACCGACGGCGTCTCCACCTTCGAGATGGCGGCGGCCTACGCCACCTTCCCCCGCAACGGCGAGTTCACCAAGGCCACCACCGTGCTGGAGATCAGGGACGCCAACGGCAACGTCATCGTGGACAACCGGCCCGTCAGCAGTTTTATCCTCAAAGAGACTACCGCCTATTATATCAACTCGATGCTCACCAACGTGGTGAGTTCGGGCACCGGCACCGGCGCCCGCATCGCCGGCCAGACCGTGGCGGGCAAGACGGGCACCACCAACGACGTGTTTGACTACTGGTTCTGCGGTTACACCAACTATTACACCGCCGCGGTGTGGGCGGGCTACTCCAACAGCGAGGTCATCAATTATACCCACGCCAATCCCACCGTCCCCCTGTGGCAGAAGGTGATGTCCATCCTCCACGAGGGGAAGGAGAACGCGCCCTTCGACGTGCCCGGCACGCTGAACTCGTACTCCATCTGCCTGGACTGCGGCAAGCAGGCCAACGCCAACTGCACCATGGACATCCGGGGCAACCGGACCCAGACCTTCCGGCTGTTCGCCGCCGACGCCCCCACCGAGCAGTGTACCTGTCACGTGCCGGTGCAGATCTGCGTGGACAGCCCCATCCTGGACGGCAACGGCGAGGCCACCGGGCGGTATCACCTGGCAGGGAAGCTGTGCCCGGAGGAGACCGTCAAGACGGTGTATATGGTGGAGTACGAGCGGGAGCTGGCCAAGCCCGGACTCCACATCGGAGACGAGGACGGCCTGCTGAGCTGGTACGACTCCATCCCGGAGGATGAGCGGTATTGTAACGTGCATGTAGAGGGCTGGGAGGAGCCCACGCCGCCGCCCACCGAGTCTATGGATCCCGGCGTATGGCCGTCGGACTGGCCCGGCCCCGGCCCGGACGTGTCGGACCAGCCCATCATTCCGCCCACCCAGGACCCCGGGCCCGTCGTCGAGCCGCCCGAGCCCAGCTTTGAGCCCATCCTCCCGATTGAGCCCATCGACCCTGGCAACGGCGACGCGCCCTATATCCCGGCGGTGGACGACTGGGGGAACCCCATTTCCCCGTAGAGTCCGCGGACTGCATCCGAGAAGCATCAAAACCGCCCGGCGCATATCCGCCGGGCGGTTTTGACGGTTTTCAGGGATTTGTTGCTTCAATCCGCTAAAGAAATGGGCGCGGGGCAAAAAAGGTTTGGTGAAAAAGCAGGGAGGATGGCGATTGCCAACGGCGGAAAGATGTGATATAGTCTTAATAAGTTTGGAAATAGTGGTTTTTTTCAGTGAGAGGGCCCAAATGACCGCAGTGCGGTCATGGCCCCCAAGGAAGGAATGACTGCGCAATGGTAAATGTGGCGATTTTAGGTTTTGGCACCGTGGGCTCCGGCGTGGCCGAGGTGCTCACCGGCCATGAGAGTAGCATCGAGCGCAAAGCGGACGGGTTGATCCAATTGAAATACATCCTGGACGTGCGGGACTTCCCCGGCAGCCCCTTTGCGGACCGGCTCGTGAAGGACTTCGGCGTCATTGAGAACGACCCCGAGGTGGACATCGTGGTGGAGACCATCGGCGGGGCCACCATCGCCCAGGACTTTACCCGCCGCGCCTTGAAGGCGGGCAAGAGCGTGGTCACCTCCAACAAGGAGCTGGTGGCCACCTGCGGCTACGAGCTGACCCAGCTTGCCCGCGAGAAGGGTGTGTGCTACCTGTTTGAGGCCAGCGTGGGCGGCGGCATCCCCATTATCCGGCCCCTGTCCCAGTGTCTGGCCGCCAACGAGATTTTGGAAATCTACGGCATCCTCAACGGTACCACCAACTATATCCTGACCCGGATGATCCGGGCGGGACTGACCTTCGATGCGGCGCTGGCGGAGGCCCAGGCCAACGGCTACGCCGAGCGGGACCCCTCCGCCGACGTGGATGGCCACGACGCCTGCCGGAAAATCTGCATCCTGGCGGACATCGCCTTCGGCCGGCATATCAGCCCCAGCCAGGTGCCCACCCAGGGCATTGCCGGGGTAACCCTGGCGGACGTGGACTACGCCGAGAGCGCGGGCAAGAAGATCAAGCTGCTGGGCCGGGCGATCCGCGGCGAGGACGGCAAGGTGTGCGCCTATGTGGCCCCCCACCTGGTGGACCAGTCCGACCCGCTGGCCGGGGTGGAGGACGTGTTCAACGCCATCTCCGTCCGGGGCGATGCCATCGGCGACGTGATGTTCTACGGCCGGGGCGCGGGCAAGCTGCCCACCGCCTCCGCCGTGGTGGCGGACGTCATCGACGTGGCCCGGAACATGGGCCACCGCAAGGCGCTGAGCTGGGAGCCGGGCGGCGAGGACGCCGCCTGTGGCACGGACGGGCTCAAGAGCCGCTGGTATGTCCGGGCCGCCGGGTCCGCCGACGCGCTGCGCACAGCGCTACTGGGCTGCAAGCTGCTGGCCCGCCGGGAGAGCGGCGGGGCCGAGTCCGCCTGCCTCACCGAGGGCGAGCTGACCCGTGCGGAGCTGGAGACGAAGCTGGCGGGGCTGAGCGTGTCCAATATGTTACGGGTGTTGGACTGATTTCTCACAGCGGCATAAAATAGAGCGTCGGGCCTTTGCCCGGCGCCCATGAGCGATATGAAATGATCCGTGGAAGGATGAAAGAACCATGTCATTGATTGTACAGAAATTCGGCGGGTCCTCCGTGGCGGACGCGGACAAGATCCGCAACGTGGCCCACATCATCACCGATACTTATCAAAAGGGGAATCAGGTGGTGGCGGTGCTGTCCGCCCAGGGGGACACCACCGACGACCTGATCGAGAAGGCGGCGGAGATCAACCCATCCGCCTCCAAGCGGGAGCTTGACATGCTGCTGTCCACCGGCGAGCAGATCTCCTGCGCCCTGTGCGCCATGGCCATCGAAGGCATGGGGTTCCCGGTGGTGTCCCTGACGGGCTGGCAGGCGGGCTTCCGCACCAACTCCGGCTATGGCAACGCCCGCATCAAGCGGGTGCAGGGGGAGCGCATCCGGGCGGAGCTGGACAAGCGGCGCATCGTCATCGTCACCGGTTTCCAGGGGCTGAACAAGTTCGACGACATCACCACTCTGGGCCGGGGCGGGTCGGACACGTCGGCAGTGGCCATCGCCGCGGCGCTGAACGCCGACCTGTGCCAGATATTCACCGACGTGGACGGCGTATACACCGCCGATCCCCGCCTGGTGCCCACCGCCCATAAGCTGGAAGAGATCACCTATGATGAGATGCTGGAGCTGGCGACGCTGGGCGCCCAGGTGCTCCACAACCGCTCGGTGGAGATGGCCAAGCGGTACGGTGTGAACCTGGAGGTGCTGTCCAGCTTCTCCGGCAGACCGGGTACGAAAGTTAAGGAGGTCGTCAAGACTATGGAAAAATCCCACATCAGCGGCGTGGCAAAGGATAAGAACATCGCCCGTCTGGCCCTGGTTGGCCTGGAGGACACCCCGGGCATTGCCTACAAGATTTTCTCCCTGCTGGCCAAAAACAATGTGAACGTGGACATTATCCTTCAGTCCATCGGCCGCAGCGAAACCAAGGATATCAGCTTCACCGTGGCCAAGGACGATATGGAGCTGGCCCAAAGGCTGCTGGAGGAGAACCGGGACCGCATCCACTTCGACCACATCGACGTGTCGGACAATATCGCCAAGGTATCCATCGTGGGTGCAGGCATGGTCAACAACCCCGGCGTGGCCGCCGCCATGTTCGAGGCGCTGTTCAGCGCGGGTATCAATATCAATATGATCTCCACCAGCGAGATTAAGGTTTCCGTGTTGGTCCACATCAGCGATGCGGACCGGGCGGTACAGGTGATCCACAACCGTTTCTACGACGAGTTCAACGGCGCACAGTGAAAACGACAAACAGGCCGGGCCCCAGCGGGGTCCGGCCTGCTCCATGTTTCGATGGGGATCAGTTTGCCTCGTTCATCACTTGGAGGCCCAGGCGCAGGAAGGGCAGGATGTAGGTCAGCATCTGCTGGGCCACCTCCGGCGTGCCGGGGACGTTGACGATGAGGGTCTTTTTGCGGATGCCGGCCACGGCCCGGGTGAGCACGCCCAGGGGGGAGCTTTTCAGGGCGTGGGCCCGCATGGCCTCGGGGATGCCGGGGGCGAGGCGCTCCACGATGTCCAGGGTGGCCTCGGGGGCGCAGTCCTCGGGGTTGAAGCCGGTGCCGCCGGTGGTGATGATGATGTCTGCGGCGTTGGTATCGCAGATGGCCTTCATGCTGCCGGCCAGCACCACGCGTTCATCGGGAAGAATCTGGTGGCCCGCAATGGTATAACCCGCCTGCTCCAGCGTTTTCACCACGGCGGGGCCGGACAGGTCTTTCTCGGTGCCATTGTAACGGGCGGTGTTTGCTGTGATGACGTAAATGCGGTATGCCATAAATATTCCCTCTTTTCATTCAATCTGGTGTTGTGTATTATAACAAGAAAAGGCCGAGTTGTAAAGGTTGTTTTTGTAAAAAACTTCGATTTTTTCCAGGCTGATTGGCCGAGGGGGTCGGGCCAACGGGGAAAACAATTGCATTGCGGGGCATATGGTGACAAAATATTCTATCTATGGGTATCTGTGAAGAATTTGGATGAATTGTTGAACTCGATTATACCCCATGCCCAAGAAGCCAAGGTACCACTTCATCATCCGTCAGCAGGACTGGCATCCGGTCATGGACATGGATGATAGTGTCATTGGGGGCAGTTGTCAGGATCACAAACCGTTCCTCCCCCTGA
>CAJTTS010000012.1:32753-69023 GCA_910579155.1 uncultured Oscillospiraceae bacterium | reverse complement strand
CCCTCCGCCAGCACATGGCGGAACGGATGCAGGCAATGGTGGATGGGAACGGGGCGAGCCGGCTCGTAAAGATAATACAGGAACTTGTTATCAGGTGACTATTGCGCGTTGGATTTGGCACGGTTTCTAACGTCTGGTATGTAGCATCAATAACTTTTCTTAAATAAACGATTTGGGAGAATAAAAATGAAACCGAAAAAGTCAACGGATATGGAATCCTATCGCAGTATTTATTCAATTGTGGACCACGTTCGGGAAAAGGGCCTCGTTCTATACGGAGCCGGTGTCCTGGGGGAAATAGCACTTCAGATATTTGCGTTGTTCCAGGTAAAACCGGCTTGCTTTTGTGACGACGATCCCCAGAAGCAGGGCAGTAATTTTGAATGTGACGGAATATCCGTGCCGGTTATTTCTTTGGACGAAGCGGCACAACGCTTTCCTAGTGCGATTTATATTATTACAGCAACAAGTGGCGCCAAGAACGGCCCACGGGACCGGATGAAAACTTGTTTAAAGGAAAGAAACTTGTTGAGCAAGGATTCAGCCTTTTATCCATTGCGCTATTTGTTTTTATTGGACGGTGGCTTAGAGGCTTTGAAACACTCCAAAATTCCAGACAGTTCATCTTTCACACCTGAGCGGCTTAAAAATATAGTCCTGTTCAGTTCAACGGGACGCAGCGGAACAATGTTCTTTGATATGCTGATGGATGGTCACCCCAACATATTGAATATTGGAGGGTTCGGAGCCTTTGTTTCTTTAAAGAAGGCCTATTTAGATCAACTCCAATATTTGGAGGATGATGAGTTGGTCATAGAAGTGGCACGGCATATGCAGGCATATTTTACTTCTCATGCGGTAAAGCAGAATCTATTAGGCCATTATTTGACTAGCGACGGCGAATGCGAAGAAAGAGTCTATATCTCTCCAACAAAGTTCATTTCTGCATTGGCCGGACTGCTGATGGGAAAGGGATGTGTCTCTTTTACATGTTTATTCAAGGCTATTTTTGCTGCGTACCACAACATAATTGGGAAACAATACATTCCTGGGCAGCCTTATTGGATTTTTTTTGAGACTCACCTGACAGACTGTAATACAACGGAATACGATGGACTTCTCTCGCCAGAGGATTTTAACCGCTTTGAGCATTGGGTTATTATTAGAGAACCCGTACAGCAGGTCTTTTCCAGTATCCAACTGATGTATCAGAGATGGGTGTTGGAAAGAAGATATCGTTGGTTTCATCCTGATGCACTTTATAAATGCTTTTCAGGAAGCCTTGGCATAGGGCTGGAAAGGCGAGCAGAAAATCAAAATAAAATCATCAAAGTCATTCGTTTTGAAGACGCCAAGCGGCGAACGCGGGAGACGATGCAAGCAGTATGCAACTGGATGGATATCAAATTTGACGAGTGCATGCTGGAGACTACGGTCAACGGGATCAAAGTCTATTTCCCAAGCGCTGCTACAGATAAAAAGAGGACGATTTCTGCGCATGACACGACAGCGATAGATTGCCATGATTTTTCAAAGTTTTTAAGTACTTACGATGTGTTTCGTTTGAATTTTGCGTTTCAAAATGTTCAGCGAGCGTATGGCTACGACTGCGATCTGCCGGATTACCGTAATTTTTCAGAGGCATTCTGGGAGGAACTGTTTCAAGAGCCATTCCGGTATGAAGAATGGGTGAATGAAGTATACGTGGAAACGCAAAAGCACGGCTATCTCGCACCGGGTGTCCCGCCCTATTATAGCGGCGTTGTAAAGATGATCCTGGACTACCTTGCCCAGGACAGCCATGAGCTGATCACAGATATGATTTGCCCGGAAGGGGATGGCTAGCTTGGAAAACAGCACAGGCCGTATATATTGGCTTACGGGTCTGTCCGGGGCGGGCAAAACTACGATTGGGCGGCTGTGGTATGAGAAGCTGAAGACCGAAGGAGAAAACGTCGTTTTCCTGGACGGGGACGAGCTCCGGCAGGTATTTGGCGACGACCTGGGTTACACAGAGGCAGACCGCCGCAAGAGCGCCATGCGCAACGCCAGGCTGTGCGCACTGCTGGGGAAGCAGGGCTTTACGGTGGTGTGCTGCACAATTTCCATGTTCGACAGTGTGCGGGCGTGGAACCGGGAAAATATTCCCGGATATTTTGAGGTGTACATCAAAGTAACCGAAGAGACCCTGCGCCGCCGGGATCAAAAGGGGCTATACAGCACCGCGCGGCAGGATGTGGCAGGACTCCACGTTAAAGTCGAGGAGCCCAAGAGGCCGGATATGATCCTGGTGAACGACGGCGCCATGACGCCGGAGGAACAAATATCGGTATTACAATCGGCAATTAAAAATGTAAAGGAGTAAGGACATGAAAACAGAATGGGATTATACAAATTTGGCGGATGCGTACCTGCGCCGCCCGGATTATGCGCCTAGCGCGATTCAGGAGCTTTTGATCCGCGCCGGGGTAAAGCAGGGGGACACCGCATGTGACGTGGGCGCCGGAGCCGCTCACCTGACGCTGGAGTTGGCAAAGGCCGGACTGGTTGTGTGCGCTGTGGAGCCCAATGACGCAATGCGGGCAAATGGAATCAAGCGGACGAGTGAATATCCGAATGTTTCGTGGTTTGAGGGCGTGGGCGAGGATACTGGCATGGACGCATCGAAATTCGATCTGGTTACGTTCGGCTCGTCTTTCAATGTTTGTGACAGGCAGCAGGCCTTGGCGGAAACCAGCCGTATTTTGAAGCCCAGCGGGTACTTTGCCTGTATGTGGAACCACCGCGATCTGGACGATCCGCTCCAGCAAAAGATCGAGGCGGTCATAAAGAAAAATATTCCGGGCTATCAATATGGCACCCGCCGGGAAGACCAGACGGAAGTGATTCAGAGTTCGGGGCTGTTCAAGGACGTACAGTTCTTTTCCGGTCAGGTGGTCCACCACATCCCAGCCGAGGACTTCATTGAGGGCTGGAAGTCCCACGGCACAGTGTACCGCCAATCGCCGGAGGTGTTTGAAAAAATCATCGGGGAGATTCGCGCCACTGTTGAGAGTCTGCATCAGGAGACGATTGCCGTGCCCTATACAACGCGGATTTGGATGGCACAGAAGAAAGGATAGCTTCTCGTATGATGGAGTTTTCAACCAAAGCAGGTACACTGTGGGATCTTGCCGGTAAACTCACCACAGCGCAGCTCCTCCCCCAGGTGTGCCTGACCGCCGGAGAAGCTCGGTCCCGTCCGGCTCGCGCCATCACGATGCTGCGGGACGCAGGCTTGCTGGAGCGGCGCTTGATTGTCCGCAGCAGCGCCCAAAATGAAGATACGGCGGAGTGCTCCAACGCCGGGAAATACCTCTCCATCCCCGATGTGAAGGGCGAAACGGACATCTTACGCACCGTCGCGCAGGTGGCGGAGTCCATGGGACCGGACCCGGAAAACCAAATCCTCATCCAGCCGTTTTTGGCGGATGTGGAGCTGTGCGGGGTGGCCTTTACTGTGGACCCCAATACGGGTGGCAATTACTACGTCCTCAATTATGACTGCGCCACCGGCTCCACCACCTCCGTGACGGACGGAACCGGGACGCATTTGAAAACCTTTTACCATTTTAAGGGCTCGCCGGATTTGCCCCCCGCACCGCTGGAGCAGGTCGTCCGGCTGTGCCGGGAGTTGGAGGAATTATTTCAGCGCCCCGCTTTGGACCTTGAATTTGCCATAGCAGACGGAGAATTATACTTATTGCAGGTGCGGCCGCTGGTTCTGCGCCGGCCAGTAAAGGACCTGGAGGAGCAGCGGCGCAGTCTTGAGCAAATCCGGGCAAAGCTGCGGGGGTCCATGCTGCCCCACCCGGACCTGTGCGGCAAGGAAACGATCTATGGGGTCATGCCGGACTGGAATCCGGCGGAGATGATCGGCATCCGCCCCAGGGCGCTGGCGCTGAGTCTCTACAAGGAGATTATAACCGACGGCGTGTGGGCCTACCAGCGGGACAACTATGGGTATCGGAACCTGCGTTCCTTCCCCCTGATGGTGGATTTTCAGGGGCTTCCCTATATTGATACGCGGGTAAGTTTCAATTCATTTCTGCCCAAGGTGCTGCCGGAACCGCTGGCGGAAAAGCTGACGGAATACTATTTGCACCGGCTTCGGACCTCGCCGGAGCTCCACGACAAGGTGGAATTTGAGATCGCGTTCACCTGCTACACCTTCGACCTGCCGGAACGCGTCAAAGCGCTGGAGGCCCATGGCTTTACCGCAGAGGAGCGGGCTTGCCTTGTGGATGCCCTGCGGGAGCTGACCAGTTCCATCATCCGCAAGGACGGACTGTGGCAGAAGGATGCCGAAAAGATTGCGGTCCTACAGGAGAAGCGCTGCAAAATCGTGAACAGCAGCCTGGGGACGGCGGAAAAGATATACTGGCTCCTGGAATACTGCAAGCGCTACGGAACGTTGCCCTTTGCGGGGCTGGCCCGGGCGGGGTTTATTGCGGTGGATCTTCTGCGCTCTATGGTGGCCACCGGCGTGATGAGCGAGGAAGAACGCATGCTGTACATGAACAGCCTGTCCACCGTCGGCAAAAATATCACGCGGGATTTTGCCGCGCTGGACTCCGACACGTTTTTAGCGCGGTACGGCCATCTTCGCCCCGGAACCTATGACATCTGTTCCCCCCGGTACGACCAGGGGCGGGAACAGTATTTTGACTTTTCCAAATCCGCCGGCGGGGACCCGGAGGAGGAGACGGCATTCAAGCTGTCTCTGGGGCAGTTTGAACGCCTCCAGCATATGCTGGAGGAACATCGGCTTCCAGCCGATGTTCTATCCCTGTTTCACTTCATCCGGTACGCCATAGAGGGCCGGGAATACGCCAAGTTTGTCTTTACGCAGACGCTTTCCGATGTGTTGGAACTGTTGGTCCGGCTTGGGGCGGAGTTTGGCCTGACGCGGGAGGATATGTCCTACGCGTCCATCCGGCGCATCACCGAGACCTATTCCAGCGCGGACGATCTGGAACGGATTTTGCGGGACTCCATCTTGGCCGGGCGGGAACAGGAGTGCGCTTCGTCCGGCATTACGCTTCCGCCGCTTTTGTGGGAGGAGGGACAGATATACAGCTTTTTTATGCCGGAAGGGAGCCCCAATTTTATTACACAAAAGCGCTGCGCTGCGGAAACCGTGCAGCTTCCCGCGCCGGAATCCTCGCTGGAAGGGAAGCTGGTGCTGATCCGGGGAGCGGATCCGGGCTACGACTGGATATTTTCCCACTCGATTGCCGGGTTCATCACGGCTTACGGCGGGGCCAACTCCCACATGGCGATCCGCGCGGCGGAGTTCGGCATCCCTGCTGTGGTGGGCGTAGGCGAGCAGCGATTCAACCGGTACGCCGCCGCCCGGCGGCTGGAGATCGACTGTAGGAATCAAACGGTGGTGATTGTATCAAGAAACTGATTGCGCTGACCCAGCGGGTGGAGCGGATCGAAGCGATTGGAGAGCGGCGGGACGCCCTCGCCCAGGATTGGGCGGTCTTCATGGAAGCCTGCGGCTTTCTGCCGTTGACGCTGCCAAACCATCTGCCGACGGTGCGGGAACTGATGGAGGCGCTGCCCGTCGCGGGGATCATCCTCACCGGCGGAAACGATCTGGCTTCCTGCGGCGGCGACGCGCCGGAGCGGGACGAGATAGAGCGCGAGCTGATCCGGTGGTCCATAGAAACGGGAACCCCGCTTTACGGGGTGTGCCGTGGGATGCAGGTGCTTTTGGACTATTTCGAGACCCCGCTTCAACGGATTGGGGGGCATATTCGGGTAGAGCACCCCTTGGACAACGGCGATTTGGTCAACAGCTTCCATGGCTGGGGGGCGGTAGAATGTCATCCGCCACTTACCCCTATGGCATGGAGTACGGACGGGGTTTTGGAAGCGGTAAGGCACGGCGCCTGCCCGTGGATACAGGGGATCATGTGGCATCCGGAGCGATACGCGCGATTCCGGGAGCAGGATATTCAGCGTTTTAGGGAGGCGTTCCGCTTATGAAGGTCATCATTCTTGCCGCCGGAAGGGGCAGCCGTTTAGGCGCACGGACCAAAGATAAGCCCAAGTGCATGTGCACGCTATGTGGCCGGACTCTGCTGGACCGCTGTATGGAAGCGTTGGAGCGGGCGGGAATTTCCCGTTCGGATATTGGTATTGTGACTGGGTATCGGAGCGGTATGTTTACCGTACCTGGGGTAACCTATTTTCGCAACGAAATCTGGGAGCAAACCAACATGTTCTACTCCCTCACAATGGCCAGGGAGTGGCTGCAAAATGAGCCCTGTCTGGTCTGCTACTCCGACATCGTTTTTGCGCCGGAGGTAATCCGCCTGCTGGCAAACTGCACAGCGCCGCTGGCCATCACATCCTATATGGGCTATTGGGGGCTGTGGCAGAAGCGCATGGACGACCCGTTGGAGGACCTGGAAACATTTCGGGCGGATGGAAGCGGCCGGTTGCTGGAAATCGGACAGAAGCCCCAAACCCGTGCCGACGTTCAGGGGCAGTTTATGGGGCTGCTGCGGTTTACCCCGGAGAGTTGGGGATGGGTTGAGGAAACAATCCGGCATCCGCTGCCAAAAACGGTGGGCAAGCTGGATATGACCACTCTTTTGCAGGGGATGACGGAACAGAACTTCCCGATCCAGGTTATCTCCACAGACGCGCTTTGGTTGGAATGTGATTCTGAGCGCGACATTGAAGTATACGAGCGGGAGTTCCGGAAGGAGCTGGCACAATGAAGTTGCGGATGGAGCTTCACACCCACACCACCGCGTCGGACGGGTAGTACAGTCCTGTTGAGCTGGTGGGACTGCCGGACGATGAGTTGGACTCTTTGGTGAAGCAACTCAAAGACCGGGGTCTGAATGCCATCGAATGCGATTACCCCAAGTACACACCGGCGCAGCAGGAATTTTATATCCACCTGACGGAGAAATACCGTCTCCACCAGGTCGGCGGCAGCGATTTCCACGGGAAAAGGTGAAGCCGGATGTGGAATTGGCGGCATTGGATTTAGCCGTGGATTGGCTGTTGGACAATGGAATGATTTTCTTTGATGATTTTCCGGCCCGCTCTTCGGGCCCGGACATGTTTCAAGAAGCGGCCCGTACCACCGGTTTCCGGCGGTACGGGCCGTTTATACTGAAGATCGTGGACGCGTTCACCGCAGCAACTGCCCCACGTCCTCCATCCCGCGCTCCTGGAGGAATTTTGCCAGCGGGGACTGGCGCAGCACCTCGCGGATATCCATCACCAGCGAACTGGCCTCGCTGGTGTCCCGCACCACGCTGAAGTACCGGTTGACGCTGTACATGCTGCCAAAGCTCTGCGCCAACTGGCCGTACATCGCGCCGTAGGCCCCCTGGAGCCGGGTGACCCAGCGCCGGTCGGAGGTGAGCACGGACATGGCGGTCTTTGCCGCCTCCCTGGTGGAGATATCCAGCTCGTCCAGGTGCAAAGCCCCGGTGGATACGCGGAACCTGGGCAGCGTCACGGTGGACTCGCCTACCTGCATGGACAGCCCCCTTTGGGTCCACAGCTTGGCCGCGCCGATGTCCGTCCCGGCGGACACCCGGACTTTCCCGCAGTTGCCGAACAGGCACCCGCCGATGTCGCCGTCCGGCCCGCCGCCCTGGGCCTTCACCACCTTGGCGGAGCCGGTGATGACGATGTCGCCGCAGGCCCCTTGGATGCCCGCGCCGATGGCAGCGGCGCAGCAGCCCGCCTGAGCGCTCACTGTACCGCCCTGGATGCGGATATCTCCCACTGGCGCACCCAGCGCCCCGCCGATGCCCGCGCCGCCTCCGGCGCCCACGGCGGTGACCGTGCCGCCCTGAATGCGGATGGGGCCGGTGGGCTCCCGTACCGTGCCGCTGTCCCGGCCGATGCCCGCGCCGCCGGACCCGCCGGTGGCGGTCAGGGTCCCGTCCGGCGCCCCGCGGGCGCCCTTCGCCTGGTCGATGAGCAGGGAGGTGCCGTCTCCCATGGAGATTCCCGCGCAGCCCGCGCCGCTTTCAAACACGTTGTCCGTCCCGCGCTGTAGCAGCAGGGTGACATCATTGCCCCGTCCCAGGTCAAACGCTTTTCCGGTAGGCACCCGGCATTCCACGCCGTCCAGGGTCAGCGACACCCTGCCGATTCCATCGGACAGGACGATCCTGCCGCTGAAGGGCAGCTCGTTGCCGTCTGTCCCGGTTCCCCCGGCGATGGCGGTCACCTGACTGGACAGGATGTAGAGGGTGTGGCTCTCCTCCTCGTAGCGCCAGTCCACGCCCTGTTCCCCGCCGGTGACCGTGAAGGGGTTGGGATACATGGAGATCTCCTGGAAGGTCTTTCCCCGCTCGTCCCAGCGCACATAAACATACCGGGTCTTGAGGCGGCCCGCCTTATCCCGGCCCCGGAGCGCCAGCGTGTGGGCGGGATATTTCTGGTCGGAATCCTGCTTGAGCAGCCACAGCCGCACCGGGTCCTCCTGATTGTCCCGCATCAGGGTCAGCGGCCCCTGCTTGCCGTCCACGGCCAGGGAGGTAATCGAGCTCCAATTGGGAAGCAACAGCTTCCACACAATGTCAAAGGGCTCCAGCGGTTTCCCCTGGGCATTGACCACGGTGATCCCCTCCGCCGCCAGCAGGGAAACGGGTCCGTCCACCATCACCGGGGCGGCCAGGTTCCCGGCCTGCGCGTCCGTCAGCGCCACCGCGCCTCCGGCCAGCCGCAGGACGCTGGACGCCCCGCCCTCCAGAGTGCCGATGCGCAGCAGCCCGCCGCCGTCTATGGTGAGGGTGGTTCCCTCCCCCAGTTGAAGCCGGAGCAGCGCGCTCTCCCCTGCGCTGAGCAGCCGGACCTGGGGGGACTCCGCCGTCAACACCGGCACGTTCACCTGCTGGAGCGTCACCGTCGCCGAGCCGGTGAGCCGGACCGCCGCCGTCTCCTGTTCCTGCCCCAGACTCCGGAGAATCAAACTTTCTGTTCCGGCTACCGTCACCGTGCCGGTCTCCGGGTCGGCGCTCACGCCGGACACATCCCGGCCCGTCAACTGAAGCGCGCCCAGCTCCAACGTCTCCTGTTGGGGGAGCGCACCCTCCGCGCTTTCCTGCATACCCGCCCCGTCCAGCAGCTCCATCAACCCGCCTCCGGAGCCGCCCAGGGCCGTCATCAGCTCCATCAGCACATCCAGGTTCCCACCGCCGCCGTCCGCCATCAGGGCCAGCATGGAGGTAAGGGCGGCCTCGCCGTCCTCCGACAGCAGCAGGTCCATCAAAAAGGGCTGCAATCCCGGAGCCGTACCCGCAGTGAACTGTGCCTCAAAATCCGCCATGCTGATAAACATACCGCCGGTCAGCCGTTCAATGGCCTCGTCCGGCGAAACGCCGTCCGCCACCGCGTCCAGCAGCAGCCGCAGCCCTTCCGCCGCCAGCTCCGGGTCGATTGTCCCCGAGGGGCGTCCTCCGGCGATGACCGTTCCCAGGTAGAGCGCGGCCAGGTAGCCCGAGGCGGAATCGCTCTCCAAGGGAAGCTGCCCCAGGGCGGTCAGCAGGTCTGAAATGGAGGCGTCGCCGTCCACCCCCAGGGCGGCCAGCAGCGCCGCCCTGTCAGGGGCGTCGGCGATCCCGTTCAGCAGCCAACCGGGTAGACTCTGAGCCTGCTCCTGCCGGGCGGACAGGCCGTCCATCACCGCGTCGATCAGCGCTTCCAGGCCCTCGCCTTCGTCCCCGTCCTGAAACAGCCCCGCTTCCACACCGTCCCGGGCGATCCGGTCAATTTCTCCCCGCAGCCGTTCCAGCGAGCTTTGGAGGGCGGCGCGGTCCACCGCCCCGCCTCCCGCAGACTCCCGGGCCAGCCCCTCCATGCGTTCCAGGTTGTCCTCTACCTCCGCCAGGGCGGCCTCCCCCGACTGGAGCGTCCGGCGGCCCTCCCTGGCCTGCCGCCCCAGTTGGGTCACCCGGGTCATCAGCTCCCGCAGCGTGTCTGAGACGGTGGCCGGCGCACGGTTGGCGGCGGCTGTTTTTGGGGCCTGGCTTGTACCGGCCTGCTTCTCCGCCTTACCCGTCTTCTCATACCGGGCTACGGTCATCCCCCTGTTTCTGCGAACGATCAGTTCTCCCATCTCGCGGGCCCCCTTTCGCCAGGCCGTCAAGGCCATGCTCCTTTTTATCAATATCGTCCCGTTTCCGGAAAAACATAAGCGGAAGAGCGCCAGAAACGTTCTGCGGGCACACGTCTCGTCTGTGGAAGCAGGGCAAAGCCCCCATCCCCGCCTTTATGGCGGAGATGGAGGGCTTTTGTTTGTCCATCAATTTTACGGCAGAGTCCCTTCCACCAGCTCCCACACCTGCCGGGCCGTCATGCCGTCGCAGGAATAGCTCACCACCACGCCGTTGGCGTGCAGGACGCTGAAGTGGAAGCTCGATCCTCCGGTGTCGTGGGGGACTTCGCGGGCCATCACCGCCTCCAGGGACATGTCCTCCGCCCGGAAGGTGACGCTGTAAAAATCCATCCGGTATTCCTCCGGCACGCTGTCGCACCAGGGAATGTCATACAGGCGGGCGTCATAGCTCTCCGGCACATTGATATCCACCGGTTCATAGTGGGACGTGCTGTTCCCCTCGGGGAAATTGACCTCCACCTCCACATTGTCATAGCCCTGGCTCCAGCGGACGAACAGCATATTCCGCCGTCCCTCCTGATAGCTGAGATGTCCGTGGAAGTCCTTGTTCCCAATATAGGCGCTGTAGCCCTCCGGCTCTGCGGCGGGCAGGTAGGGGGCGAAGTCCGCCTCCTGCCGGGCCTGGTCCAGGGTATCAAAGGACTCCTCGCGCCAGGAGGGGATATAGTCGGCAGCCATCAGGTGGTCCAGGTGCAGGCCGCCGTCCGCCGTCAGCGCCTGACGGACAAAGAGGGCGTTGAAGGTGCAGGCACCGTCCAGGGCCGGATCCACGCCGCCCGTGCCGCCGTCATACTCCGCTTCCATGGCGCTGTTGTGGTTCTCAAACCGGACGCCGATGTCGTCGGGCGTCATAAACTCGCTGCCGCAGATGTAATCGGTGACGCCGTCGCCGTCCCGGTCATACACCCGGCTCCAGGCGGCGATGTCCACGCCGTTGAATTGGCTGATCTGGTCGCCCCGGCTCATATCCACGCAGCAGGTGAAGGGCAGCGCCCCCAGCCGAAGCTCCAGGGTGAAAGAAGCCCGGCCCTTATCCCCCCGGATGGTCAGCTCGGTGAGCTGTCCCTGACCGTCGTACCAGGCATAGCCGTGGACGGTGTAGCCGTCCCAGAACAGCATCCAGGGCAGGTCGCCCTGTTCCGTTTTGGGGTGGCCGGCCTCCGGCTTGCCTTGGGCGCCCCAGAAGATGGCTTGGATGTCCTCGCGGGTCAGATCCACTGTGAAGGAACCGGGGGCAAAGGCCCGGGAGGCGGCGGTCTCCGGGACAGCGCTCACGTCCTGATAGTGAATATACGGGATCATGGGGAAGGCCAGCTTATCGCCCTGGGCGGGGCCGGACACCACAAAGCCCTCGGGAGGCTCCACGGGTTGGGCATCGTCCGGTTGGGGGAGGTTCACGGCCTCCGTCGGAGCGGGAGCCTGATCCACGGGGGAGGGGCTTCCCGGCTGGTCCGCCGTGGAGCCTGTATTCAGCCCCCACACCCCCACCCCCAGGATCAGGGCGGCGCAGGCGGCCAGCGCGGCGTATCTCACCCAGGGGCGGCGGGGCAATTTGCGTTCCGCGCGCAAATTCAGCAGTTTCTCGTGGGCCGAGGGAGAAATTTCCTGTCGGTCCATATAAGAATGATAATATCTCATGAAGTTCCTCCTTGCAGTTCTTTTTCCAGCAGCTTCCGCAGCTTTCCTCTCGCCCGGGAGAGCCGGGAGCGCACCGTCCCAGGCCGCTGGCCCAGCATCCGGGCGATCTCGTCGGTGGACCAGCCCTCGTAATAGTGCAGGTGGATCACCGCCCGGTCCTCCGGGGGGAGGGAGAACAGCTCATCCAGTTCCTCCCGTTCCTCCGGGCCGGGGACGGCCAGCGTTTCCGGCAGCGGGCCCACCCACCGCCAGGCCAGGCGCAAACGGCTTTTGCAGCCGTTCATCAGCACCCGCATCAGCCAGGCGTCGGGGGTTTCAAGCTGTTCGGGGGCGCGCTCCAGGAACCGGATGAAGGCGTCCTGAACGGCGTCCTCCGCCTCCTGGGGGTCGCCTAATATGGCCAACGCCGCCCGGTACAGGCGGTTTTCGTTTTGTATGACAAGGGTTTCCCAATCCACCGGCCGGTTGGATGTATGGGACATGCGGGCCACCTCCTTTCACCTATATTGACGCATCAGCGGGGCCAATTGCTGCGATGAGGGAAAAAATTCTCCGCCGGAAAAATCGGCGGAGAATCGTGTTGCGGTTTGTGATACGCCGGAGGCCATGCCACATGGCGGCAATGTGCTGTCCTCCTGTGTTTGAAGATTGTATTTTCGCAAATTTTCCGGGTTGTTTCGGCCGGTTCACCTGTTTGTCCTATCCGTCCTTTTCCCCGATGAGGGCCAGCTTTTCCCTCCGGCAAAGACGCTTAACCGCCGCCTCCCGCCGAAGGGCCTGGGCTTTGTCCGCCGCTTCCTCGGAGTACACCAGCTCCACCGGCAGGTGGCTCCGGGTATATTTGCCGCCCTTTCCCTTTTGGTGGGCCTGCAAGCGCCGGCGAAGGTCGTTGGTACAACCGGTGTAGAGCGTACCGTCGCCGCAGCGGAGCATATAGACGTACCAGGCCAAAAGCGTCCCTCCATTACAACTTTGATTGATCTTGAAACTATTATAACTATGTTCTGGCCCTCTTTCAAGGCAATTTTCCTGTGCTCGTTTTTTTCATAATGATCCCAATTAGACGCCTCGACTTTTGAAAAACTCTATAGGGGAAACCCGCCCGTCTGCCGTTTGCCCCGCCGGATTGCGGGCCGCGCTCAGAAGCTGATGTACCTGGACCAGCCGGGGGTACGCGTAAGGGAAGAATTCCCGGTAGGCGGCGCAGAAATAATTGATTCCGATACCCGCTTCAAAGTAGTCCCGGTCCCGGCGGCACCCGCCCCGGCACAGCGCGTGCCACGGGCAGGCGGCGCACTCCGCCGCCTGCTCCCGGCTCTGCTCTATCCAGCGCAGCTCCTCCCGCCGACGGTCCAAATCCGCGAAGCTGTCTTCGTTGAGATTGCCCAACTGGTACTGGTCCAGCATGTAGAAGTCGCAGGGATAAACGCAGCCGTCCGCCTCCACCACGTACTGCATCCCGCATATGCCGCCCATGCCGCACGCCTCCGGCGGCTGCCCGTCCAAGAGGAGCAGAAGGTTGTCAAAATAGCGGTGGTACTTTTTGCGCCCGGACAGAATGTCCCCGTACCAGCAGTCGAAGGCGGTCTTGAGGTACTGGGCGTACCGCTCCGGGGTCAGCGACCACGGGCGCGCTCCCCGCGGCTCCCCCAGGGGGTCCAGGCAGGGGATATACTGCTGGAAATCCCAATTGTTTTTGCTGTAGAAATTGTAAACCCGGCGGAAGGACCGGCAGACGTCGGAGGTGAGTACGGTGAGGATATTGAAGTCCACCCCGTGCTTTTCCAACAGGCGAATCCCCCGGAGCACCCGGCTGTAAGACCCCCGGCCCTGGGGGTCCACCCGGTTGGCGTCGTGAAGAGCCTTGTCCCCGTCCAGGGACACGCCCACCAGGAAGCGGCCCCGGGCGAACAGGAGGCACCAGTCCTCATCCAACAGGGCGCCGTTGGTCTGGATGGCCCAGTCGATCCGGCAGCGGTGGACGTTGTGCTTTTCCGCCAGCGCCATGGCCTGCTCAAAAAACGGCTGCCCGGCCAACATGGGCTCGCCCCCTTGAAACGCCACCGTCAAATGGCCGGAGCACTCGGCCAGCGCGTTGCGAAGGACGTTTTCCAGCGTGGCCGGGGACATCGTCCCGCGGTCGCCCACATCCCGCTTTGTGGTCTCGTCCGCGTAAAAGCAGTATTTGCACCGAAGATTGCACAGCCCACTTACCGGCTTGAGCATAATATGAAGTCTGGACTTACCCATAAACTCCGCCCCTTTCTTTGAAAGGTCCGGTCCGGAGAATCTTGCTCTGGGCCGGACTTTTATGTTTGTCAGGCGTCCGCCGCCAATTCCGCGTCAGTCTGTTTCGCGGCGAAGCTTTTTCGTGATTACCACTTATCCGTTGCCAGGGGAAGGGGGTCCACCGTATCCGCCATGCGGTCTGCCAGCAGCTCCAGCATTTGAATCTTTACCTGGGAATGGGCGGGGTCCGCCCACAGGTTCCGGAGTTCGCCGGGGTCCGACTGGAGGTCGTAGAGCTCCCCCTCTTTGGAGGAGTGGAACCGGGAGAGTTTGTACCGCCCGTCGAAGACCATGGTGCCGTGGGCCTCCGGTTGGGCGTGCCAAGGCATGGCCTCATAATACTCGCAGTAAACGCTGTCCCGGTGGGACGCGGGGTCCTGCTTCCCGGTGAGCACGCCGGTCAGGGAGCGGCCCTGGACGCCGGGTTCGATCTCCCCCAGGCAGAGTTCCTCGAAGGTGGGCACCAGGTCCGTCAGCTCCGTCAGCGTTTGGAGGCGGATGCCTGGGGTAAAGTGGCCCTTCCAGGAGACGATCAGGGGGACGTGGGCCATGCCCTCGTAGAAATAGGGGCCCTTTAAATAAATCCCATGGTCGCCCAGCATTTCTCCGTGGTCGGAGGTAAACACTACAATGGTGTTGTCGATCTCCCCGGATTCCTCCAGCGCCGCCATCAGCCGCCCGAACTGGATGTCGATCAGCTCCACCATGGCGTAGTAGGCGGCCTTGATGTTCCGGTGATCCTCCGGGGTCATCTCGTCA
The DNA here is from genome assembly GCA_910579155.1 of uncultured Oscillospiraceae bacterium. Next base: position 54,133 of record CAJTTS010000012.1, on the reverse strand, counting down.
AAGCAGAAGTGGTGGGGAGTGCTGGTGTTGTTGTAGGCGTTGGCGTGGTCCAGCCGCTGAAATACGGTCTTGCCGTCCCACTCGCCGGGGAGGTAATTGGGCAGGGGCAGGCTGTCCGCCCGCGCCAGGTACTTGTCCAGCAGGCGCTTAGGCGGGTCGAAGGCGTGGTGGGGGTCGAAGATGTTGATGTTATAGAACCAGGGCGGGGAGCTGAACCGGGGCATGTTCCGCTTTTCCTCTGCGGAATATCGGATCCAGTGGATGGCCTGATCCATGCACCACCGGGTGAAGTGGTTCTCCTCATCCATCCCGATTTTTACGTAGCCCATTTTATCGTAGTCGGTGCATTTGTACTCCACCCCCCGCTGGAACAGCCAGTGGCTGTACTCATTGCCGCTCCAGTAAGTGCCGCCCGACTCGGGGAGGCCGTCGTTGCCGATGCCGGAAGGGTTGTGGGCCCAGTGGAACTCCACAAATCCGTCGTCGATGCGGTTCTCATAAATCGGGCAGGCGTTGGGCCCGCAGGGAGCCAGGTGCAGTTTGCCCGCCAGCCCGCAGTAATAGCCCTGGTCTGCCAGAACACGGGAGATCAGGCGCTCGTATGGGGGCATGGACTGCCCGTTGGCCCGGCAGCGGGTGGTGCGGGGGTATCGCCCGGTGAGGAAGGACGCCCGGCTGGGCGTGCACACCGGCGACTGGCAGTAGGCGCGCTCAAACAGGACGCCGCCGGCGGCGAATTTGTCCAGGTTGGGAGTGTCTACATGGGGATTACCATAACAGCCCAGTGTGTCAAACCGCTGCTGGTCGGTCACGACCAAAAGAATGTTGGGGCGGGGATCGCGGGCTTCGTTCATTGATAAAACTCCCTTTCTTGGTAAATGATTTCCTGTGCCGGCTTGGGCTTATGGGATGGGCCCGGGGGAAAAGCCGGCCAGATACTCCCGGATATAGGGGATTGCCGCGCCGCAGGAAAAAATGTCCGTTTCGGTGTGGCCGATGCGGATAAAGTCGGAGGCCGGGGCAAAGACGGACTGGCTGCGGATTGTGCGCTGGAGGAGCCGCACGTCGTCAATGGTGAGGAACCGCCCCAGCGCACCGCCCAAAATGATGTCGCAGTCCAGCAGCATATGCATACTGAGCAGGGCGATGGACAACTGCTCCAGGTAGTTCAGCCAGATTTCCCCGCACTTGGCCTCGCCGCCCCGGAGACGCTGGAAAAAGTCCTCGAAGGAGGGGACGCCGTCGTCCAGCAGCACGTGGGCGGAGCAGTAGGCGGATACGCAGCCGCGGTTGCCGCAATAGCATTTCCGGCCGTTGGGGTAGAGGCACATATGCTCAATCAAGCCGCTGCGGTACTCCTTGCCCCGGTGGATCTGCCCCTGGATGATGAGGGAGCCGCCCAAGTCGTAGTTCAGCGAGACATACAGGGCGTTGACGATGTCGGGGGAAAACCAGATTTCCGCCTCTGCCGCCGCGTCCACGTCGTGGATCAGGCGGCAGGGATAGTTCAGACAGGCGGCGAAGTCGGACAGCGTGGCGCCCGCGCTGCCCAGCCGGATGCCTTGGGTGACGGTCATATGGTCGGCGGAGAGCAGGCTCTTGATGGCGATTCCAACGCCCAGGATGCGGTGGGGGGAGAGGTTCAGTGACTGGCAGAACTCGTTGACCAGGCGGCCGAAGGTCTGGTAATACTCCGGGCGGTGGGCATAGGGGCAGCGGTGGGCGGCGCGCTTGATGACCGTGCCGTACAGGTCGATGGCCGCCAGGCGCAGGTGATTTTCACTGATCTGGACTCCCACTGCCACACGGGCGTTGGCGACGCAGGTATAGACGATGGACTTGCGCCCGCCCGTGGACTGGAACAGCCCGTTGCGCTCAATGAGCCGCGCCTCCTCCAACTGCTTCAGCGCTTGGGACACCGTGGGCAGGCTCAACCCAAGCTGCTCGGCCAGGGCGATTCTGGAGATCCGGCCGGTCTGATAGGTGAGACGATAAATGCGGTTCAAATTGTGGTCATGGATTTCGGAAGCGGTTTGTTTTGCCATGGCGCACCTCTTTCCCGACGGGCGCGTAGGCCGGCCCGTCAATTGATGGCTTTGTTATAGAAAATTGGTTTATTTAAGTATAAACAAATCGGAACGAAAATGCAAGCCTATTTTTTGCTTTTTTCTTCCTGAATATTTTTCTTTATTATATTTATCAGGCAAAATCCGTGTTGCGATTCCTGCCAAAAAGGTGTTGACAAATTAATGATTGTCTGCTATGATCAAACTTAGATAAAGCGATTTTATCAAACTGGAGGCAACAGAGCGACACCGTCAACAACGCATCCGAAAAATGACTGGAGGTTATGGAACATGAAATGGAAGACCTGGAAGAAGCTGACCGCCACCCTGCTGACGGCCGGACTGCTGGTGGGGCTTGCCGCCTGCGCCCCCAAGGAATCGGCGTCCAGCGACCCGCCGCCGGCCACAAGCACCCCGGAGGCGACCACGCCTGCGCCGGAGGGTACCCCGGCGCCTGCGGGGGTCCGGCAGCCGGAGGGTTACCCCTCCAAGACCATCACCTGGATTGTCCCCGCTGCGGCAGGCGCCACCATTGACCTGCCCACCAGGGCGCTGGCGGACAGTCTGGATCTGGGAAAAAGCATCGTGGTGGAGAACATCGCCGGCGCATCCCAAACCCTGGGAACGACAGAGGCTGTGAACCGGGGTGGGGACGGCTACACCCTGCTGACCGGGGCCAACGCCTGGGGGCTGATCCAGCCCAACATGAACGAGGTGGCCTATTCCATCGACGACTTCCGGCACCTGTGCTTCATCAGCGCTTTTGTCCACGACGTGCTGGTGGTGCCCGCCGCCTCCGAAATTCAGAACGTGGAGGACTGGATCGCCTATGTCACCGGCGGCAGCCGCTTCACCTACGGCATCCCCGCCACCGGCGGCCACGGGCACCTGGCCCTGACCACTGCCCTGAACCAGCTTGGCGCCGATACCGGGGCTTGCGTGGCCTACTCCAATGCCGGCGAGAACATCGCCGCCCTGCTCAGCGGCACGGTGGAGTTCGGCGTGCTGGACTCCACCGACGCGGCCCCCCGTGTGGAGGCCGGTGAGCTGAGGGCCATCGCGATCCTCAGTGATGAGCCCAGCGGGCTTTTACCGGACGTGCCCGCCATTACCGATTACGATGTTACGGACATCGGCGGCTTCAAGGGCTTGCTCTGGGTCGCGGTTCACAAGGACACGCCGGACGAGATCGTGGAATGGCTCAAGGTGAAGATCGACGAGGCCGTCCACACCGACGCCTACCAGACCTATCTGAAGGATTCGGGGCGCGATCCCCTGCCCGAGTACACCGAGGAGGAAGTGACCCAGTACCTGAAGGACGCTTCCGCGGCGTATCAGGATGTGCTGGCCTCGCTGGGGCTGGCTGCGGGCTGAGAGTCCGCGTTCCACAAGTAACGTAGCGAAATCCTGCGGCAGGTGAACCGGCTGACCCCGCGCTTCGCCTGCCGCGGCTTCTGTTTCGTGTTCCCGGTACGGGGAGGAGGTATTTTTATGGAGCTGAAAAAAGCCAGACGGGAGTTCTGCTTTATGGCGGTGCTTCTGGTGCTGAGCATCCTGTTTTACACGGTGGTGATCCCGGCGCAGATCCCCCTGCGGAGCACCTGGGGGGCGGATATCGCGTTCACCAGCCGGACCTACCCCAGCCTGTTGGCCATCGCGCTGATGGGGATGTCCGCCATCGGGATGGCGGACGCCGTCCGGAAGATTTTTGTTCTAAAACGGCGGGCGGCGGAACAGCCCCGGAAAGAGAGCGCGAAGGAGCCGCTGGCCAAGGCGCTGGTCCCCTACGCGGTATTCGGGCTGATCCTGCTCTACGGGGTTCTGTTTGCCAAAATCGGGTATATCTGGTCCACCTTGCTGGTTCCGCCCGCTCTCCTGGCGGTGATGGGATGCCGAAAGTGGACCTACTACCTGTATGTATACGGTTTTGCCGCTGTTGTCTACGTGCTGTTCCGGTTTGTACTCCAGGTCGTGCTGCCTTAGGCGGGGAGGGATTACAATGAGCTTGGAAGTATTACAGACCATCTTTTCCGTCAGGAACCTGCTGATGATGAACGTGGGCGTGGCGGCGGGGGTGACCATCGGCGCGCTGCCCGGGCTGAACGTGGTGTTTGCCATCGCCATCCTGCTGCCCCTCACCTTCGGGATGGAGTCCATCGCCGGGATGTACCTCATGCTGGGGGCCTACTGCGGCGCGGTGTACGGCGGCTCCATCACCGCCATCCTGATCAACACCCCCGGCACCCCGGCGGCCTGCGCCACGGCGCTGGACGGCTATCCCCTGAACCGGAAGGGCCGGGCGGCGGACGCGCTGAAGGCGGCGCTGGTGGCGTCCGGCGCGGGCGGGTTGCTCAGCGCGGCCTCCCTGCTGTTCTTTGCCCCTGTGATCGCCAAGGCCTCCTTGAATATCCAAGCTCCGGAATACTTTTCCCTGTGTATTTTTGGCCTGTGTACAGTTATTGGCATCGCGGGGGACAAGGTAATCAAGGGGATCATCATGGCCCTGCTGGGGCTGACCTGCTCCACCATCGGCATTGACCCGGTGGAGGGTACCCAGCGGCTGATGTTTGGCAACCTGAACCTGATGGCCGGACTGAAGCCGGTGAGCATCCTGCTGGGCGTATTCGCCCTGTGCGAGATCCTGTTCAAGTCCGGGGAGCTGTACGGCGCGGGGCCGGGTTCAACCGTGGGGGCGATCAAGTACCAGAAGGCCACCATCAAGGTGCTGGACATTTTGAAGCACTGGAAGGAGTGGCTGTTTTCCTCCATCTACGGGATTGTGATCGGTACGGTGCCCGGGACGGGCGGCGTGATCGCCGCCATGTTCTCCTACAACGACGCCAAGCGCCGCTCCAAGCACCCGGAGGAATTCGGCCAGGGGTGCATTGAGGGCGTGATCGCGCCGGAGGCCGCAAACAACGCCACCACCGCCGCCACTCTCATCCCCCTGCTGACTTTTGGCATTCCGGGAGACGCCTCGGTGGCGGTGCTGCTGGGGGCGCTGACCATGCAGGGCATCACCCCCGGCCTGTCCCTGTTCTCCAGCGAGGGCGCCTGGGTGTACAGCATCATGCTGGGCCTGTTCCTCATCAACGTCTTTATGCTGCTCCAGGGTGCGGCCTTTACCCGCATCTTCGCCAATTTCTCCCGGATTCCGCCCGTCCTTTTGCCCCCTTGCATCATGATCCTGTGCGTGGTAGGGGCCTACTCCATCTCCAACGTCTCCTTTGACGTCTTCATCATGATCGGGGCGGGGCTCTTTGGCTTTATCATGAAAAAATTTGAAATGCCCATCCAGCCGTTCATCGTCGGCCTTGTGCTGGGGGAGCTGATGGAGACCAACCTCCGGCGGTCGCTGGTGATGTCGGCGGGAAGCCCGGCCATCTTTTTCACTCGCCCCGTCTCAGTATTCTTTTTGGCGCTGGGGCTGCTGGCTCTGGCGGCGCCCCTGCTGCGGGCGGCCAAGGAGCGGAATAAGGCGGCCGGGTGAGCGGATGCCCGGCCGTCAAAGTTTAAAATTCGGTGAGGAGTGAACAGCTTGCAAAGACCAAACATTCTGGTGTTTATGACCGACCAGCAGCGGGGCGACTCGCTGGAAACGGCCCGCATGCCCCATGTGGACCAACTGCGGCGGGAGGGCGTGACCTTTACCAATTCCTACACCGTGGCCCCCCACTGCTGTCCCTCGCGGGCCACTTTTTTCTCCGGCCTGTACCCCTCCCAGCACGGTGTTTGGAACAACGTCAAGTTTGGGAACGCCCTGTCCCGGGGGTTCTACGAGGGGGTGCGCCTGTTCAGCGAGGATTTGAAGGAGGCGGGCTACCGGATGCATTTCAGCGGAAAGTGGCACGCCAGCGTCATGGAGGGCCCGCTGGACCGGGGCTTCGATGTGATGGACGAGCCGGTTCCCAGGCCGGGGACCCGGTGCAAGTATGTGATCGGGGATCTGAAAAGAACAGAGTACCGCCACACCCGGCCGGACACCTGGGAGTGGGGGCTGTACGACGGCCTTGATCCCCGGAAGGACCGGTTCCGGGGCGAGGCGGAAATTCTCCGGGAGGGCTACCCGCCCTTTGTGCTCTACGGGGAACAGGAGAATCCCTTCCAGGACGAGGACGTGGTGGCGGACGCGGTCCGGGGCCTGCTGGGCATGGAGCGGAGCGAACAGCCCTGGTTCTACTTTGTGGGGACTCTGGGCCCTCATGACCCCTATTATCTGCCAAAAAAATACCTGGACATGTATTCGCTGAAGGATATCCGCCTGCCGGAAAGCTTCAGCGACAACATGAGGGACAAACCCGGACTTTACCGCCGGATTCGGGACCGTTTCGACCAGCTCAGCCCCGAGGAGCACCGGGAGGCCCTGCGCCATTACCTGGCCTTCTGCTCCTATGAGGACGATCTCTTCGGCCGGGTGCTGGACGCCTTGGAGGAGCGCGGCGAGCGGGAAAATACAGTGGTTATCTTCATGAGCGACCATGGCGATTACGCAGGTGAGCATGGGTTGTGGTGCAAGGGCCTGCCTTGCTTCCGGGGAGCGTATCACATCCCAACCGTGGTGCGCTGGCCCGCCGGAATCCAGGAGCCGGGGCGCTGTGTGGACTCGTTCCTCACGCTGGCGGATTTTGCCCCCACCTTCCGGCAACTGGCCGGCGTGACGGCGGAAGGCGAAGGCCCCGGACGGAGCTTCGTGCCCTTCCTGCGTGGGGAGCCCGTGGACGGTTGGCAGAACGAGCTCTATACGCAGAGCAATGGCAATGAGCTGTACGGCATCCAGCGGTCCGTGATGACCCGGGAGTGGAAGTTTGTCTATAACGGTTACGACTACGACGAGCTGTATCATTTGAGCGAGGATCCGGGGGAGACCGTCAACCTGATTGACCGCCCGGAATTCCAGCCGGTGGTCAGGGAACTGAGCCGTAAGCTGTGGCGGTTTGCCAAGGAAAATGACGACGTGTGCATTAACCCCTATATTTTCTGCGGGTTGGCGAAGTATGGTCCGGGAATCATTCATGAAGCGCCGTGATCCTTGAGGGTGGTTATTATCATCTTTACGTGAAAAAAGCCTGCCGACGGCAGACTTCTCGACGGGCAGAGCGCCCCCGCCGCGGCGGGGGCGCTCTGGTTATTGTTGGGAGGGGTGGAGCAGGGCGTATTGCCGGAGAATCGCGTCCAATTGGTCCGGGGTGACGCTGCCGTCCGGATCAAAGGTATCGCTCAAATACCCCTTGAGCAGGCGGTTCCCCAGGGCCCAGCGCACAGGCGTCCGGGCGTATTGGCGGATATCGGGCCAGTCGGTAAAACGGGCGATAGAACCTAAATTACGGACGCTGCGCTGGTAGCGGAGCGTCTCATGCCGGTAGAGCATGGTAATCAGGTCCTGCCGGGGGATGGGGGCGGAGGGGTCGAAGCCGTCCCCCGCGATATCGTCCAACAGGTGGTGTTCCCAGGCCCAGGAGATGGGGTCGTCGGGCCGGGTAAGGCCCGTCTTGCCGGAGGACAGCTCATAAAGGGCCTGGGCCATTTGGGTGTAGGACAGGGTATCCTCGTCCTGGGGCGGGGCGGTGGAATCCGCGCCGGGTTCGGGATCGGGGTCCTGGCCGGCGGTCAAAAGTTCGTGCCAAGGGTTCTCCTCCCGGGGGTCGGTGGGGTCCCAGCCGTTGGCCTGCTCTTCGCTGATGTACTCCACCAGCTTGTCGGGCTTGCCCAGGGGGCCGGGGTCGGCCCCGTCATAGATGGTGACCTTGGTCCCGGAGGCACAGTTGTCGTAAATCCACTTTGCGTCCGCCGTCTGGAGCCGCACACAGCCCAGAGAGGCGGGAGCGCCCAACCCGTTGTATTCCTCGGTCATCAGGGTGGAGGGGTCCTTTTTGGTGTAGCATACGGAGTGGAACAGGATGTTGCCGGTGATCTGGGTGGCGTATTGGCCGTAAGAGTTGTCGATCATATGCAGCCAGGGCCACCTGCCGCCGATGGAGAAGGTGCCGAGGTAAGTGGCGTGGCCCTTGCGGCCCGTGGAGCAGATCATGGCCTTCACAGGGACGGTGTAATACCCGTCGTCATCCAGGCCGTACACCGTAACGGTGCTCTGAGCCCGGTTCACCATGATGTAGTAGGGATTGCCGTTGCTTTTGGTGTGGACGGCCGCAATGTAATCCTCCTGGGGCTGGGCCGCCGAGGCTGTCTGCACACTGGAGCACAACAGCAGCAGGACGGATATGAGGGCCAGGGCAAACGCTGTGATTTGTTTCCTCAAGTGAAATTCCTCCAGTTGGTCTTGCCTGAACGGCGGTGGGATGGCGGCGGGGCCATAGGCAGCGACCATTTCCCACAACATGATACACCATATTGTGGAGAATTTCAAGAGAATTTGGACAGGTTGTGGCGCTCACACGTCTTTGCTTCCGTAAAAGTGCCGGGACAGCAGGAAGGACAGGGCCAGCAGGATCAGGCCCGCGACCGCCGCAATAAAGGGAATGGCGGTGACCTGCTCCAGGTTGGGTTCGCTCAGGCTATTGAGCCACTCCATGCCCCCCAGGGGGAACAGGAACAACGCCCCCGCCAGTACCAGCAGGCCCAACACGCCGTAGAACATCATCCTGGCCCGCTCCGGGCCGAATTTGTAGAGGAAGGGCAGCATAATGGCGTTCATCAGCACGGCCATCAGGCCCATGACCGCACAGCTTACCATAAACTCGGCGGGGTCCTCAATGCGGCCCACGGCGTACAGGGCCGCCCCGGTGACGGCTGTCAGGGCGATGCCGCCCAGGCACAGGAGCAGGACGCAGAGATACCGGGCGGCCACCGTTTTGGTCCGGCCCACCGGCAGAGCCAGGCCGTAGGTGTCCCATTGGCACTGCTTATCGTAAGCGAACACATTCATGGGAAGCATCATCACCACGACTACCATCAGCACGCCAACGATGTCCGCCGACCACACCCCGCTGAATGCGATGCCCGCGTACACCACTAAGAACAGCAGATAGCTGCGCAGGGTCTTGCGCAGAATGAGAAGATCCTTCAAAATCAGCCCGGTCATGCTTTCTCCCCCTTTACCACGAATACCATCAGTTCGTCCAGCGTCACCGGCTCCACCGTCAGGCGGGGATAGGTGCGCTTAAAGTCGTTCTTGTGCCGGATCAGCGCCTCGGTGGAATACTGGCTCTTCCGGGTGGAGACGATGTAGCCCTTGTCCACCTGGTCCAGGTCCGCTTTGGCGCACACCAGCCGTCCATAGCTCTCCAGCAGGCGGTCCTTCTCGTCGCACATCAGCAGCTTCCCCTGGTGGAGGTAGGCAATGTAGTCCGCCACCTTCTCCAGGTCGGAGGTGATGTGGCTGGAGATCAGGATGGCGTGATCGTCGTCGGAGACGAAGGCCAGAAACTCATCCAAAATCTCGTCCCGCACCACCGGGTCCAGCCCCGCCGTGGCCTCGTCCAGCAGAAGAAGCTTGGGCCTGTGGGCCAAAGCCGCCGCTAAGGACAGCTTCATGCGCATTCCACGGGACAGCTCCTTGATGTTTTTCGTCCCGGCCAGTCCGAACTTATCCAGATAGTCCCGGAACAGGCCCGTGTCCCAGCCCTTGTACACCCGGCTGAGGACGCTGTTTACATCCTTCACCCGCAGGTACTCAGAGAAAAAGCAGTCGTCCATGACCACCCCGACGTCCTCCTTGGCGTGGTCCGGGTCGGTTCCCAGCAGAGTGACCGTCCCCCCGCTGGTGTTGGTGATGCCCAGAATGGACTTGATGAGGGTAGTTTTGCCCGCGCCGTTCTCCCCAATCAGCCCCAGGATGGAGCCGCTAGGGACGGTCAGGTCGATGGGCCCCAGGGTAAAGGTCTTGTACTCCTTTGCCAGCCCCTTGATTTCAATACAATTAGTCATAAATCAAACCTCGTTATACAAAGTGTTTAGCATTTCGATGAGCTCATCCAGGCCAACGGCCCCGGCCTTGGCGGCGTCCACCGCCTGGGACAGGTGCTCTTCAACCTGGCACAGCACGGCCTCCCGCCGGGTTTCCCGGCTTTGGGCGGCCACGAAGCAGCCCTTGCCTGGGACGGTGGTGAGAAAGCCGTCCCGCTCCAGCTCTTCATAGGCCCGCTTGGTGGTGATGACGGAGATGCGCAGGTCCCTGGCCAGCAGCCGCATGGAGGGCAGCGCCTCACCGGGGGGAAGTTCGCCTGAAAGGATGAGCCCTTTCATCTGGCGCACGATCTGCTCATAGATCGGGACGCCGGAGGAATTGCTGATGATGATGTCCATGGTACACCCCATTGGTTTGTTTTTTTGCCCTGCGGCCGCTGGGCGGGGATTGGGACGCCTTGCGGGGAACCGCCTGCGGTTAGCCCCTGGCATTTTGTGTATGTGCGATATATACAGTATAGACGGTATATACGCTCCTGTCAAGAGGGCGGCACAAAAAATTTTTGGCAAAAAAGGCGGCGCCCTCCCAAAGTGGGAGAGCGCCGTCAATCAACGTTATAAACGACGGAGAATCATTCAATTGACCTGGGCGCGCAAGCCGGGGCCACGAAAGGGGGGCTTACCGGTGCTTTCCGGTGAAGAACAGGGCGACACAGCCGGGGCCGGTATGGGCGCCGATGACGGGGCCGATGGAGTTGATGATAATTTCCCTGGTGCCGTAGCGCTTCTTGATCTCGTCCGCCACAAACCGGGCCTCGTCGAGACAGTCGCTGTTGCTGATAAACATGGTCTGGGAGGCGGGGTCCTCCGCCAATTCTCCAACCTTGTCCACCAGGGCGGTCAGCGATGCCTTGCGCCCCCGGGCGGTGGTCACTTTAATCAGATGCCCCTCGTTGTCCACGTGCATCACCGGTTTGATCTGGAGCATGGTCCCCACCACGGCGGTGGCGGCGGACACCCGCCCGCCCTTCTTCAGGAAAAACAGGTCGTTGACCGTGAACCAATGGCACTGGCGCAGCTTGTTTTCCTCCGCCCAGTCCCGGACCTCCTCAATGGACTTGCCTTCTTTCCGCATTGTGGCGACCTGGTAGACAAACATCCCCTGCCCCAGAGAGGCGCACAGGGTATCCACGGCGTATACCTTGCGGTCGGGGTACTGCTCGGCCAGCTCGTCGGCGGCAATTTTAAAAGAGTTGTAGGTGGTGGATAGCCCGGAGGAGAAGGCCAGCACCAGCACGTCCTTCCCCTGTTTCAGCACGGCCTCGATGGCATCGGTGGCCTCCCCCACGTTGACGGCGTTGGTGGTGGCCATCAGGCCGTCTTTTTGCTTGCCGTAGAACTCGTCCGGGGACATCTCGCGGTTATCCGGGTAATTCCGATAGGTCTTGCCATCCATGATGAAAGCCAGGGGGAGCACTTCCAGCTCCAGCTCCTTCACGATGCTGTCGGGCAGGTCGCAGGACGAATCGGTGATGATGATATAGTCGCTCATGGTTGTTGCCTCCAATTTTGAAATTGTGTGGGTGTGCTGCTCACGACGGCTCAGCGCTTCTTTTTGAGCAGATCCTCATGCCCTGTGTGCTGGGCCAGGATGGCCAGGGTCCGGTGGGCGGCAAGCCCGTAAGCATAGCTGCGCATGGTCAGGTCCAGTACCAGCTTGGGCAGGTCATGGTCGGCGGTGCCGGGGTCCAGAAGGTCCGCCGCGTCCGACATAGCCCGGTCCAGGTAGTCGCAGAAATACTCGTACTGGCGCTCCGGGGCCCGCATCTCCCGGCCCACAGTGGTGAGCACCTTCATTTCCCGCACGCTCATCACCTGCTTCAGGGCGGTGATGGCGGTGAGATAGGCCAGATGCTCCTGGCCGTATTTTTTGCCGTTGGCCCGCTCCACCAGGCCGTCTTTGATGTAGTTGTTAATCATGGCGGAGGTGAGTGCGTCGCCGTCGCCGATGGAGATCATTTGCCGGGACAAGTAGGACACCACCTGGTCCATATACAGCGGGATATCGGGCAGCTTGTCCCAGCCGCTGGGGCGCTGTTCGGTCAATTGCCGTTTGAGTTCGGCCAGCTCCTCCATGGAATCGCCTCCAATCTGATACCTGGAATTATATCACATCGTTTTGGGGACGTAAAGGGGAAAAACGCAAAAAAAGCCGCCCCCGTGGGAACGGGGACGGCGCGGATCCGGATTTGCTTTGTGGTCAGACGGGCCTCTTCCACATCGGCGCGGTGGAGGAAGGTGACGATCTGCCTGCGACCGCGCAGCTCGCCTTTAGGTGAGATCGGCAGGGTCAAAATTCATTGTTACCATATCGTCAGAAAAGCTGATCCACTCCGTCATTTCAAACTCAACCGTTGAGGTTTCACTGGTCAGGACATATGCACACTGCACGTCAATCGTTGTTCCGGGGCGGACATCTTTCATAGACGTTCCGGAATCATAGGAATCATCGCCTACAATCATCGCAGATTCAAGTTGTACGCCGTCTTGAAATGCCTTTGTGCCGACAGACACCATGGCGCTTGTCGTATCATCGCTGTTGTTTGTCCACGCATAGGTTATGACAATGGCGGACTTTCCTTCATAGTCCTTCGCAAACGACGCTCCTTTGATTTCAACATGATAGTCACCCAAATCTCCGGAACCGGCGGACTGGGTGTCATTGTCGCTGTTCTCACCGCCGGATGGCTCGGAGCCCTGTTCCGAGGGAACCTGTGTGGGGGCTGGCTCAGATACTTCGCTTGAGCTGTCCGGTTCTTTACCCACCCCGTTGCCGCCGGAAGTCCCGCAGGCGGCAAGAGACAGGACTACGGCTGCCCCAAGCAAAAGTGCAAGGATTCGTTTTTTCATGTGATTTCTCCCCTTCTGTTATGTTTTCCAACAGACCGGCCCGGGGCAGGGAGCCCCGCCCCGGCGGCCCGCCGGAAACATAAAAAGCGGTGTCGAGCTTGAATACTCAACACCGCCTTGAAAAAATCAATGCGAACACAAAGCCTACTTACCGTTTCCCTCCTTGCTATTCCAGCGGAAAACGGATATAATAAGCCCGTGGTACGATGTAACATCGCTGTGTTGAGTGGTGTGGTCACTCGCGCAGGGCCATGGGGTGTTCCCGCACCTCATGGCCTGCCGCCTTTTATGCTTCCACTCCGATTTTAGACCATTATGCCGAGAAATGCAAGAGGTTTTTGCCAAATAACAAAAGCGGCCCGAGTAAGGCCGCTTTTGTTATCGCTACCTATGTTTCCGCCGGGAGCCGTCCCAGCAGAAGCGCTGCCCCCGCCTGGGCCAGCAGCAGGTCGGGGGAGCAGCCGTCGCAGGGCAGAATCAGCTCCTGGCGTTCCACGGCGCGCCCGTCCAGGGAGATAAACTCCCGCTGTACCGCCACCGAGGCCCGCAGCCCGTCCAGGCTGGACAGGGTCAGGGTGTTCCGGCTGGACGCTCCGTAGCTGAGCACCATCCCTGCGGGCAGAGCCCGGGTCAGGGCGGACCGCCCGCCGGGAAGCAGGGCCGTGCGGCAGTTCAGGGCCCCCGCCCCCGCCCAGCCGGTGGCGCCAGGGGATACCACCAGCAGGTCCAGGCTGAGCCCCGCCAGCAGCGCCGGGTGGCGGCAGGCCCGCACCAGGGCCTTTTCTTCCGCGCCCTCCGCCAGACGGCTCACCCGCTCCGCCAGCCCCTCGTCCTGTTCCCAGACCCCGATCTGCCACATGTGCCGCACCTCCCAACCTATGTACCGCGCTGAGGGATAGTTTGGCTTTTGGGCCGGATTTTATGCGTAGCCCCGCTCCCGGCGGTGAGTAAACAGCACGTAGTTGACCACGTTGCCCAGAATCAGAATGTTGCCGCACAAGTACAACCACACCAGCATGATGATGACGGACGCCAGGGAGCCGTAGATGAGGCTATACCGGGTGGAATTGCCCATGAGCAGGGAGAAGACCATAGAGGCGACCGCCAGCGCCGCCGCAGCAGCCAGCGCCCCGGGCACCACCGGGGGCCGGGGCTTGTCCAGGGGGGCGGCGAAGCGGTAGAGCAGCAGAATGAACAGGAACACCATGGCCAGCAGCAGCAGATACTTCACCCACTGCCAGGTGCCGAACCGCTCCACCAGACCCTCCAGCTTGAGAAGCTGGCCCAGCAGGTGGAAGAACCAGTTGCCTGTGACCACCACCGCCAGGGACAGGTAAATGGTGGCCAGCAGCAGCACGGAGAACAGGATACTGGCCACGAGTTGCCCCAGGCCCCGGAAGGTGGCCCGTCCGTAAAGCTCCCGCATAAAGTTCATCAGCCCGCGCACGGCGGCGGAGGCGAACAGGACGGTGAGGAACACCCCGGTGAGCAGCATGGCGGAGGACTGGTTGGTGTCGATATAGGTGAGGTAGTCCTGGAAGAGGACCAGCACGCCTTCGGGCAGGAAGGGGTCGGCGTGATCCATCAGGGAGGACAGGTCCAGGTGCAGCTCGTTGACGAAGGCGGAGATGCAGATCATGATGGGGAAAAAGGTCAGGATCAGGAAATAGGCCAGCTCGGCGGCGGCCCGGCTGACGCACCTGGTGAAATACACGTCCGCCACATCCACTACGAAGCGGATGGGCGGGTGGGCGCGCAGCAGCTTGTCCAGTCTCTGTTTCATAGGCATGCCCCCCTCGTCGGTCATTTGGGACAGTATACCAGAAAAGGGGGAAAAGGGCAATGGGAAAGAAGGTCGAACCGGCGGGGAACGGGGCAGAGAGCGGGGGGGGGACGGAGGGACCCTTCTCCGCCCCCCTTGCCGCAGCTATTCGCGCGCTTCTTGTCACGCTCGGATTGGCCGCGCGGCCGGGGCGCTTTCCCTCCGACTCGGGCAAAACCCGATCCCTCTGCGCGGGCTCTGGGCCTTTGCCCCCGCTTCGGTCCAAGCTCCTCTGCGCGGCTATCCTCGCGCTTCTATTCCAGCAGCATGGTCAGCTCGTCCACGCTCAGCGCGGGGTTTAGCGCCATGCTCACGGCGTAGCCCAGCACCTTGCCCAGGTCGGCCACCCGCTGGTCCACCTCCCGGGGGGTGACGAAAAAGTCCTCGCCGCCGGGCAGGCCGCTGCGGTCCGGGACGGGCCCGCCCGCCCGTTCCAGCAGGTCCAGGGCCAGGGTGGCCCCGTCCACCACCGTGGGCACGCCTACGGTGAACACCGGCACGCCCAGGCTCTCCCGGTCCAAGGGGTCCCGGTGGTTGCCCACCCCGGAGCCGGGCACCACCCCCGCGTCGGATAGTTGCACCGTGCGGCACAACCGGTCCAGGGACCGGGAGGCCAGCGCGTCCACCACGATGACGCAGGAGGGGCGCAGACGGCCCGCCAGGGCCTGGGCGACCAGACTGCTCTCCATGCCGGTGGAGGCCAGTACCCCGGGTGCTGCGGCGGCCACGGGGCGCAGATTCCCGAAGTGCTCCGGGACCTGCGCTACCAGATGGCGGGTGACCAGCAGGTGGTCCACCGCCAACGGGCCGATGAGGTCGGGGGTGACCGCCCGGTTGCCCAGGCCGACCACCAGGGCGGGACCGGCCTCCGGCAGCAGCGGGCGCAGGGAGCCGGCCACCGCTTCCACCGCCCGCCGGAAGGCGTCCTCTTCCCGGCGGAGCAGGCCGTCCAGTTCCAGGGTGACGTAGGTCCCCCGGGGCTTGCCCAGGGCCTGAGCCGCCTCGGTTGAGGAAATGGTCACGGTGGTGACGGGGAAGCCCTCCCGGTTCTCCTCCTCCGCCCGGACGCCGGGGAGGGACGAGGCGTTCCCCGCTCCCTCCTTCCAGAGCTGGTGGGCCTCGACAGCCAGGTCGGTGCGGCGCTGAGCCATGGATATTCCTCCTTTATAGATACCAGATGTTGTGGCCGCGCAGATTGTTTGCTCCTATTTTTTGCCGGGAGAAAGTTTCTATACGAAAAAATGAAAAAAGGTGTTGCAATTTTTTCTTTTTAATGTTAGAATACATATCTGCGACGGGAAACCGCAACCAGAAAATCAAAAATATCGGAGGAGGTGTTTGGTTTGCCCAATATCAAGTCTGCCAAGAAGCGCGTCCTGGTCAATGCGACGAAGGCCGCCCAGAACAAGGCGCAGAAGTCCGCCCTCAAGACCAACCTGAAAAAGTTTGAGGCCGCGGTGGCCGGCGGCAACCGCAGCGAGGCCGATGCCGCATATAAGGTGGCCGTCAAGGCTGTGGACCAGGCCGCCGCCAAGGGTCTGTTGCATAGTAACAACGCTGCCAACAAGAAGAGCGCCATGACCCTGAAGCTGAACAAGCTGGCGTAAGGATTCGCTGACAAAACCGTCTGCCAGAAGGCAGGCGGTTTTTTCGTGGAAAGGAGGCGGGCGCAATGGAGCGCCGATTCGCGCTGGTGGAGGCGGCGGTCTCCTGCGGCTCCCCAACCCGCGGGAGCGAGGGGGCTTTTGATGCGCTGGCAGGGGCCGGCCTGGGGACGCTGTTCGGCGGGGCGGCGCTGATGCCGATGGAAAAGCCGGTCCCGTGCGCCGCATGGCCGGAAGGTCTGCGGCACCTGGACACGGTGATGGAGGTGTGCCGCCGCCTGCGGGCCAATACTCTGTCTGTGCTGGAGCGGGGGGGATATCCCATCGTCATCGGCGGGGACCACTCCTGCGCTATGGGGTCGTTGGCGGCGCTGGGGGAGTTCTATGGGCCGGAACATCTGGCGGTGGTGTATGTGGACGCACACACCGACATCAATACCGACCGGACCTCGGCCAGCGGGTATATCCACGGCATGGATCTGGCGGCGGCCTGCGGGCTGTGCTGCGACGCGCTGACCGTGGGGAAGAATAAGGTGAACCTGCTGGGGGAAAACCTGCACATCATCGGGGCCCGGAGCATCGACCCGCCGGAGTGGGGCGTGGTGGAGCGGGCCGGGGCCCACCTCCACACGGCCCAAGAGGTCCGTGCGCGGGGGCTGGGGGCGGTTTTGGCGGAGCTCCTGCCCGCCCTGAAGGGGAAACGCGTCCACATCAGCTTCGATGTGGATGTGCTGGACCCCTCGGAGTTCACCGCCACCGGCTACAACATCCCGGAGGGGCTGAGCGTGGCGGAGGTGGAGCGGATTTTGTCCGCTGTGCTTGACACGGGGCGGACCTGTTCCTTTGAGTGCGTGGAGTACAATCCCACGATGGACCCGGATCAGAGGGACTTGAGCACTCTGATGGGCATTCTGCGGACGGTGGCGGAAAAGCTGAACTGAAAAGCCCCCTCTGCCAGCGGCAGAGGGGGCTTTATGGGGAGATGAGGGACAGTGAAATGAGCGAGCTTTCGCCGAAGGCGGAAGCGGGGGATGTGGAGCTTGTCCCGAATCAGTCGGCCAGCGCGGCGGTGATGATGGACATGGAGTAGACCTCCAGGGCGTTACAGCCCCGGGACAGGTCGTTGATGGGGGCGTTCAGGCCCAGCAGGATGGGGCCGTAGGCGTCGAAGTTACCCATACGCTGGGCGATCTTGTAGCCGATGTTGCCTGCGGAGATATCCGGGAAGATGAAGGTGTTGGCCCGACCGGCCACCTCGGAGTTGGGGGCCTTCAGCCGGCCCACGGTGGGGGACACGGCGGCGTCGAACTGGAACTCGCCATCCACGGGGAAGTCCAGGTTCAGGGCCTTCAGCTTCTCGCAGGCGTTGCGCATCTTGTCCACCATGGGGCCCGCGCCGGAGCCCATGGTGGAGTAGCTCAGCATGGCCACCTTGGGATCTGCGCCGAACCGGCGGGCGCATGCGGCCACCTCCTGGGTGATCTCCACCAGGTCGTCTTCCGAGGGGTCGATGTTGATGGCGCAGTCGCCCATGGCAAGCACCTGGTTGCCGCCGGTGGCGAAGGGACGCACCAGAATGAAGCAGGAGGACACGATCTTGTTGCCAGGCTTGGTCTTGATGAGCTGGAGGGCGGGGCGCACGGTGTCGGCGGTGGAATAGGTGGCGCCGCCCAGCAGGCAGTCCGCCTCTTTCATGGCCACCAGCATGGTGCCGAAGTAGTTGCCCTTCTGGAGGGCCGCGCGGCATTGATCCTCGGTCATCTTTCCCTTGCGCAGCTCCACCATCTTGGCCACCATCTCGTCCATCTTGTCGTAGGTGTGGGGCTGGAGGATGGTGACGCCCTTGATGTTGAGGCATTCCTCGTCCGCGGCCTTATAGATCGTTTCGGGATCGCCGATCAGGATGGGGGTGAGGAAGGTACCGGACAGGAGCCGGGCGGCGGCCTCCAGGATACGTGGGTCCTCG
Source organism: uncultured Oscillospiraceae bacterium (assembly GCA_910579155.1). The sequence goes on along the minus strand of CAJTTS010000012.1, from coordinate 35,902 downwards.
CCCTCGGTAAATACGATCTTCTTGGGGTTCTTTTTCAGCTTCTGGATCATCAGTCTGAACATTGAATGCTACCTCCGATTTCCGGCACGCCCGGGCACGCCGCGCCCGGGGGATTTGCCCGATGTTAATTTTTAAGAGTGCTCTTATCTAATTTAACACCATCCCTCGCCTTTTTCAAGAGGGATATGGGCAAAATCACAAAAAATACCGGGGAATTTCTCGGGCATTCCCCAGATGCGCTCTTTACAAAACGTATTTGGATCGCTATACTATACTTGCTGTGTTTCAGGGTCGGCCACCGTGCCGGCCCGAGGTGACGTAAAAGGGATCTTATGAAACTCCCAGTCCCGCAGAGCAACACTAGGAAAGGGGGAAATCAGGATGACCAATCCCGATTTCGCACGAACCCTCTCCCTGCTGCGGCAGGAGAAGGGTATTTCTCAGCGGCAGGCCGCAAAGACGCTGGGTATATCCCAGGCACTACTTTCCCACTATGAAAACGGGGCCCGCGAACCGGGCCTGATGTTTGTGGTGAAGGCCTGTGACTTTTATAATGTGTCCGCCGATTTCTTGCTGGGCCGCACCCTCAGCCGGGACGGCACCACCATCCTGGACGCGGACACCCTGTACGATGTGTCCAACGAGCGGGACAACATCCTCCGGGGTTCGGTGCTGGCCACCCTGTCCAAAAAGCTGGTGGTCAACTCCGTGGGCCTGCTGTTCGACCTGCTCAGCCGGGTGGGCAACAAAAAGGCCATCCGGGCGGCGGCCAACTATCTGTCCGACACGGTATATATTCTGTTCCGCCATCTCCACCGGGCCAGCGGCAACGAGAACGATGATTTCTTCAATGTGCCCGAGGAATGGTTCCTGGCGGGGATGCCCCGGGCGGATATGCTCATGAACGAGGCGGAGTATGTGGAGGCTCTGGCCCACCCGGGGAAGGACGCGCAGCTCCCGCCCCTGGACCATGATTCCATGAAGGCGGCCTATCCCGGGACCTACCAGTCCCTGCTCCAGATCGTCCACACCTGCGGCGAGCGGATCAACGGCGAGATGGGCGGCCATCTGGAGAACACACGCTGAAACGGCCAAGGGCCGGAAACCGAGGTTTGACACATGACGGACCAATCTAAAATTCGCAACTTCTCCATCATTGCCCATATCGACCATGGCAAGTCTACCCTGTCCGACCGGATGATTGAGATCTGCGGCGCGGTGGAGCAGCGGCAGATGGAGTCCCAATTGCTGGACAACATGGAATTGGAACGGGAGCGGGGCATCACCATCAAGGCCCGGGCGGTACGCATGGACTACAAGGCTGCCGACGGGGAGACCTACTGCCTGAACCTCATCGACACCCCGGGCCATGTGGACTTCAACTATGAGGTGAGCCGGTCGCTGGCCGCCTGCGAGGGGGCGGTGCTGGTGGTGGACGCCGCCCAGGGGGTGGAGGCGCAGACGCTGGCCAACACCTATCTGGCGCTGGACCACGATTTGGAGATTCGCCCGGTGCTCAACAAGATTGACCTGCCCGCCGCCGACCCCCAGCGGGTGAAGCGCGAGATTGAGGATATCGTCGGCCTGCCCGCCTTGGACGCGCCGGAGATCTCCGCCAAGCAGGGGATCAATATCCCGGCGGTGCTGGAGGACATCGTGAACAACATTCCCGCACCCTCCGGCGACCCCAAGGCTCCGCTGAAAGCGTTGATTTTCGACAGCCAATATGACCCCTACCTGGGGGTTATCGTCTACTTCCGGGTGGTGGAGGGGACGATCCGGCCCGGGATGCAGGTGAAGCTGATGGCCTCCGGGGCCCAGTACAACGTATTGGACTGCGGCTACCTGCGGCCTCTGGGCATGGAGAGCGCCAAGGAGCTGTCCGCGGGCGAGGTGGGCTGGTTCACCGCCTCCATCAAGACCGTAAAGGACACCCGGGTGGGCGACACCATCACCGAGGCCGCCCGGCCCACCAGCCAGGCCCTGCCCGGTTACCGTCCCGCCCAGGCTATGGTATACTGCGGCGTGTACACCGAGGACGGCTCCAAGTACCCCGACCTGCGGGACGCGCTGGAAAAGCTCCAGCTCAACGACGCTTCCCTGTCCTTCGAGCCGGAGTCGTCCATTGCCTTGGGCTTCGGGTTCCGGTGCGGTTTCCTGGGGATGCTCCACATGGAGATTATTCAGGAACGGCTGGAGCGGGAGTTTGACCTGGACCTCATCACCACATTGCCTTCGGTAATTTATGAGGTGACAAAAACAGATGGTACTGTGGTGCGGGTGGATAACCCCCACAACTACCCTGACCCGGGCTCCATCAAGGAGGCCATGGAGCCCTACGCCAACGTGTCCATCATCTCGCCCCCGGACTACGTGGGCAATATCATGCCCCTGTGCCAGGATCGCCGGGGGGAGTACAAGGACATGCAGTATCTGGACACCAACCTGGTGGAAATCCGCTACCTCATGCCCCTAAACGAGATCATCTACGACTTTTTTGATACGTTGAAGGCCAAGACACGGGGCTATGCCTCCCTGGACTACGAGCTGGACGAGTACCGCCCCTCCGACCTGGTAAAAGTGGACCTGCTGCTTAACGGCGACCAAGTGGATGCCCTGTCCTTTATCGCCCACCGGGAGAAGGCGTATAAACGGGCCCGGCGGATTTGCGAAAAATTGAAGGAGAACATCCCCCGCCAGATGTTCGAGGTGCCCATCCAGGCGGCCATCGGCGGCAAGGTCATTGCCCGGGAGACCCTCAAGGCCCTGCGCAAGGACGTGCTGGCCAAATGCTACGGCGGCGATATCACGCGGAAGAAGAAGCTGCTGGAGAAGCAGAAGGAGGGTAAGAAGAAGATGCGCTCCCTGGGCACGGTCCAGATGCCCACGGAAGCCTTTATGGCTGTGCTCAAGCTGGATGACGAGGGATAGAAGGCGCAGCTTATTCTTGCGCTGCCCGCCAAAGGCGGGGCGGCGCAGGTGCGCCGTAAATTCGTAGCCGCGCAGCGGCGAAGAATTTGCGCAGGGCGGGATTCATTCCCGCCCGAGCAGTGAAATAAAATGGGGGTCCCCGCATGGCAGAGCCATGTGGGGCGGGTAAGAAGAAGATGCGCTCCCTGGGCACGGTCCAGATGCCCACGGAAGCCTTT
>CAJTTS010000012.1:0-32653 GCA_910579155.1 uncultured Oscillospiraceae bacterium | reverse complement strand
ATGGCTGTGCTCAAGCTGGATGACGAAAATTGAACCTGAAAAGTGTGTCCCTATCCGTATTTTTCCGGATAGGGACGCACTTTTTCTGCCCGTTTACGGGGAATAACAGTCCTCTCGACAAATTTAGACTTTCAGAGGAGAAAAGCTCCTGTAAGCGAATTATAGCTGGAATGTTTTGCCTTTTTATGGAATGGATCAGGATAATCATGGATTTTACTGGATAAAGAAGGATAAATAAGGAAAATTCGAGAGGATGGCTTATGTTCCGATGAACCGCAAAAAAGTGCTGAAATTCAAGCGAAAATAAACAAGGAGGAAACAAATCCAATGAGAAACTTGAAGAAGCTTCTCGCGCTGGTTCTGGCGATGATGATGGCCCTCAGCCTGATGGTCACCGCCAACGCGGCCAACCCGGTCCGGGATTATCCCGATATCGACCAGGCCGACGAAGCGTTTGAAGAAGCGATCGACGTGCTCACCGGCATGAAGGTGTACAGCGGCGACAACGGCAATTTTAAGCCCGCCAGCACCATCACCCGCGCCGAGGTGGCCGCGCTGATCTACCGCCTGGCCACCGGCGACGTGACCGACGCCCAGGCCCACCTGTACGCCGAGTACGGCAACTTCCCCGACGTCCCCCATGACGCCTGGTACGCCGGCTACGTCGGCTACTGCGCCAACGCGGGCTACATCAAGGGCCGTCCCAACGGCAACTTCGACCCGTCCGGCAACGTGACCGGCTACGAGGCCCTGGCCATGATCCTGCGCGCCATCGGCTACGACAAGAACGGCGAGTTCACCGGCTCCACCTGGCAGACCGAGGTCTCCGCCCTGTCTCAGCAGCTTGGCATCCTGACCAACGTCAAGACCACCCAGTACGGCGGCACCCTGTACCTGGCCGCCCGCCGCGACGTGGTGGCCGACCTGCTGTTCCGGGCCGACGCTTACGTGAAGATGGTCAAGTACACCCCCGCCTTCGGCTATCAGCCCTACGGCGATGTCAATGACAACGACATCGGCAACCTGACCGGCGGCGTCGCCAACAACACCCTGGGCTGGAAGGTGTTCGGCCTGACGTCCCGTGATGACGGCGTGGTCATCGGCAACCAGCAGACCGGCGAGAGCAACACCCGCCTGGGCTGGTCCGGCACCCAGAATAAGACGGTGAACGGCACCGCCATCACTCCCGCCATCTCCTTCAGCGCCTTCACCTGGCAGGGCAAGTATGACGTGACGACCACCCCGGGCACCATCGCGCTGCCCAAGCGGGACGGCACTGCGGCCGATCAGAACGCGGCCAACGCCGAGCTGGGCGACAACGACACCTTCAAGGTGGAGACCGGCATCGACCTGTTCGGCCACCACATCAAGATCTGGTATGACGGCAAGAGCACCTCCAACCACACCACCTACGCCTACTTCGACAAGGCCAAGACCGACGTGGTCTGGGCTGAGGACACCGACCTGACCGCTGACAGCGTTGACGCCACCGACGGCCACACCACTCTGCGCGAGGCCATCAGCGGCACCGACCTGAAGGTGGCCTCCAACGAGAAGGCCGTGTTCAACAACAGCTTCGGCAAGTTCGGCGAGCTGGCTACTCCCACGCTGATTCATGACGCTGGCGGTGATAACGCTTATACCGCCGGCGAGGACCAGACCGACGACGACGAGGTCTCCATGGCCTTCGGCAACGGCGTGGCCCTGGACGGCGCGACTGACACCGATCAGTACGTCAGCCCCGTCAAGCTGTACAAGATCATCGACAACGACGGCAACGGCACTGTTGACGCGGTCATCGCCCTGAACATCGAGTCCTCCCAGATCACCGAGTCCAACAGCGTCAACCGCGTGCCCACCATCGGCCTGCCCGTGATGAACTGGAACGAGAAGGACGCCGAGGCCCCCGCGGACGGCTCCTTCTTCGTGGAGGGCAACCAGGCGGACGCTGTCAGCGGCACCTACGTGTCCGACAACCTGAAGGGCGTCCCCGCCACCACTGAGGGCGTGGTCACCGGCGTTCTGGCTCAGTCCGCCCTGGTGGGCAGCTCCGCCAAGAACCTGGGCGATTACGAGATGGGCATCCACATCACCGGCACCACCCGCCGCGATGTGTCCACCAATGAGGCCACCGCCATCAACGCGCAGGGCGCGGACAAGAAGGACCTGGAGAGCTCCTACTTCCTGCTGAACAAGGTGACCGCCACCGTCGAGGGCACCGTGGTGGCCTACAACCGGAACGCCGGCACCGTCACCCTGGACAACGGCACCGTGCTGGAGCGCTCCGACTTCTATGACACCGTGGTCATCACCAACCCGAAGACCCGCAACGGCGCCGCCAACAGCGCCAACAACGCGGTGAGCGCCACCAACGCCCCTGTCAGCGCCATCCCCCAGGGCTGGGTCTTTGACGCGGGCGCGACTGACGACGACATCGTCGGCCAGTGGCGCGAGGGCTACGCCAACACCACCTACAAGTTCTACACCGACCACGAGGGCAAGTACCTGGGCGCTGAGCGCACCTTCGGGGCCAGCTTCCTGTACGGCACCTATCTGGACTACGACCAGAAGGTCAGCACCAGCTCCTTCAACTACTTCCTCACCGGCGTGAACCTGAACGGCGAGATCGAGACTAAGCAGGTTTCCAAGTTCTGGGCCGGTCTGGACAACAGCAGTCCTGCTCATCTGGTGTTCCCCGGTAATGCCAATTCCCCGCATACCATTGCGCTGAGCGGCATCAACGGCACCGATGTGCTGGGCATCCCCTTCCGTGACACCTTCGGCTCCGGCCAGGGCTCCGTCAACGGCATCGGCTACGGCCTGTACTACGGCTTCACCGTCAACGGCGACACCGTGGACAGCATCGCCCAGGACGCCATCTACAACGGCACCGAGCGCAACGAGTACCTGGTGAACATGGCCCGTCTGGGCGTCCACTACGCGGCTTACCTGCCCACGCCCACCGGCGGCACTCCGGGCGGTGCTAACGTGAAGAATCCCGCCTTTGACATCCGCGAGATCGACATCAACAACGACGATATCGTTCTTGGCGCCCGCGAGACCATCAACGGCCGGGATATTACCGCGTCGGGGACCGACACTGACCTGACCTCGGAGACCGACCCCAGCAACAAGTACTTCACCGAGGGCACCAAGTTCATCCTGGTGAAGGGCTTCGGCACCGACTCCGTGAAGGCCACCGTGTACAACGGCATCAGCGAGCTGAAGGGCAGCGCGGCCCACGTGTTCATCAAGATGAACGGCGCGAACGACACCAACAGCATCAGCACCGCGATCCGCCTGGCCTCCGGCTGGGATCCCGTGGCCGCCAACCTGATGACCTACTACACCGAGAGCCCCTACACCTACGCCCAGAGCGGCGACACCGCCATGAAGATCGACACCATCATCCTGCCCGAGTCTGCGGTGTCCTGGAGCGGCGGTTCCGGCCTGTACTACGTGGGCAACCCGTCCGCCGGCATGATCAACTCCTGGGGCACCGACGCCTGGAAGTACGATCTGTATGAGGACGGCGAGCTGAAGCAGGTGTGGCTGACCAACGATCCCAGCCAGTCTACTTGGAGTGTTGACACCAACGGCAACGACAACGATTACAACCTGTGCAAGGACACCTTCTACAACCTGAAGGACACCGGCAAGAAGGCCAACGACGGCCAGCCCATCTACACCGCGGGTAACTACGACGTCAACGGCGTGTGGACCGGCGGCGAGGGCATCACCCTCAATCCCGATCCCACTGAGTTGGTTGTGCCCACCGGCGCCAACTATCAGTGGACCATGACCAACGGTAACGCCGCCACCGGCGTGCGCTACTCCGCCGTGACCCGCGACGCGCAGACCGCCACCTTCACCACCTTCAACGGCTCCGCCGACAGCAACCAGAGGCTGCTGCGGGTGGCCGACGCCAAGGTCGTGAACCTGAACAAGGGCGCGAAGGCCAGCGGCACCAGCCTCGGTGACACCCAGAAGAGCGCCTCCGGCGAGATCTGGCCGGGCATCACCGACCTGGCTACCCTGAACGAGGCCGGCTCCATCAGCCCCGTTACCGGGCGTGCTCTTAAGGTCGCCGCAGTTGTTGATCCCAGCAACCCGCTGGTGGTCACCTGCATCTACGTCTGCTACGACCAGAGCTGGTCCTAATCCGCAGCCGTAACACGCGAAAACCCTGAAAAAAGCCCCCCGGGATTTCCCGGGGGGCTTTTTCCGCGCTCAGAGAAAGGCGATGTAGGCGAGGCTGGCATAGTAGCCGTCATGCTTGAGCTCGCCGTTTACGAAACGCAGGCCGGAGGCGGAAACCCTGCCGTCGAAAAAGAGCTGGTGCGCGCCGTTGAAGCCCGCCACGTAGAGCACCTTGGGGGTAAAGTCCAGGTACACCTTTTCGCCCTCCTTGGCGCCGCCGATGACCAGCCTGTGGGCCTCGAACACCTGGAGGCGCTGGTCCAGGGCGGCGATGTCGGCGGCGCGGGCCTGGTCCTGGGCGGCGGCCTCGGCGGAGATGGCTTGCTCCAGCTTTTGGGCGTTCTCGTTGAGCGCCTCCGGCGAAAAGGTGTCGGACGCTTCGATCAGGTTCAGTTGATATTTGTCGGTATGTTGCATGTTTTTATCTCCTCCTCACCGGGAGGGGATAACCGGGGCGGTGTTGTACGTTCCGGTGCAAGGACGGCTTTGCGGGGGCCCCTATTCGACCGTATCAGTCAAATACAACGTTGCATACAAGACCGGGCGGAAACCAATCAGGTTTCCGCCCGGTCTAAAAGTTTCTTTTTGCCTACTTTTTCTTTTCAAAGAAAAAGTAGGAAGGCCCTTTGGCGTCCAGCTCCCGCAGAAAGGTCTGGGCGTATTCCACGTCCGACGGCGTATCGATATACTCCAGTCCCCGCTTCTGCCGGGTTTCCGCCCCCTTGCCGGTGATGAGAATCACAGACGGCTCGCGGCAGCTCAGCACCGCCTGGCGGATGGCCTCGCCCCGGTTGGGCTGAATCTCACAGGGACAGGCCACGTGGGTGGCAATCTCCCGGCAGATGGACACGGTGTCCTCCTCGCCGGAGTCCTCTTCGGTGAGCACCACCAAATCGGAATACGCGCCCGAAACCTCGCCCAGGTCCCGGCGGCGGTCGAAGGCCTTTTTGCCGGGGCAGCCGAACACGGTGACGATGCGCCGTCCGGGGTACTCCTGCCGCACGGAGCGGAACAGGGTCTCGAAGCTCATGCGGTTGTGGGCGTAGTCCACAATGGCGGTAACGTTTCCGCCGGCGGTGGAGTAGACCTCCATGCGCCCCGGCACGCGGGCTTTGGCCAGCCCCTCCCGGACGGCCTGCTGTGGGATGTGCAGCCCCTGGCAGAGGTTGATGGCCGCCAAGGCGTTGTCCACGTTGAACAGTCCCGGCATGGTCAGGCGGTACTGCCCGCTGAGCTGGGCCGCGTCCACCTGGAACAGGATGTCGCCCCCTACCTTGCGCACGTCGTGGCCGTACACGTTTGCGGCGGGGTTGTGGCGGGAGAAGGTGGACGTTGCCGCGCCTGGGGCGTTTTGCGCGGCCTCCAGGGCCTCCTGGGCGTGGTCGCAGTCCAGATTGACGCAAGACAGCCCGCTCTGCTGAAAGATTTTCAGCTTGGAGTGGAAATAATCGTCAAAATCCGGGTGCTCGATGGGGGAGATGTGGTCGGCGCCGATGTTCAAAAAGGCGGCGGCGGCAAACTTCGTGCCCAGGGTGCGGTGGTATTTCAGCGCCTGGCTGGAAACCTCCATCACCAGGTACTCCATGCCGGACGCCAGGGCGTTGGCAAAGTGCTTTTGCAGCTCCAGCGGCTCCGGGGTGGTCAGGTGGGACTCGAAACGCTCCACCCCGTCCCAGGTGTCGATGGAGGAGATCACCCCGCAGGTCTTGCCTGAAGGGGCCAGATACTCGTCCAGGATATATTTCAGGTAATAGGCGGTGGAGGATTTACCCTTCGTCCCCGTGATGCCGATGACCTTCAGGTTTTGAGAGGGGGCGTTGTAATACTTTACCGCCAGCGGGGCCATCGCCCGCCGCATATCTTGGACCAGGATGCAGGGCAGATCGACCTGGGGATAGGGGGCCTCGCTGACATAGGCAAACGCGCCGCGCTTGGCGGCGTCGGCCAGATATTCCGGTTTAAAGTGGGCGCCCTTGCAGAGAAACAGGGTGCCGGGAAGCACTTCTTGGGAGCTGTAGGACACCAGCTCCACCGTGCGGTTCAGATCCATCCCGTCCGGCAGGGGGGCGGCAGGCAGGCCCAGCTTGTCCAACAGGGCGCAGTAGTCCCTCAAGGGGAAGCGCGTCAGTTCCATGGCAGTAGCCTCCATATCAGATGGTGCGCAGGGGATAGCCGCAACGCTCCACCGCCCGCTCCGCCATGACCATCATGGCGTCCAGATAGAAGGAGGGCAGGGGGTGGTAGGTGGCGAACACGGACAGCTCCGTACAGGCCAGAATGGCGCAGTCACAGCCCATTTTCCGAACGGCCTTGTCAATGTGGGCAAATTTCTCCCGGCTGCCCGTCTCCCCCTGCTTGATCTCGTCGTAGATGATGGACATGACCAGCTTTTGGGTGTCCGGGTCGGGGGCCACGGCCTCCAGGCCCACCGCGGCGCACTCCTTCTGATACAGGCCGGTCTGAATGGTGCCGTCGGTGCCCAGGATGCCGGGGCGTTTTTTGCCCTGGGAGGCCAGGGCGGCGGCGGTTTCCCGCAACATGTGGATGATGGGCACGCCGATCTCCCCCTGGAGTCGGTCGGCGAAGTAGTGAGAGGTGTTGCAGGGGATGGCCAGCACGGTGCAGCCGCAGCCCTCCAGCATTTTCGCGTCCGCCAGCAGCCGCCGGTAGAGCCCCTCGGTGTCCCCGGAGAGGATAGCGGCGGTGCGGTCCGGGATGCCGGTGTCGGACAGGATGAGGGCGGGGAGATGGTCCTGATCCTTTGCCGCGTCGGTGCGGTCCAGCACAAACTGGTAGAATACCTGGGTGGCCTGGGGGCCCATGCCGCCCAGGACGCCTAATTTCGCTTCCTGTTTCATCCGTTCTCCTTTGGTTTCACACAGTATTTTCGGAAACGCACATAGTTGCCGATGTGGTTCTTCCAGATGCGCCAAATGCGCTTGAAGGTGTAGTCGGGCCGGTACTCCATGGAGTGGTGGTCCGCCCCGGCGCGAAACAGGGCCTTCATCTCCTGATGGTAGTTTTTGGGGATGAACTGGTAGGCCAGCCGCCGGGGGATCATGCGCCAGATGGAGCGGTTGTCGGTGACGGTCAGGGGTATGTCCCGGCCCTTGATGAGGTCGTCCACCAGGTACTGGGCGATGTTGTGGCCGGAGCCGGTGACATAATAATTGCTCCGCCCCTGGCGGGTGTTGATTTCAAAGGCTTTGTACTTCCCGTCCCGGCGGTCATACTTGATGTCAAAGTTGGAGAAGCCCACGTAGTCCAGGTCCTCCAGCATGTGGCGGATCTTGCCGCACAGCTCCTGGTCGTGCTCGGTGATGATAACGGCGTGGTTGCCGATGCCGTGGGGGGAGTGCTCCTCCAGCAGCACGTGGCCCAGGCACATCAGCTTTACCTTGCCGCGGGTGTCGGAGTAGTTGGTGAGCACCCGCATATAGGTGTCGTCCCCAGGGATGAACTCCTGGAGGATCATCTTGCCCGGATAGCCCGCGGCGTACACCTCGTCCAGAGCGGAGAGCAGTTCCTCCCAACTCCGGCAGATGTACACCTTTTTCAGTTCCCGGCAGCCGGTGGCCCAATAGGCCACCCCGTCGGCGGGCTTGGCCACGTAGGGCGCGCCCCAGGGGAGCTCAAAGTCATGGCCCATCTCGCCGGAATAGACGAAGGTGGCCGGGTGGTCGATGCCGTACCGGTCGCACAGGGCGTAAAACTGCTCCTTATCGGTGAGCTTGTCCAGCATTTCCCCGCTGATATAGTTGCACGTTACGTTGGCGGGGAACTGGTCTTTGAGGTGGGCGGCCAGCTTGACGTAGCTGTCCCCGCAGCCGATGACGATGACGGTCTTGCCCGCGCACTCCGCCGCCACGTTCTTCACGTTCCGGAGGAACGCGTCCTCGTCCTCGTTCTCCGGACAGGCGCGGTAGTCAATGATAGCGCTGTAGGCGCAGGGAAATGTATCGGCAAATTTGCCGAAAGCGATGCTTCTGACCCCATAGGCCTCGTGAAACGCTCGGGCCACGCTGTATACGTTGATGTCGCCGCCGAACAGCAGCGGCTGGAAATTGCAGTCGGGCATTTGAAATCAGGCTCCTTTTGTATATACGGACTCAGCCGCCCGCGCGACGCGCCAGGAACACGCCGGGGATCTGGGACAGCTTATGGATAACGCCTGCCAATTCTTTCTGGTCCTTGACGGCCAGCTCCAGGTAGATCATGGCGTACCCGTCGGGCTGGCTGCGGGCGGAGAGGTTGTTGACCTTTACCTTCACCGCGGACAGGGCCATGGCCACGTCCAGGGCCAACCCGTCCCGGTCCTTGGCGGAAATTTCGATGGACGTGCGGTATCCGGCGTCAGCGGAAGCGTTCTCTGCCCAGGCCACCTTGACCCAACGCCCCTCCTCCTCCGGCTTGCGGCGCGCTGGGTCGGCGTTGGGACAGTCCTGGCGGTGGATGGACACGCCGTAGCCCTTGGTGATGAAGCCCACCACCGGATCCCCCGGCACGGGGGTGCAGCACTTGGAGAACTTCACCATGCAGTTGTCCAGCCCCGCCACAATGATGCCGCCGCTGGATTTGCGGGGGGTCAGGATGGAGTCCTTGGGAGTGGAGGGGTACACCGTTTCCCCGGCGGCCACCGAGGCCTGTATGGCCTCCTGCTCCGCCCGCTGGCGCTCCATGCGGCCCAGGCGGGTCATCTCTTCCTTGATGCGCCCGGCGGCTTTCTGGGCGGACAGGCCTCCATAGCCGATGGCGGCGTACAGCTCATCCAGGGCGCCGAAGCGTACCCGCTTGAGCAGGGTGTCCAACAGCTCGGAGTTGGCGGTGATGGCGGACAGGGTCAGCCCGGCGTGCTTCAGCTCGGACTCGAACATGGCCCGGCCGGTGGCGATATTCTCCTCCCGGCGCTCCTTCTTGAACCACTGGCGGATCTTGTTGCGGGCCTCGTTGGACTTACAGATCTTCATCCAGTCCCGGCTGGGGCCCCGAGCGGATTTGGAAGTAATGATCTCCACGATGTCGCCGTTTTTCAGCGGCGTCTCAAAGGTGACGATGCGCCCGTTTACCCGCGCCCCTGTCATAGAGTTGCCGATGGCGGAGTGGATGGAATAGGCGAAGTCGATGGGGGTGGCACCGGCGGGCAGGCTCTTCACGTCGCCGTTGGGGGTGAACACGAACACCTCGTCGGAGAACATATCCACCCGAAGGGAGTGGACAAACTCGTCCGGGTCGGTGTCCTGCTGGCTCTCCAGCAGCTTGCGCACCCACTCGAAGTCCCGCTCCGAGCCCAGCCTCTGGTTGGCCATCCCCTGCTTGTATTTCCAGTGGGCGGCCACGCCGTACTCGGCGGTCTGGTGCATCTGCCAAGTGCGGATCTGCACCTCAAAGGGGATGCCGTCCCGGCCCACCACGGTGGTGTGCAGGGATTGGTAGCCGTTGGGCTTGGGGGTGCCGATATAGTCCTTGAACCGGCCCAGCACCGGCTTGAACATGTCGTGGATGCAGCCCAGCACGTTGTAGCAGGCGGGGATGTCCTCCACGATGACCCGGAAGGCGTACAGGTCGAAAATCTCGTTCAACGTCTTGTTCTGGGCGTACATCTTGCGGTAGATGGAATAGATGTGCTTCAAGCGGCCGTAGACCTTGCACTGTACGCCTTCCTCCGCCAGCCGCTGTTCGATGTGGTTTTGCATGTTGTCCAGGAAGCCCGCGTGGAGGGAGGTGATCTTTTCCAGCTCGTTTTGTACGTCGTGGAAGCCCACCGGGTCCAGGTATTCCAGGGCAAGGTCCTCCAGCTCCCATTTCAGCTTCTGCATGCCCAGGCGGTGGGCGATGGGGGCGTAGACCTCCATGGTCTCCAGGGCTTTCTCCTTTTGCTTGACGTCGGATTGGTATTGCAGCGTGCGCATATTGTGCAGACGGTCGCACAGCTTGATGAGGATCACCCGCACGTCCTTGGCCATGGCCATGAACATTTTTCGCAGGTTCTCCATCTGCTCGTCTTCCCGGGAGGTGTACTGCATCCGGGTCAGTTTGGTGACCCCCTCCACCAGGTTGGCCACCTGGGCGCCGAACAGCCGGGCGATCTCGTCGTGGGTGGAGTCGGTGTCCTCAATGCAGTCGTGGAGCAGGGCGGCGATCACGGAATCCCGGTCCAGGTCCAGCTCATTGATGATCTCCGCCACGGCGATGGGGTGGATAATATAGGGCTCCCCGCTCTTGCGAAGCTGGGGCCCGTGGTGTTCGTTGGCGTATTCGAAGGCGGCGCGGATGCTGGCCACGTCCGCGTTGGGGTGGGCGGCCAGGATTGCCCGCTCTAATTCCTCGTATCTCTCATGGGCAAGGTCCATAACGGTATCTCCCTTACATGATCTCGCCGTCTATCAGCGCCCGCAGGGTGCGCATCATGGCGGCCTGCTCCAGATCCACTTTATGTTCCGGGTGGCACAGGTGAAGCCGGTCCTGCTCCAGGCGGATGAGCCCCCGGTCCCCCATTACATGGAGACAGACCAGGGTGCGGCCGTAGGCGACGCGGCCGTCGGGTTGGCGGGCGGCCTGACGCAGCAGGGAGGGCCCGGCGTCCAGGCAGTCCCCGATGGAGCTGTGCTCCAAAAAGCGCCACAGCCGGGCGAAGTCCTGCCGGGATGGAAGCAGCAGGCCCGCTTCCCACCGGGACAACTCCTCCCCCTCCCGCAGGCGCTGGAACAGCTCTTGTTCCAGTTGGGCCCGGGTGGGGGCGGGGCGCAGGTCGCAAAGTTGGAGCTGCACGGTGCGGTTTCCCCGGAACTCGTTGATCTGGGGGGTGAAGAGCACATCCAGCCTCTCGCCGGTGGACACGCCGCAGGCGGCGCAATTGGCGGAGAAGAAGATGGCGTCCAGCACGACGCCGTCCCGGCGCAGCTTCATCTTCAGGTGCCGCCCGCCCCCCACGTCGCAGCAGGACAGCACGCAGGCCCCCCGCAGCAAAAACACCGGCTTGGGGTTGCCCGTGCCGAAGGGCTCCAGCCGGGCCAGGGACTCCACTTGGCCGGTGGTGAGCTGGGCACAGTGCTCGATCTCCGCGTCCACGTCGATGGCGGCCTCCATGGGCCGCCCCCCGGTGTGGGCGGATACCAGCTCCCGGATGATCTCCTGGAAGGCGGGGATATGTTCCTCCCGGATGGTGAAGCCCGCCGCCATCTCATGGCCGCCGTACTGGTCCAGCAGATGGGCGCACCGCTCCAGGGCGGCGAAGAGGTTGAACCCGCCGAAGGATCGGCAGGAACCCTTGCCCATGCCGTGCTCCAGGCAGATCATGAAGGCGGGGCAGGCGTATTTTTCGGTGAGCCGGGAAGCCACAATGCCCACCACGCCCTGATGCCAGCCCTCGCCGGCCAGCACGATGGCGGGCGAGGCCAGTTGGGGCCGGGCTTCCAGCAGCTCGACACATTGCTCATAGATGGCAAGCTCAATGGTCTGACGCTCCCGGTTCAGACGGCACAGGGTCTGGGCAAGCTGCTCTCCCCGGTGTTCCTCTCGGGTATACAGCATGTCCAGGGCCGCCATGGCCTGCTCCATCCGACCGGCGGCGTTGATCCGGGGGGCCAGGCCGTAGCCGATGGTGACGGCGGTGGGGATGGCGCCGGGGTCCAGGCCCGCCTCCCGCAGCAGGGCGCGCAGGCCGGGACGTTTGGTATGGCCCAGCAGCTCCAACCCCATGTGGACCATAGAGCGGTTTTCATCGGTCAAGCGCATGACGTCGGCCACGGTGCCGATGGCGGCCAGCTCGCCGAAGCGGAGAAACACCTTTGCCCGGTCCTCGGGGGGCACAAGGGCCTGGGCCACCTTCAACGCCACGCCCACCCCCGCCAGCTCCGGGAAGGGGTAGGGGCAGTCGGGCCGCCGGGGGTCCACCACCGCAACGGCGTCGGGGATGCGGTCCTTGCAGTGGTGATGGTCGGTGATGACCACGTCCACCCCCAGCGAGCGGGCGAAGTCCACCTCCGGGGCGGCGGTGATGCCGCAGTCCACCGTGACGATAAGCCGGACCCCCTGGCCTGCAAGCCGGGTGACGGCCCCTGGGTTGAGGCCGTAGCCCTCCTCGGAGCGGTCTGGGATGTAGCTGGTCACCTCGCCCCCCAGGGAGGCCAGGGCTTCGGTAAGCAGGCAGGTGGCGGTGATACCGTCCACGTCGTAGTCGCCGTAGACGCAGATGAGCTCATGGGTGTCGATGGCCCGGCGGATGCGCTCCACAGCCTTGTCCATGTCTTTGAGCAGGAAGGGGTCGTGAAAGCGCTCCGGGCTGCTGGAGAGGAACCGGGCGGCCTGTTCCGGCTGATCCAGCCCACGGGCGCACAGCAGGCTTGCGCACAAGGGGGACAGGCCCGATTCCTCCAGGGTACGCCGGGCGGCCGCCTTGCCGGGGCGGCGCAGGTTCCACTGTTGATATTTCATAATACGCCCCTCCCATCTAAGCGCTGCCGGTCAGTATCACAGGCTATTGTTTCCAATATAACAATCTATTATATCAAATTTTCCGCCCTATTTCAACAGGGAAAACGGGCGGACCCTTTTCGAGATAATGGCTGGCCCTGAGAACTCCGGCGATTTCACCAGCACCATTGCAAAAGCCTTGTGGTATGTTATAATGTGATATAAAAAATTTATTTATAAACATACCGAGAGGATGTGAACATAGATATGTGGATCAATCGCATAAGAAGCATGACATTGGAAAAAGACGGAACGGATTTGGATTGCGTTGTCTTTGGAAGAGGAGATAACGCGCTGATCTTGATTCCGGGCCTCAGCTTCCAGCGGGTCAAAAACGCGGCGGTTCCATTGGCCTATCTGTACCGGATGTTTGCGAAAAAGTATACCGTATATGTGGTTGACAAAAAGGACGCCGTCCCAGACGGGTATACGGTACGGGAGATGGCGGGCGACGTGGCCTTCATGATGGAGTGGCTTCACCTGCGTGCAGCCGATGTATTTGGCGTGTCGCAGGGGGGGATGATCGCGCAGTACCTGGCAATCGACTACCCCCACCTGGTGCATAAGCTTGCGCTCGGCGTCACGACGTCCCGAAAAAACGCCGTCATGGAAGAGGCGGTCAGCGGTTGGATTAAGATGGCGGAACGGCGGGAATATGAGACGCTTGTCAGGGATATGTTTGAGAAAATGTATTCGGAAGCCTATCTCAAAAAATACAGGCGGCTGATCCCGGTTCTGACAAAAATAGGAAAGCCGAAGGATTTCAGCCGGTTCATCGCCCTGGCAAAAGCCTGTTTGACCTGCGATTCCTATTCGGAGCTTCATAAAATCACGTGTCCCGTATTTGTGATCGGGGGGAAACAGGACCGGGTAGTGACAGGCGCTGCGTCGGAGGAAATTGCTGCGGAGCTGGGATGTAAGATTTATATGTATGATACGCTGGGCCATGCCGCATATGAGGAAGCTCCGGATTACAACCAGCGAATTGATCAATTTCTAAACGAATAAGGGATAAAGAGCGGCTGTCCGGACTGGACAGCCGCTCCTTCCAAGGCATGAGCGAGTTTAAAACGGCAGCAGCTCCAAATGCTCCAGCAGAATCTTCCCTCCGATGAGCACCAGCACCGCCCCGCCGGCCAGCTCCGCCCTGGACTTGTAGCGGGCGCCGAACACGTTGCCCACCTTCACCCCCGCGGCGGAGATGAGGAAGGTACACGCCCCGATGAGGGTGACGGCGGGGAGAATATCCACCCGCAAAAAAGCAAAGGTAATTCCCACCGCCAGCGCGTCGATGGAGGTGGCCACCGCCAGCAGCAGCATGGTCAGGGGAGCCAGGGAGGGGTCGCACTCCTCCTCGCTCTTGTCGAAGGACTCCCGGATCATGTTGCCGCCGATGATAGCCAGCAATACGAAGGCAATCCAGTGGTCCACAGCGGCGATCACGTCGGCAAAGGCGGAGCCCAGCAGCCAGCCGACGGCGGGCATCAGCGCCTGGAACGCCCCGAACCATAGCCCCACAGTGACGGCGTGCCGGGGCAGCAGCACCCGGATGGACAGGCCCTTGCAGACGGATACGGCGAAAGCGTCCATGGAAAGCCCCACGGCCAGGACGAACAGATCAGCAAATCCCATGATACATCATCCCTTCTTCTTTTGTTTGAAGGTATGCGGGGCAACAAAAAAAGAGACTACCCGCATACGCGGATAAGTCTCGTCATCGTAGGGGCAAGATTTATATCCCGAACTTCCGCCCATGGCGAAAGCTCGGTCATTACGCTGCCCCGCTCTCCCCACAAAAGCTGAAGTGCGCTTTTGCGGGTACCCCTTATGCACGGCCAGGCGAATGTCCCGCCAGTATGTTGACCGTACCGCGGCAAGCCGCCGACTACTCCCTTATCAATGTGCGTATTTTAACTGAACAAAGGGCGGTTAGTCAACTGCAACCTTCTAAAAACAACCCGCTTTGCCGCGTTTTGGCAGGAACATGAAGAAATCTTTTGAATAAACCTTGAATTTTCCCCGGGAACAGTTGCACTCAAGCAAAATAAAGTATAATATTTAATCATCCGGAAACAGAACGGAAATGCTGCGCAAACATAGGAATGATATCATCGCGCAAAAGCGGGCGCGAGGGCGCGGAATTTCAAAATGGGGGAGCGGAATGAGCTACATATCCTTTGAGAACGTCAAAAAAGAGTACCGAATGGGCGAGGTCACCATCAAGGCGGTGGACGGCGTGGACTTCACCATCGAAAAAGGGGAATTCACCGTCATCGTGGGCCCTTCCGGCGCGGGCAAGACCACGGTGTTGAACATGCTGGGCGGTATGGACGCCTGCTCCGGCGGCACCATCACTGTGGACGGCGCACAGGTCAGCGATTACAACGCCAAACAGCTCACCGAATACCGGCGGCACGACATTGGCTTCGTATTCCAATTCTACAACTTGGTGCAGAACCTGACCGCCCTGGAGAATGTGGAGCTGGCCGCCCAGATATGCCGGGACCCGCTGGACGCCCGGGATGTGCTGGAACACGTGGGGTTGGGGCACCGGTTGGATAACTTCCCCGCCCAGCTCTCCGGCGGCGAGCAGCAGCGGGTGGCCATTGCCCGGGCGATGGCAAAGAATCCCAAGCTGCTGCTGTGCGACGAGCCCACCGGAGCGCTGGACTATGTCACCGGCAAGGCAATCTTAAAGCTGCTCCAGGACACCTGCCGCCAGGAGGGTATGACGGTCATCGTCATCACCCACAACACCGCTCTCACACCCATGGCCGACCAGGTGATCCACATCAAGAACGGCCGGGTGGCCAACGTGGAGCGCAACGACCGCCCCACCCCGGTGGAGGAGATCGAATGGTAACGGCAAAGCGGAAAAACCACCTGAATACCGACGCCATCCGGGAGATCCGGAATACCTTTAGCCGGTATCTGTCCATCCTGGTGTTGGCGGCGCTGGCGGTGGCCTTTCTGTCCGGTCTGCGAACCACCGCGCCGGACATGCAGTACACTGCCGACAACTACTATGACCGCACCCATCTTATGGACGGCTACGTGTTGTCCACCCTGGGCCTGACGGAGGAGGATCTGGAAGCCTTGGCCGGGGCGGCGGGTATCGAAGAGGTGGAGGGGGGCCGGGAGCTGGACGCCACCGCCACGGACCGTATTGTTAACGTGCGCTCCATGCCGGAGAAGCTGAACCTGCTGGACGTGGTGGAGGGCCGCCTGCCTGAGGGGGTGGACGAGTGCGTCACCGAGCCCCTGCTGCTGGTAAAGCTGGGCCTCCAGGTGGGGGACACACTGGAGCTGACCCTTGCCAAAGACGATGAGGACGATCTGGAAAATACGTCCTACACCATCGTGGGCGTGGTGGAGTCCCCGCTGTACGTGGGGTTGGACCGGGGCGCGTCCTCCATGGGCAACGGCTCGGTGGACGCCTTTGTCTACGTGCCGGGGGAGAACTTTACCTTTGATTACTATACCTGCGCCTATTTCACCGGCCAGGGTCTGGCGGCGCTGGACACCTACGGCGATGAATATGAGGACAGGATCGACGCGCTGGTGGACAGCCTGGACCCTCTGGCGGAGGAGCGGGCCCAGGCGCGGTACGACTCCCTGATCGGGGATGCCCAGGAGGAGCTGGACGACGCACGGGCGGAGTTCGAGGACGCCAAGGCGGAGGCGGAGCAGGAGCTGTCCGACGCGTGGCAGGAGCTTCAGGACGCGCGAAAAGAATTGGACGACGGCTGGGAGTCGTACCACGACGGGGAGGACACCCTGGAGCGGGAGCTGGCCAACGCCCAGCGGGAACTGAACCGCGCCTATGCCGACTTGCGCAGCGGCGAGCGGGAGCTGGCCGACGGCCGGGTGAAGTACCAGGACGGCTTGGACGAGTACAACGACGGCCTGGCCCGGTATGAGGACGGCCTGGACGAGTATAACGGCGGTCTGGCCCAGTACCGGGAGGCCGCCGCCCCCCTGGATGAGCAGAAGGCCAAGCTGGACGAGAGCTGGGCGGCGTACCACGCTGCGCTGGCCCCTTATGAGGGAACCCCGCAGTACGACATGGCGGTGTCCCAGATGGCGGCGCAGAAGGCCCAGTTGGACGCGGCCCAGGCCCAGATCGACGCGGGCTATGCCCAGTTGGCCCCGGTCAAGGCCGAACTGGATGCTGCCAAGGCCGAGCTGGACGGCGTGAAGGCCACCCTGGACGAGGCGAGAGCTACCCTGGATTCCTCTCTGCGGGAACTGGACCAGGCGGAGCGGGACATCCGGGACGGCTGGAGCGAATACAACCGCAGCGTGGCGGAGCTGGCCGACGCCCGGGCCGAGGGCCGGCGGGAGCTGGACGACGCCCTGGCAGAGTTGAATGACGGCGAGAAAAAGTACGCCGACGGGCTGGCGGAGTATGAGGACGGCAAGAAAGAGGCTGACGAGGAGATTGCCGACGCCCAGAAAAAGCTGGATGACGCCCAGGCTGAGCTGGACAAGGTGGAGGAGTGCGAGTGGTATGTCCTCAGCCGATTCACCAATGCGGGCATCGTGGGCTACTTCCAGGACTCCGACCGGGTGAGCAACCTGGCCAACGTATTCCCGGTGATCTTTTTCCTGGTGGCGGCGCTGGCCTGCCTGACCACCATGACCCGCATGGTGGAGGAGCAGCGTACCCAGATTGGGTCGCTGAAGGCCATGGGCTTCTCCCGGCTGGCCATCTCTAAAAAGTATATCGGCTACGCCTTTTCCGCCAGCCTGGTGGGCGGGGTTCTGGGTCTGGCCTTGGGGTGTACCCTGATCCCGCTGGTCATTGCCAACGCCTTTAATATCATGTACGCTATCCCGCCCCTGGAGTTTAAGCCCCAGACAGACCTGTATTTCTTCTGTGTGCTGGCGGCGGTGGTGTGCACCACCGGGGCGGCGCTGTGGGCCTGCCTGTCCACGCTGATCGACACCCCGGCCAACCTGATGCGCCCCCGGGCCCCCAAGGCAGGCCGTCGGGTACTGCTGGAGCGGGTGGGCTTCATCTGGAAGCGGCTCACCTTTACCTGGAAGGTGACCATGCGCAACCTGTTCCGTTACCAGCGGCGGTTCTGGATGACCGTCATCGGCATCGGCGGGTGTACTGCCCTGATTGTCACCGGATTTGGGCTTCACGAGTCCATTTTCTCCATCCTCAACGAGCAGTTTGACCACGTGTTCCTCTATGACGCCACGTTGGGCATCAACACGGACGTGGAGGCGGAAACGCTGGAGGAGGTGGACCGGTATCTCACCGACAGCCCCTGGGTGGAGGGCTACCTGCCCGCCAGCGCCACCGAGCTGGACGTGTCCAGCTCCGGCCCGGCGCAGAGCGCCACCATGTTTGCCGTGGACGAGCTGGACCGCTTCACCCAGTTTATCCAACTGGGCCACCGGCTGGACGACGGGGGCGTTATCCTGCCCGACGACGGAGTGGTCATCACCGAGAAGCTGTCCGAGCTGCTGGAGGTGTCGGTGGGCGACACCATCACCCTGGACGGGGACAAGCGGGTGGACGCGGTGGTTTCGGACATTGTGGAGAATTACGTATCCCACTATGTGTATCTCTCCGAGACGTGCTACCGCAGCCTGTTCGGGGAGGAGCCGGAGCAGAACGAAATTCTCCTCCGCTATACCGAGGAGGCCGGGGAGACGGAATCGGACGCCGTGTCCAACCACCTGATGGCCATGGACGGGGTGGATTCCTACTCCTATATTGCTACCCTCCGGGACAACTTCACCGACAGCATGGAGGCCATCGACTACGCCGTGGTCGTCATCATCACAGCGGCGGCGGCGCTGGCTTTTGTGGTGCTCTACAACCTGACCAACATCAACATTACCGAGCGGGTCCGGGAACTGGCCACCTTGAAGGTGCTGGGCTTCTTTGACCGGGAGGTCACCGCCTACGTCTACCGGGAGAACCTGTTTTTGACCCTGTTCGGCATTGTGCTGGGGCTGGTTATGGGCCGGTTCCTCCATTCCTGGATGGTGCTGACGGTGGAGGTGGAGCTGGTCATGTTCGGCCGCACCGCGCCCCTCTACGCCTATGTGCTGGCGGCGGTGCTGACGGTGGCGTTTTCCGTGGCGGTGAACATCGCGGCTCACTACAAGCTGAAGAAAGTGGACATGGTGGAGAGCCTGAAAACCGTCGAATAACAAGAAGAATTCCGCTTCGATCATCGCATATGGCCGTATATTTCTTGTCAGGTTTGGAAATATCACACATATAAAACCGGTTTCGTTCAAAAAAGAGCCCGCGGGCCTCCATACAGGCCCGCGGGCAGTTTGTGTTGTTGCTTGCGCTTAGAGCTTAGAACTCCAGGTTCTTGCCGTCGCTGCCGAAGATGTGGCACACGTTGCCGCTGAAGGTCAGATTCAGCTTGTCGCCAGAGTGGAAGGAGTCGATGCGCTCACCATCGGCGTCCATGGTGGGGACGATCACGACAACATCCTTGCCGTTGGCGTTGGCGTGGAAGTGGACCTCGCTGCCCATCAGCTCAGACACCTCAATCACGGCGGACAGGGTGTTGGCCGGGTCCTTGGACAGGACCATGTGGCTGGGACGCACGCCCAGGGTGATGTCCTGCGCGGCTACCTTCTTGGCGGACAGGTTCTTCTGCTTCTCGTCGGACAGTACCACCTTGCAACCGCCCACGGACACGGCGTACTTGCCGCCCTCGTTGACCAGCTTGGCGTCGAAGAAGTTCATCTGGGGCATGCCGATGAACCCGGCGACGAACAGGTTGGCGGGGTGATCGAACACTTCCTGCGGGGTGCCGATCTGCTGGATGTAGCCGTCCTTCATGATGACGATGCGGTCGCCCAGGGTCATAGCCTCGGTCTGGTCATGGGTGACGTACATGAAGGTGGTGTTGATCTTCTGGCGCAGCTTGATGATCTCGGCACGCATCTGGTTACGGAGCTTGGCGTCCAGGTTGGACAGCGGCTCGTCCATCAGCAGCACCTTGGGCTCACGCACGATGGCGCGGCCGATGGCCACACGCTGGCGCTGGCCGCCGGACAGGGCCTTGGGCTTGCGCTCCAGGTACTGGGTGATGTCCAGGATCTCGGCCGCCTCGCGCACCCGCTTGTCGATCTCATCCTTGGGGACCTTGCGCAGCTTCAGGGGGAAAGCCATGTTCTCATACACGGTCATGTGGGGGTACAGAGCGTAGCTCTGGAACACCATGGCGATGTCGCGGTCCTTCGGGGCGACGTCGTTCATCAACTTGCCGTCGATGTACAGCTCGCCGCCGGAGATCTCCTCCAGGCCGGCCACCATGCGCAGGGTGGTGGACTTGCCGCAGCCGGAGGGGCCGACCAGCACGATGAACTCCTTGTCTGCGATGTCCAGGTTGAACTTCTGAACGGCGATGACGCCCTCCTCGGTGACCTGCAGGTTGGTCTTCTTCTCGGGCTCGCCTTTCTTCTTCTTGGACTTCTTCTGGTCGCCGCTGTGGGGATAGATCTTCATGATGTTCTTCAGGGACAAACCGGCCATAGTACCCGACTTTGATGGAGCGGCCTCCGCCATCTCCACCTCGCTGCCCGGGTGCTTGATCCCGGGAGCATTGCGACAGGTCTCCACACTGCCGCACCGCAAGCCGAAGCGGTAGTTTTTCCTCCTTTTTTCAGTACCGCAAGCTATTGTAATGGAGTAGCTTACGGCCCGTCAAATTGCGCGCCCGGAGGCGCTGGTATGGTAAGGCGGTACTCCACCGCCAATGCCATCAAAACGGGTGACGCGGGTCCGACGGTCATGATGCTATTGATTTCACCGGGATTGGTTCCCATCCCGGAACTTCTCTTCGATCTGAAAGGCCTCCTCCAGGCCGGGATAAACCAGGAACAGCGCGGGCAACGCGGGCAACCACAGGTTGGTCACGGGCAGCAGGCTGAGGGCGGCGGAAAAGAACCGCAGGGAGGCCAGGATGTACGCCGTCCAGAAGGCCAGGGCCGCCGCGCTCCGGGGAAGCTGCCCGATAAACAGCAGCACCGAATTTTTCAGCAGTTGGACGAAGGACAGCTCCATCAGCGCCATCTGAGGCCACAGGTACAGCGACAGGCCCAGCAGGATGACGATCCCCAGCACCAGCGCCACGCTGGTGACCAGGTCGATGGCCAGCGCCCCGGCGTGGAGCAGCGTGAAGATCTGGGCGCTCAGCAGCGCCCCGCCCAGCGCTCCCGGCAGGAGGGCCGTCTTGGCGTTGCGCCTCCAAGCCCTGCGGTAGGTGGGCCACCAGGCCCGCCCCACGTCGTCCCGCAGGCCCCGCAGCAGGGTGTCCGCCAGGCCGCACAGCTCCGGCCCGGCAATTGCCCCGCCCACAAGCCCGCACAGCGGGGCCAGCGGCATGGAGCTGGCGATCACTGCCAGCACCAGCCCCCCGGCAAAGGGCACACAACCCAGCAGCGCCAGCAAGCCCGCCAGGAAATTGCCCCACAGATCCCGGCTCGCCAGTTGCCACAGGCGGGCAAGGCCGGTCTTTCGGGGCAGGTTTTCGGAGGGCTCGGGGACCTGCTCGTCAAATCTGGGAAACAGCCCCATATGCCCGACCTCCTTTGTTTTCCGCTCCTTTGACCGAGTATGATTCTTATAGGAAAACCATAGCATATTTCAGGGTGCGTTGTCAAGAAGAAAACGTCCCCCTGGCAGCCTCTCCATAAATTTTATGCCGGGATATGCCCCTTTATGGCTTGACGCACCGGGCCGGAGAAGTTATAATCTATATAGTCAATCGACAAAATTTTAACAATTCATACCACTTTTCTATTATTTGGAGGAGGACCTGTCATGCGTCATTATGAAACTTCCGTCCAGGAACTGAAGGACAAGGTGTTGACCGCTGTGGCCCGCCTTGCCTGGGCCGAGAAGCTGGACACCAAGGAGCTGCTGGATATCCCTGAGGAGATCGTCCCTGGCCCCGAGGCCCAGATGCGTTGCTGTATCTACAAGGAGCGGGCCGTGGTCAACAGCCGGGTGAAGATGGCCATGGGCGGCGATCGGGCCAACCCCAACCTGGTCGAAGTCATGCCCATCGCCTGCGACGAGTGCCCCGTCACCGAGATCAGCGTTGGCCCGTCCTGCCGGGGCTGTATCGCCCACCGCTGTATGGAGGCCTGCCCCAAGGGGGCCATCAGCATCGAGAACCACCGACCCGTTATCGATCACTCCAAGTGTGTGCTGTGCGGCAAGTGCGTGTCCGCCTGCCCCTACGGCGCCATCACCAAGAACATGCGGCCCTGCGAGCGGGGTTGCCCTGTCAAGGCCATCTCCATGGGCCCCGACCACAAGGCCAGCATTGATGCCAACAAGTGCATCTCCTGCGGCGAGTGCGTGGTCCAGTGCCCCTTCGGTGCCATCATGGATAAATCTTACATCGTGGACGTGATCCAGATGCTGCTGGGCGCGGACAAGTGGGGCATGCACATATACGCCATCCTGGCCCCCGCCTTTGTGGGCCAGTTCAACTGTACCCCCGGTCAGATGGTGTCCGCGCTGAAGGAGATGGGCTTCTACGACGTGCAGGAGGTGGCGTTGGGCGCCGACCTCACCGCCAAGGCGGAGGCCGCCGAGTTCGACGAGAGGGGCGGCGAGCCCATGACCTCCTCCTGCTGCCCGGCCTTCGTGGCCTACGTGGAGCGGCACATGCCCGACATGGTGCCCAGGGTATCCACCACCCCCTCCCCCATGGTTATGATCGGGCGCAAGATCAAGGATGAGGACCCCCTGGCCCGGGTGGTGTTCATCGGCCCGTGCGTGGCCAAGAAGCGCGAGTTCCATTTGGGCCGCACCCGTTCCTCCGTGGACCTGGTGATTACCTTCGAGGAGCTCTATTCCATGCTCGCCGCCAAGGGTATTGACGTAACCCAGATGCCCGAGGCCCAGTTGGACAATGCCAGCGGCTTTGGCCGCGGCTTTGCCGCCAGCGGCGGTGTGGCCGCCGCCGTGGGCCAGGCGCTCAAGGAGATGGGCAGCAGCGTGGAGGCCAGGACTTTGCCCTGCTCCGGTATTGAGGAGTGCAAGATTGCGCTGATGAAGATGAACAAGGGCGTGCTCCCCGAGAACTTCATCGAGGGCATGGCCTGCCAGGGCGGCTGCGTCCAGGGTCCGGCGGTCATCATGCGCAGTCCCAAGAACAAGGTCGAGGTGGGCAAACACGCCAAGCAGGCGGGCGGCCGCACCATCAACGCCGCCATCAACGCTGCGGGCGGCAGCTCCGGCGAACTGTCCGCCAGCGAGAAGAAGCCCGGCGGGGCCGTGGAGAAAAACCGGGCATAACGGGGCATCGTCCACGCGAAAACCGCCCCGGGGCGGCCGGGGCGGCCCGTTCCCTCTGCCGTCCCCGGCGGGAGTCCAACAGTATCTGCCGCCTTCCGCCGCGAAATCCCCCATATTTTGCGGTTGACAACGGCCATATTTTCACATATAATAGTGCTGTTAAAGCCATAGCCAAATGGCCCCTAAAGCATCCTGGAAATAGCCGGATGTTTCGGAGGGAGGGAAAATAGATGTCCGAAGTTCATGTCCGCGAGGGCGAGTCTCTGGAGAATGCGCTGAAGCGTTTTAAGCGGAGCTGCGCCAAGTCCGGCGTACTGGCCGAGGTGCGCAAGCGCGAGTTCTACGACAGCCCCAGCGTCAAGCGCCGCAAGAAGAGCGAGGCGGCCCGGAAGAACCGCAATAAGAAGTTCTACTAATCAGCGAAAAGGCAGCGTCCCCCGTTGGGGGACGCTGTTTTTTGCGCCTGGCGGAGAATGTGCGCCGCCGTCAGGTATAAGAACTGGAATATTTGCCCAAACTTGGCATAGAGTTTGGAAAAGGGCCCCGCGGCCCTGAGCGGAAAGGAAGGTGAAGCCCATGGCAGAAGCAGTCCGGTTTGGCCGCAAGAAAGCGGCGGAGCGGCGGGAGGAGGAGCGCCGCCAGCTCATGGAGGGCATGAAGCAGACCAAGGACCAGCTCAACTACGCCTACGCCCAGTTCAACATCTACAGCGATCCCGATCTGGTGGACGCCTGCGTCTACGAGATCAACGCGCTTCAGAGCCGGTACTCCTACTTTGTGCGGCAGGTGAAGCTCTTGGAGGCTGCGGCCCAGGAGGAAGCGGTGTGAACGGCTGGCTCCTGGCGGCGGCCGGGGGCCTGCTCCTGGCCGTAGGCCTGTGCCGCCGCCCTCTGGCCGCCTTGTGCCGCCTCGTCGTCCGGTCCGGGCTGGGGCTGGTGTTTCTCTGGCTGTTCCGGGGATTGGGCGGGCTGATGGGGGTCACTCTGGGGGTGAATCTGCTCAACGGCCTGGTGCTGGGGGTGCTGGGGCCGCCCGGCTTTGCCCTGCTGCTGCTGGCCAACTGGGCCGGGAGATGAGAACCGCCCGACAGTGTTGGGCGGTCCTTTTTTTCCAGGGGAATTTAACAAACTTTTCACAAAAATCTGCATTTTGCAGTTGGAATGGCGCCGGGTGTTGTGGTATAATAGCCACAAGCGGCTGTTATTTTTGATTTCACGCATATATCACAACGGCATTTCGCGCCTGTGGTATCATACTTCGGCTATTTTTCGCCGCGGGGGCGCGTCTCCCCGGCGGGCTGCATCACACGGCAGGGCTTGCGCACCGGCGCATGGCCCCCTGGGGGTGTCATCATGAGCGGACGCAGAAATTCATATGGATACAGCGAGTACCGGGGCCGGGGCGGAGGCCGCACCCGGACGGTGCTGCTGTTTATCATCGCGCTGCTGGCGGTGCTGCTGGTGGCGGGCGTGGCTGTTATGACCTTTATGAGCCAGTACCTGGAATACACCCCTAACGGGGTGATCGTCCACTGGCCCTGGGCCACGGAGGACAGCACTCCGCCCCCGATTGCGTCCGACCCCCTGGAGGTAGACACCGATCCCGTCGGCATCACCGTAGAGCCCACCCTGGAGGTGGAACCCACCCTGGAACCCACCCCGCCGCCTCCCCAGTACGCGTCCATCCACGCGGTGACGGTGACCACAGCTCAACTGCGCGGCGGCTCCGCCGCCCAAGTGGTGCTCTCCTCCGGTGGAGACGCCCTGGTGGTGGAAATGAAAAATAGTTACGGCGACCTCGCCTGGCAGTCCCAGGTCCCCCTGGCCGCCACGCTGGGCACCAACGCTTCCGATAACCTGACTGCCCAAGCGGTACGCGCTCTGGCCGACTCCGGCGAGCTCTACCTGGTGGCCCGGGTGCAATGCTTCCGGGACCCTGTGTTGGCCCGGAATTGGATGGGCTCCATCATGACCCGGGGCGGCAACGTCTGGTATGACGTCCAGGGGTTGGGCTGGACCAGCCCGGCCAGCCAAGAGGCGACGGACTACCTGTCCGCCCTGTGCCTGGAGCTGGCGGATATGGGCTTTGACGAGATTTTGCTGGACAGCGCGGGATATCCCGATGCCGGCGAGGTCAACGTGCTGGCCGTCAGCGACAACCGGCCCGAAGACCTGAGCGCCCCTGTGACGGCCTTCTGGCAGCGCCTGTCGGAGGAGCTGGCGGCCAAGGATACGGCCCTGGCAGTCCAGACCACGGAGGATGCCCTGCGGGGGACCAACACCCTCAGCGGGGTCACCGCCGGCGGCTTGGCGCAATGCGCCGCCCGGGTGTGGCTGCCCGCCCCCACCATGGGCACCGATTACGCCGCCATCCTCGCCTCCGCCGGATTTGACGACACCGAAGCCCGCCTTGTCTACCCTGGTAGAACAGCGGGCAGCCGGTATCAATAAGTGAGCATTGCAATCAAAGGCGAAAAAGGGCCCCCACCAGGTGCGGTGGGGGCCCTTTTTATGGTCAAACGCGACTCACACGGCCAGGAAGAACTTGATGAGGAACAGGGCGGAGATGACGTAGGTCAACACAGACACGTCTTTGGCCTTGCCGGTAAATACCTTGATAACGGTGTGGGCGATGAGGGCCAGGCCGATGCCGTGGCCGATGGAGCCGGAAATGGGCATGGCCAGCAACATGATGAACACGGGGGTGGCGGTGGCCATATCGTTGAAATTGATGTTCTTCAGGCCACCCAGCATCAGAATGCCCACATAGATGAGGGCGGCGGAGGTGGCAGCAGCGGGGATGATAGCCGCGATGGGGGCGATGAACATGCAGGCCAGGAACAGGATACCGGTGGTCAGGGCGGTCAGACCGGTGCGGCCGCCGGCCTCCACACCGGAGGCGGACTCCACGAAGGTGGTGACGGTGGAGGTGCCGGTACACGCGCCCACCACGGTGCCGATGGCGTCGGACAGGAGGGTCTCCCGCATCTGGGGCATGTTGCCGTCCTTGTCCACCATCTTGGCCCGGTTGGCGGTGGCGATCACGGTGCCGATGGTGTCAAACATGTCAATGATGCAGAAGGTGATAATCAGGATGACGACGGTGGTCCACCCCAGGGAAAACAGAGTGGCAAAATCAAACTTGAGCAGAGTGGTCTGCGCCATGTCGCCAAAGGGGGGCAGCCAGTTGGCGGTGGACAGGGAGGCAAAGGGGTTGGACCCCAGGAAGACGGCCTGACCGGCCCAGTTGACCACCGAGGCGATGAGCATGCCGAACAGCACCGCGCCCTTGACCTGATAGTGGGCCAGGATGATGATGGCAAACAGGCCGATGAACATGGTCGCCACAGTGAGCACCATGGCGGGCCAGTACTCGCCCAGGGCCTCCTTGGCGGTGCTGGCGGCCAGCGCCCCGAAGAAGTCCCGCATGACGTAGTTTTCATTGGCGGCGCCCACGCCCGCGTTGGAGCCGAAGCCGATGTTCATCAGCATCAGGCCGATGGCGGGGCCGATGCCCAGCCGCACCCCCAGGGGGATGGCTTCCACGATTTTCTCCCGAACGTTCAGCACCGAGAGGACCAGGAAAACCACGCCTTCCACCAGGATGATGCACAAACCGGCCTGGAGGCCGGCCAGGTACGAGCAGCCCGCCGCGCCGGCGATCTGGGCGATGACCACGGCAAAGTAGGAATTGAGGCCCATGCCGGGGGCCAGCGCGAAGGGCTTGTTGGCCAGGAAGGCCATGCAGAACATGGCCACCGCCGAGGCCAGACAGGTGGCCAGGAACACACCGTTCCAAGCGGCGGCGCCATCTGCGCCGAAGCCGCCGAACGCGCCTTGGCCGAAGCCGACGATCAGGTTGGGGTTCAGGGCGATGATATAGGCCATCGTCATGAACGTGGTGAGCCCAGCCACGATCTCGGTGCGGACCGTAGTGCCGTTCTCCTTCAGCTTAAAGATTTTTTCCATAAAAACTCCCTCTCCCATTTTTCTTTCGGCAAACCGGAGCGGGACGCAAAAACAAAATGAGTCCGGAAACAAACCAAATTCCCGAACCTGTTCTGTTTTCGGTAGTTGCCCAAATAGGTTGGGCAGTAGAGACTCGGGGCCCATCTCGTCCCGATTATACCGAAGAATATTGACTTGACAAGAAGAATGATATCATAAACTCTGGGAAAATTCTACAGTTTTTTCCCGCGGCGAAAAACTTCATTACATTTTGACAAGAAGGGACAGAAATAGTATAATATCTCTCGTATAAATTACAGGGGAACGGCGGGCACGCCGCCCCGATTAGGAGATGAGCCGCATGACCTATGAAATGACTGTGGCCGGGGTCACCCGCCAACTGCCTCTGCGCCCCATCAGCGACACCTTGATGATTGGTGCGTTTGTCATCTTCGGCGACGTGGAGTTGACCTGCGCCTGTGCCCGGGACCTGCTGAAAATCGCCCCGGACTTCGACTACATGGTGGCCCCGGAGGCCAAGGCCATCCCCCTGGTTCACGAGATGGCCCGTCAGGGCGGCCGGAACGATTACTTCCTGGTGCGCAAGGCCCCCAAGCTGTACATGGACGGGGTGTTCGAGGCGGTGGACCGCTCCATCACCACCGTGGGGGAGCAGAAGCTTTATATGGACGGCGCGGACGCGAAGAAAATCTCCGGCAAACGCATCCTCATTTTGGACGATGTGATCTCCACCGGTGGGTCGCTGGCGGCGGTGGAAAGCCTGGTGGACCAGGCCGGAGGCCAGGTGGTGGGCCGCATGGCCATTCTGGCCGAGGGCGGCGCCGCCAATCGGGAGGATATCCTGTTTTTGGAGAAGCTGCCCCTGTTCGACGCCCAGGGAAAACCGCTGGAATAAACGGCAAAGCGCCGGAGCCAAGAAGCTCCGGCGCTTTCTTTATCTCGCCCTGGCAAACGTCAGGCCTACCACAGACCTTGCGCCCGCCTGGCGCAGAGCGGCGGCGCACTCCGACAGCGTCGCGCCGCTGGTGGCCACGTCATCGATGAGCACCATCCGTTTCCCTGTCAAATCCAGCCCCGGCTGGGTGCGATAGGCCCCCTGGACATTGGCTTTTCTGGCCTCATCCTCCCCGCTTTGGGATTGGACGGCGGTAGCCCGGGTTTTCTCCAGGGCGCGCTCCACCGGCAGACCCGTCAGCTCGCCCACACGGCGGGCCAACAGCTCCGCCTGGTCGTAGCCCCGCTCTCGCTTGCGCTTCGGGTGCAGGGGCGTCCAGGTAATCAGGTCTACCGGTTGCGTCCAGCGGTCCCGGAGGCACTGGGCCATCAGCGTCCCAAACAGCGCGGCG
The DNA here is from genome assembly GCA_910579155.1 of uncultured Oscillospiraceae bacterium. The sequence continues at coordinate 4,370 of CAJTTS010000012.1, read as the reverse complement.
TGCCCCCGGCCGCCATCGAACTTGTAGCGGTACATCCCATCCCGCACGCCGTCTTTGTACCACAGCGGCGACAGGCAGGCGTCGCAGAACTCCACATACTTGGCGTCGCCCGGCTCGGTCCAGGGCAGTTCCTCCTGACATGAGGCGCACCACCCCTCCTCGCCCCGCTCCAAAATACGTCCGCAGAACGGGCACTTGGGTGGGTAGAGCAGGTCCAGCAAAAAACGCAGCGGACTCATTGCTCCTGGTCCAGCAGGTCAATGGGGCCGTGCTCTTTTTCAAATTCCCGGACGCATTGGTTGACCAAATACAGAATCTGCCCGCTCATGGAGCGGCCCTCGTAAGCCGCCACGGACTGAAATTTGTCGTGGAGTTGCCGGTTCATCCGGATGCTGAGGTATGCTTTGTCATTCATAGGTCTGCCCTCCCTGTGTAGACCTAAACCATACCCTATTGAACTGATTTTTAGTCTGTTTTTAGTTGTTTTTATGGCACAAAATTTTCAGCTCACGCAAGTATAGTCAAAATAATACCGCCTACAAGCAAAGCAATGCCAATCATGAACTCAAGCAGACCGATTCGCTTGGCGTATTGCTCATCCCTGCGCCCTTTTTGATAATCTGCCTCGAAACCGTTAATGAGACTGTATTTCCTTCGAAAATAAATGAAGTATCCAAACAGTAAAAATGCCAAGCCAAGCGCAAGGGTAATAATTTTTACAATAATCATATGAATCCCTCCGCAAATTAGGTATTTTTATTTTAACATATCAAAATATCTAATGCAACAGCGTTTGTGAAATCACCGGATTTTCAATCAGCGGCGCTGAGCTTAAAAAGGAACTTCGGCAAAAAACACTGTACTTTTCCCTCCAACTGTGATATACTTCCAGAAACGGCTCCTCCCTCCGGGTTGAGTAGAGCCTTTTTCCTTTGGCGTAAAGCGCCACAGCGGCGCTTTTTGATCGGCAGAGCACAGGAACGGCACCGGCTGCGGGGCCGGGACCACCCCTTACCGGCGGGACAGGGTCGGGCAGGGGTTAGACCGGTCTGCACAGCACAGCAGCGTTGAGCCGCCCGTCGCGGGAAGGCGAAGCGTGACAACTGCGGGGGAGTGCGCCGCGTATTTTGCCGTATCCACAGCTCTCTGCCATCTACATAGGAGCAGTAGGCGGGGCCTTTTGCGGTCCGGCCTCAATTCCTTGCGCATCTATCATCAACATAACAAAAAAGGAGCATTTATGGCAGAAAAACTGAAAATCATTTCTCTCGGCGGTCTCAACGAGATCGGCAAGAACCTCACCGTCTATGAGCACGGCAACGACATTATCCTGGTGGACGTGGGCATGGGCTTCCCGGACGACGACATGTATGGCATTGACGTGGTCATTCCCGACTTCACCTACCTGATCCAGAACCGGGACCGCATCCGGGCCATCTTCATCACCCACGGTCATGAGGACCACATCGGGGCCATCCCCTACCTCATGCGGGATGTAAACGCCCCCATCTACGCCACCCGGATGTCTGCGGGCCTCATCAAGCTGAAGCTGGACGAGCACCGCCTCACCGATAAGGTGAAGCTCATCACCTGCGAGGCCGGGGAGACCGTGAAAGCGGGCAAATTTTCCGTGGAGTTCATCCACATCAACCACTCCATCGCCGACGCGGTGGCCTTCGCCATCCGCACCCCCGTCGGCGTATGCGTCCACACCGGCGACTTCAAAATCGACCCCACCCCCATCCAGGGCGGGATGGCCGACCTGACCCGGTTGGGCGAGTTGGGCAACGAGGGCGTGCTGGCCCTGCTGTGCGACTCCACCAATGTGGAACGCCCCGGATTTACCAAGAGCGAGCGGTCCGTAGGCGCATCTTTCGACGCGCTGTTCCGGGGCTGTGAGCAGCGCATTATTGTCACCACCTTCGCTTCCAACATTGACCGCATCCAGCAGATTATCAATGTAGCGGCGAAATATGGCCGGAAGGTGGCGGTTACGGGGCGGAGCATGGAAAATGCCATGAAGGTATCCACCGAGCTGGGCTATATGAATATCCCGGCGGGGACCGTCATCGACATCGCCCACATCAAAACCCTGCCTCCCGACAAGGTGTGCATTATCACTACCGGAAGTCAGGGCGAGACTATGTCCGCCCTCACCCGGATGGCTTTTAACACCCACCGCCAAGTGGACATTCAGCCCGGCGACCGGGTCATCATCTCCGCCTCCGCCATCCCCGGCAACGAGGACTCCATCGGAAACGTCATCAACGAGCTCTACCGCCGGGAAGCCGAGGTGGTCAATGAGCGGGAACTGCCCCTCCATGTCTCCGGACATGCCTGTCAGGAGGAGCTGAAGATCATACACGCCCTGGTGCGGCCCAGGTTCTTTATCCCCGTCCACGGGGAGCAGCGGCACCTCAAGACCCACGCCAGGCTGGCCCGGGACATGGGCATGGACCCCCGGAACATTGTCATCAGCGACGTGGGCCGGGTCATTGAGATCACCCAAAACAGCGCCAAGCTCAACGGCACCGTCCCCGCGGGCAAGGTGTTTGTGGATGGCTACGGTGTGGGCGACGTAGGGGCGGTGGTCCTCCGTGACCGCCAGCACCTGGCTCAGGACGGTATGGTGGTGGTTGTGGTATCCATGTCCGGCGAGGACGGCGCGGTGATTTCCGGGCCGGATATCATCACCCGAGGCTTCGTGTATGTCAAGGAATCCGAGGAGCTGATGGAGGAGCTGCGCCAGGTGGCAGTGGACGCGCTGAACACCTGTGAGCAGCGCCATGTGCGGGACTGGTCGTCCATCAAATCGGAGATGAAGGGCGCGCTGTCCGGCTACCTCTACAAGAAAACGAAACGCAATCCCATGATTTTGCCTGTCATCATGGAGGTATAAGGAAGCACCCCCGTCTGGCGGACGGGGGCGCTTCTCCTAAAATCATCATTTAGAAAGATGGTACTGCCCGGGGTTCCTCCCGAGCAGTACCATCTCTTCTTTTTGGGCACTTTTTCAAGTGGTAAATAGCGGTATAACTAACCCTTAAACCTCTGCCCTACCTTCGCCCGATTTCCCGAACGTCTTGATTGCCCGCTCGGTTTCGGCCCGCTTCTCCTCCAGGGCCTGCTCCAGGAGCATGTCTTTCACCTTCATCAGGCGCGTGGTGGTAGCCCGGTCGTTCTCATCCAGCTTCATGGTGATATACCGGATGGAATCCTGAGTGTTGGGGATGACCACATACTCCAGGGCGTTGACGCGGCGGCGGGTCTTTTCGATCTCCTCCGCCATGAGCTGGGCGGCCTTCTCGGTCTGGGCCAGCTTGAGCATGTTCTGGAACACCTCGCCCAGGGCGGCCACCGCCCCGTCCAGCTCGCCGCTGGTGGCGGCGAAGCCGTAGGGGAAGATGTCGCCGGTGTCGTCGGTGCGGGTCTGGTAGTGGTAGACGGGCACATTGACGGACATGATGTTCTGGAAGCTCATGGTGAGTTCCACGGACTGCTTGGGGTACATCAGCGCCTGCTCCATGGCCTGGGCGCTCATCAGCGCGGAGGCCACGGTGAAGGAGCTATGCACCCGCATCAGATCCTCCTCCACCTGGGAGCGCAGCTCCCGCAGCTCCCGGACCGTGTCCAGGAACTGCTTCATCAGCTCGTCCCGCTTGTCCTTGAGCAGCTTATGGCCCCGCTGGGCGGTTTTCAGCTTGCCCTTGAGGCGGGTGAGCTCCATTCGGGTGGGGTTGACCACGGTGTTTGCCATGTCTGAACCCCTCCTTTACTGCTCTTTTTTCGGCAGGTATTTCTCGATGAACTCCGGCTTGATCCGCTTCAGCTCCGCCTTGGGCAGGATGGACAGCAGCTCCCAGCCCAGGGCCAGGGTGTCCTCAATGGAGCGGTTCTCCTCATAGCCCTGGTTGACGTACCGCCGCTCGAACTCATCGGCGAACTTGGCGTACAGCAGGTCGGTGGGGGTCAGCGCCGCCTCGCCCAGGATGGACATCAGCTCCTTGTTGTCCTTACCAGTGGAATACGCGGCAAAGAGCTGGTTGAGCACGTTGGCGTGGTCCTCCCGGGTCTTGCCTTCGCCGATGCCCTTATCCTTCAGACGGGACAGGGAGGGCAGAACGTCCACCGGGGGATTGATGCCCTGGCGGTACAGGGGCCGGGACAGGATGATCTGACCTTCGGTAATATAGCCGGTCAGGTCGGGGATGGGGTGGGTCTTATCGTCCTCGGGCATGGTCAGGATGGGGATCATGGTGATGGAGCCGGGCTTGCCAAGCTGACGGCCCGCGCGCTCGTACATGGTGGCCAGGTCGGTGTACAGGTAGCCGGGGAAGCCGCGGCGGCCCGGGACCTCCTTCTTGGCGGCG
>CAJTTS010000011.1:66693-69737 GCA_910579155.1 uncultured Oscillospiraceae bacterium | reverse complement strand
TCAAAAAAGGAGTGTGAGACGTCGTCCCTTCGCATGAACAGGAGGCCGAAGGAACCGGGACCGCAGTTGCTGGCAATGGCAGAAGACGCTTTTTGCAGGTAGACCCGTTCAAATGTACAATATTGCTGCACTAAGTTTTTGATGTACTGGAGCTTCTCCTTATCCAGCCCGGAATATGTGATAAACAGAATGCGGCGGTCGATATTTCTCGTTTCTTGCAGCGTTTTCTTGATATACCTTTTGGCCATGTGTGAAAAGCTGCCCATTTCCACACGCCTGACTACCATTTTACTCTTTTTCAGCATAAGCACCGGATGCAACAGAAGCGCGTCACAGAGAACCTGTATCTTCTTGGATATCAGCCCGGAGCTGCACATCATATGGGTAGTGTCTATGATAAACGCGGAAGAAATGAACCGCCGCATTCGTTTCACGGACTCCACGATATCCTCCTTTGCCGCGTGATGCTCCGCCATGTGGGCCGCGCACAATACCAGCAGGCCCATGCTGCTGGAGAGATGCCCCGAGTCGACCACTGTAACATTTTCAAAGGATTTTGCCGCCTCAAGAGCGTTTTGGTATCCCTTGCTGACGTGCTTTGCCATGGCAATGTGAATGACATTTTGCGCTTCCGTCAGCTTCTGAGCAAAAAACCGTTCGTAATCCTCCACCTCAGGCGGCTGAGAAACGCCCTTTCGGCCCTCCGTAATATGCATCAGCAATTCATCCGTCCCAATCTCTTGGTCATCCAGGAACCGCCCTTCATCTGTGCAGACATAGTAGGGACATACCGAAATGTCATATTCCTTCAAGAAGGATTCCGGCAGATCGCACACACTGTCTGTTGTCACCAGCACCGAGCGCCTTTGCGCCTGCTCGAAGATCAGAATATCTTTTTCAATATCCGTCTGCCTGACATTTTCATTCAGGTGCACCAGCTCCTTGGGAAGAATACTCAGCACAGCCGCCTCCAGCAGCGCGCCGCTGACCGGCTTGGCAAGATATCCGCTGAATCCCTCTTTCCGGTAGAGAAGCTGGTTGTCGCTGCCCGCGTTGGCGGTCAAAGCAACCACAGGGACATTCTGACACAATCCCGTTGGCTGTGCCCGCAGCGCGTGGAGGCATTCGATCCCATCCATTTCCGGCATCAAATGATCCATAAGGATGCAGTCGTAGTGGTAGTTTTGTGTCAGGCTTAAGCATTCGGCGCCGCTGGAGGCTGTATCGATCTGAATCTTTGTCTCCGCAAGCAGCTTTTTTACCACCAGCAGATTCATATCGTTATCGTCCACCACAAGAATATGGGCATCCGGCGCCTCAAAGCTCTGCTGGTAAGTTTCGCTTTCGTGTACCTTCGTGCGGGAGGCAAGGGTAAACGTTCCCAGCTCCCTGCCGTCAACGATGTCCTGCTCCAGCATGACCACAAATTTTGAGCCTATCGTATAGACGCTGTTCACGCTGATCTCGCCGCCCATCAGCTCCACCAGTTGGTGGACGATGCTCAATCCCAGCCCGGTCCCCTCGATATAACGGTTCCGCTCTTCATCTACCCGCCGGAATGCGTTAAAAATATAAGGGATGTTCTCCTTTTTTACGCCCTGTCCGGTATCCTCCACGGAGTACCAGACACGCACCCGGTTAATCGCCTGTCGTTCGCACCGGACAGAGAGGGTCACAGAGCCTTCGCTGGTATACTTCACCGCGTTGTTCAGCAGGTTGATTAAAACCTGCTTGATACGAACCTCGTCCCCGCAGAGCATACTTGGGATGGATGAGTCCACCTGGAGCTTGAACTCCAGCCCCTTTTCCTTTGCCTTGATCCATATCATATTGACGATCTCGGAGAAGAGAGCGCCTGTCTCATAGGAGACGTTGACGATTTCCATCTTCCCCGATTTAATCTTGGATATGTCAAGGATATCATTGATCAGCGAGAGCAGCAGTTTGCTGGCCCCTTGGATATTCCTGGCGTTCTCCGCCACCTCTTCGGAAGTGTTCTCCCGCAAAATGATCTCGTTCAGGCCAATGATTGTGTTGATAGGCGTGCGAATCTCATGGCTCATGCTGGAGAAGAAGTGATTTTCCGCGCGGTTCAACTCTTCGATCTCTTTTTTCTGCTTCTGGGTGAGGGCGTTCTCCTCTTCATACATCCTGTTCAGGAACATGAGCAGGACACAGGTCAGCAGGCCGACCATGATCACAGAGAACGCAGAGTCGAAAAAGGCGTGATGCTGCTCGTTTTGAGCGACCAGCTCCGGGTAATAAAAAGCCAAGCCGTAGCAAAACAGGGTTTCCAGCGTACAGAGCACAAAAAACGCATTCCTGCGCCGCCCTTGCAGGGTAATGCAGACATAAACAAAGCAAAAGACAAACCATTCCGGCACTCCGCTGTAAAACCCGCCCGCTGTAAAAAAGCAGACGGGAAAAAGCGTTAGAAGCAGTATCGCGATAATAGTGGCCCCTGTATGAACACATTTCTTTTGAATGCTGAATTTGACAATCAGCGCCATAGCGATCAGGTAAACTACCATGATAAGAATGTTCCATAGCGTTCGGCCCATGGGCATGGTAAATACCAGCGCAATCATGCAGATGCCCGTGACAAGGCGGAACATACGCTCATACAGGCTGATCCTGTGATCGGTGATGATTTCAAACCATTTTTTTATCACGCGGTTTCCCACTCCTCAAATCGTAATATTTCCAGGAAAAACACGGGAAAAGCTACAGCCCGGTAATTTGCGCGCAGAGTTCTTCATGCGCGCTCAGCAGCGCATGGTGATGTGCCCGGATAAAGTCAACATCGCCCCGCTTTCCCGCCAGCTCCAGCTCTTTTGCCTGTGCGGAAAGCGCCTCCGCCCCGATGGTCAGCGATGTGCTCTTCAGCGCGTGGACCTTGATAGCATAGTCCGTCCAGTCGGCGCTTTCATATAACGCGGCGATCTCCGTCCGCTTTTCCTCGCCCTGGGCGCTGAAAAGCCGAAGCATTTCCCGATAAAAATCCTCGTCCCCGGCACAATAATCCAGTCCCACGTCCACGTTGA
>CAJTTS010000011.1:64442-66593 GCA_910579155.1 uncultured Oscillospiraceae bacterium | reverse complement strand
ATCACCGGCAGGTCCTGGTACATTCCGTTCCGAAGCTCCCGGATCCTCTTCAGCGTCTCCACGCCGTCAAAGCCGGGCATCATATGATCCAGAAAGATGATGTCATAGGCTGTGGTTCCGCACTGGGCGATGGCCTCTTTTCCGCTCAGGCAGGTATCTACCTCGATCCCATAGTTTCCCAAAACTCCCTTTGCGACCATGAGGTTCATCTCTTCATCATCCACCGCCAAGGCTCGGACTCCAACGCAGGTAAAGGGCTTCCGGCCCGCAGCCTGGTCCTCCGCGAACCCGCGTTCCCCCATCTCGCCGTTCAGCAAATTCGCCACGGAAAGGGCGGAAAACGGCTTATGTATCACAAGCAGACGGCTTTCAGCGCTCAGCGTGAAATCCCTCTCTGCGATCACGATAACACGGAGCGTATTCGTCAGCTCCTCGTAATACTCCCGGTTCTCATCATACTCCGACTGGGCAATGAACACATGGGTCAGCTTGTGGCTGCGCCGCAATTTGAGCAGAGTCTCAAAATTATGCGCCTGGTATCCTTGGATGCCAAGCCCATGCATCAGATTATAGATCAGCCCGTCGTAATATCCCCGGACCTCATCACAGACATATCTTTCCGGCCTGAAATAGCAGGCTATACACAGCTGTTCCGGGTGATTGAGCACGATGCATGGCCGTTCATCCACAACCCCCTGGGGAATCACGATATGGGCGGACAGTCCCTGCCTTTCCTCGCTGTTGAAATGGATAAAACCGCCCATGGCGGTCAAAAGTCCCTGCGCGATAGGGAGGCCAAGGCCGAGCCCTCCCGCAAGACGGCTGCTCCCGGTATCCGCCTGATAAAAGACATCATACATCTGTGTCAGCTGAGAATCGGTCATGCCGATGCCGGTGTCACAGATATCAATGACCAGATTGGCGCCGTAATTCTCCTGGCGGTGCTTGATACGGATATTCACGCCGCCCTCTTCCGTAAACTTGATGGAATTTTCCACCAGGATTTTGAGTACATGGGAAATCTTTTCCGCGTCGCCGACAAGGGTCGCCGGCACATTGGGGTCTATATCAAACACCAACTCCAAATGCTGCCGGTTGGTTTGCAGCGCGACCGTTGTGATCACATCGTTCAGCACCGAGGTGATCATATATTCTTTTTTGGCCGGGGTCAGCGTGCCTTCCAAGATCTCCGTATAGTCCAGCATATTGTTAATCTGGTTGGACAGGCGCTTTCCCGCCAGCTTTATGGATGACATATCCGAGCGGATGTCCGGGGAAAGCTCCTTCGCCAGGGCTACCTCGCTGATGCCGATCACCATATTGATCGGCGTGCGAAGCTCATGGGATACATTAGATAAAAAGACAGCGTTTTGCTTCCCCGCCGTCTCCAGCTCTTCAAATACATGCTCATACCACTTCTGCTGCACATTCCGCCGGTTGACCCAGTACCGCGCCAGCGCGGTTCCTGCAAGGGTCACAACAGCGCCAAGGCCTATGCGGACGATGTCCCGGAGTCCCATTTGAGCTGAGATGGTATGAAGGATCAGGCCGTGGTACAGCAGCGCCAGCACATACAGGGCGGCTATCGCATGCAATATCCACTTTTTATTCAGCATAAATAGCGCAAGGACAAGAATGCAGGCCATGGCTGGTATATCATAAAGGCTGGATTCATGTACGCTGAAGAAAAAGAATTCGATCAGCATCACGCCCGCGCACAGATCCTCATAAAACGTATCTGCCCCAAGCTTCGTAATGTGCAAAATCCACACGCTGAAACATCCTGCTGTTATCGGCAGAATCATCCAGAATTCCCATGACATGACCAACGTGACAAAACTCAGTATACCGCTAAGTACCGTAATAATGACCGCCAGCAGAAGGTGCCTGCTTGTCTGTTCCTCCGGCCTCATCGCTTCTCAAACTCCTGGGAGATCCGTTTTAGCAGCTCCTGGGGACGGTAGGGTTTTTTAAGATAGTTCACCGCGCCCAGCTTGATGGCGCTGACCACATCCTCCTCCAGCCCTGACGCAGTCAAAAAGATCACGGGGATCTCGGGGGCAAAGCCCTTCATGCGCTCAAAGGTCTCAATGCCGTTCATCTCCGGCATATCAATGTCCAGAAGAACCATGTCTACCTTCGTGTCCCTCA
>CAJTTS010000011.1:0-64342 GCA_910579155.1 uncultured Oscillospiraceae bacterium | reverse complement strand
TTCATCTCCGGCATATCAATGTCCAGAAGAACCATGTCTACCTTCGTGTCCCTCAACCTCATCAGCGCGTCCATCCCTGATTCCGCCGTGAGCACTTCATATTCCTTCCCGAGGATAATCTGCGTCCTGGCCAAATTCATACCGTCGTCATCGACAACTAAAATGCGCTTTTTCATGTGGCTACCTCCAGCTTTATTATTGCGAAGTCGCATGAAGCGATACATAGTCCATCTTAATTAAAAACCGCAGAAAAGTCAAGCCTATGTTTTCGCTTGCCAGGGTAACAGGCAAACCCAAAACAAAGATATATCTTCCACATGTCTTGTTGGAAACGGAGCGTGAAAATCCGGCAAAGTACACAACAGCGCCCGCGCGCAAGGCCGCAAATTTAGGATTGAATTCTTTATGGCGTCATGCTAGTATATGGTGGGGTCGGAATGTATTTACAAATTATGGTATGCCCTGGAGAGGAATGCGCCTCTTTCCCCACATCAAAATGCATGAAGAGAGGAAGATGATACATGAAGTCGATCAAATCAAAAATACAAGTCAGTATGCTGTCGGTGGTGCTGATCGGCTCAGTGCTGATCGGTGTGATCACAGCCCTGCTCAATGCCACCGGAATCGATGATGTTATGACAAAGACCCTGGGCCCCGCTACACAGATGGCTGCGAACGCGGTGGAATGGAGGATGGGGAACTACTGGACGGCGCTTCAGGAGGCCGCCGCCTCTGATATTTTCCGCGACTCCGACCCCATGGACCAGGAGCTGGTGCCTGTCCGGGATGAAATTGCCCAGCGAAATGGGTTTCTGTACACGGGGAAAATGGATGCCAACGGCTTTTCCTCCACAGGCTACAGCTACGCAGAGGAAGATTATTTCCAGCAGTGTAAGGCCACTATGCAGCCCTACATCTCCGATATTATGAGCGACGGCCAGCAGATGATCTTCCTGCTTGAGGTCCCCATCATTACCAGCGGTCGTTTTGACGGCATCGTTTACGGCGGGATCAGCGCGGATTTCCTGTCGGACATCGTAGTTGACCTGTCCATGGGCCGCGATGGCGTGGCCTATGTGCTGGACCACCGGGGCAATGTCATCGGTCATCGGGATGCTTCCATCGTGGAGTCGGGTTCCAACATGATCGAGGCCGCAAAAACAGATTCCAGCGTAGCTGATGTGGCCGCCGTAAACCAGCGTATGCTCCAGGGGGAGACCGGTTTCGGGGCCTACAACTTTTATGGCGACAATAAATTCGTTGGTTTTGCCCCCATTGGAGGTTATCAGAAGTGGAGCATCGCCATAGAAGCCAGCCAGCGGGAATTCAAGTCCACACTGGACCGCAGCCTTATGCTGACGGTCTTGGTGGTGGTTCTTGTTGTGCTGGCCACTTTCCCCGTGGCGGTCAAGGTGGGACAGTCCATTTCCGGCCCCATCCAGTCCTGCGTTGTCCGGTTGGAGCAGTTGGCAGACGGCGACCTGCGCTCGCCGACCCCAGTGGCCCGCTCCAGGGATGAGACCGCCAAGCTGACAATGGCGCTGGACACGACGATTCTCCGCCTGAACGACGTGTTACAGGACGTGTCTCACCACCTGGGAAAAATGGCGCAGGGAGATTTCCGCGAGAATATCACCCGTACATACTGGGGAGATTTTGTGACCATGGAGCAGTCCATGAAGGCGATACACAATTCTCTGCGGCATACGCTTTCCCAGATCAGCCAATCCGCCGGAGCCGTGGCCAGCAGCGCCGTTCAGGTATCCAACAGCGCGCAGTCCCTGAGTCAGGGGGCCACAGAGCAGACCAGCGCCGTACAGGAACTTTTCATTACCGCCGCCAGCATCGCAGAGAGCGCAAACCAGACCGTTTCCACTGCAGAGGAAGCGGGAGATTTTGTGACGCAGGTGGGAACACAGCTTGGGATTTGCGTAGACTATGTCAAGGAGCTGAATACCGCGATGCAGAGAATCTCCGGTTCGTCCACGGAAATCGGCAAAATTATTGACACGATTGAAAATATCGCGTTTCAGACAAATATCCTGGCATTGAATGCCGCTGTAGAGGCGGCCCGGGCGGGCAGCGCAGGCAAAGGCTTTGCTGTGGTAGCCGATGAGGTGCGCAATCTGGCTTCCAAATCTGATGAGGCGGCCAAGGCGACCAAGGAACTGATCGAGGCTTCTATCGCCGCTGTCGCGGAGGGCGGCCAGGTATTTGAGAAGGTGACGGGATCGCTGGATGCAACCAGCACAATCGCGGAAAATGTGACCGCTAAAGTGAGCGCAATGGTAAGAGCCGTTGGGGGGCAGACCACCGCGATCACTCAGGTTACGGAGGGGATTGAACAAATATCCTCCATTGTTCAAAGTACCTCGGCGACTTCGGAGCAAAGCGCCGCTACGGCGCAGGAGCTGTCGGATCAGTCGCTGCGGATGAACGATCTGGTGCATCAGTTTCAATTGAATTAAAATTGGCGCCCCTTGCGCTATAGAGCTTGACCGGCAAAAGAACAACTGAAATTAATTGAAAATAATTGATTGTGTTGTATTATTATACAGAAAAAACAATCAAAAAAGATATTTTCAACCAAATGAAATCCGATCCGAACACTTGGCGTGGATTGTGAATCCTTCGTCAAATATGGCGGGCATCCCAAACACGAAGAAGAGGCCTCGTTATGGTTTACACTGTCACATTCAATCCCGCCTTGGACTACGTGGTCCGTATGGATGGATTCCGGGCCGGGGACATCAACCGTACCCAGAGCGGGGAAATCCAATTCGGCGGCAAGGGCATCAACGTATCCACGGTCCTGCGCAACCTGGGCATTCCCAATGTGGCCCTGGGCTTTCTAGCCGGGTTTACGGGCCAGGCGCTGGAGCGCGGCCTGCGGGAAAGCGGCATCCAGGCCGATTTTATCTGGCTTCCGGAGGGGCTGACCCGTATCAACGTCAAGATCAAGGCTGGGGAGGAGACGGAGATCAACGGTCAGGGCCCCTCCATCCCCGCCGCCGCGTTGGAGGAGCTGTTCCGTAAGCTGGACCGCCTCCAGGACGGGGACGTTCTGGACCTGTCCGGCTCCATCCCCTCTTCTTTGCCGGACAATGTTTACCAGAAGATTCTGGCCCGGCTGGAGGGCCGGCGCATCCTCACCGTGGTGGACGCCACCCGGGACCTGCTGTGTGCCGTGCTCCCCTACAGGCCCTTCCTTATCAAGCCCAACAATTATGAGCTGGGCGAAATTTTCGGCAAGGTCCCCGCCGCCGATGACGAGATAGTGGACTGCGCCAGGAAGCTCCAGGAGCAGGGTGCGCGAAACGTGCTGGTGTCCATGGCCGGGGACGGCTCCCTTCTGCTGGACGAGACCGGTGGCTGCCATCGGCTGGGGGTCCCCGCGGGCAAGGTCCGCAACTCCGTGGGCGCGGGCGATTCCATGGTGGCGGGCTTCCTGGCGGGTTGGCTCAAAACCGGGGATTACGCCGCCGCCCACCGCTTGGGCGCCGCAGCCGGGTCCGCCACCGCCTTCTCCGACGGTTTGGCCACCGAACCTGAGGCGCTGGCCCTGCTGGATACCTTCTGACTCCCTCTCCACGTCGCGGCGTAAGGCGTCGGACAACTCTACGCAGCTCACATCAATGGGGGCGGGCCGATAATCCATGGCCGGGGCGCCTCCTTATTCGTAGTTCTTGCCGTTCAGCGATTGAAGCGCCATCCGGGGCATATCGCCTTCCAGCTCCAGGGTGAGCGGTTCCAGCTCCCCGCTGCCGTTCAGGCGGAGCACGCCCACGGTATAATCAGGCCCGGAGAGGCCGTTCTTCCCCGCCAGATACTCGTCGTAGTTGCGGCAGGGCTCGCCGTTGAACTCCACAATGATGTCGCCCGGCTCAAAGACCTCGTTGACGCCGCCCGGCTCGTAATAGGCCGTCACCATGACGCCGTAGTCGATCCCGGTGGCGTCGGCGCACCTGGTGAAGGCGCGCAAGGCGGGGAGATACGCTCCGGCGCCGGAGCCGCCATCTTTCGCCAGCTCGCCCAGCGCATCCGCACAGGCCTCCGCCCCGTCGTAGAGCTGTAGCGCCATGAAGGCCCGCAGCTTGGCCCACAGCACGTCCTCGCTGTCCCCCTCCGCAGGGCTGAAGGTTTCATAGGCCTCGTTGAGGATGGCCATGATCTTCTCCACATACTGCTCCGCCTGGGTGCGGGACATCCCCGACGCCATGTATTGCCGGATCAGGTCCGCCCGCTCCTTGGCCAGCTCCATGGAGGATTCGCCGGTGATGGCGATCAGGTCGTTGAGGGCCTTCTGCTGTTTGTTCCAACTCGCGTCCTGGGCGCTGACCAAGGCCTCCTGGCTGTCCGACCAGGAGGTGGCGATCAGGGGGATATGGGTCAAGGTGGGTAGGTACTTATACAGGAAATCGCTCAGCGCCGACTCGTTTGTCACCACCAGTAGGACCTCGTTGGCACAATAAGCGTTGGCTTGCATGTCCTCGTCCAAAATTGTCTGGTAGGAGTCCAGAATCTTCAGCTTATCGCTGTCGGACAGGCCGCTGTTGGGGCTGAGCATCCAACTGATGTGGTCAATGTTGTCGATCCACTCCTGGGCGGAAGAGGAGACGAGATCGTGCAGGGCGACAAGTTCCGCCGGGTTGAACGGGGAGTCCGCCAGCATATCCAGCAGCCGGTCGGACGGCGGGGAGGCGTCCTCGGCCAGGCCCCGGATCGACGTTTGGCAGGAATCAAGCTGACTGGACAGGGCCGTGCCGGTAACCGGACCGCTGGAGACGTACCGCCGTGCCTCCGCCAGGGACTTATAGGCGTGGTCGGCAATCAGGTCCAGATGGGTCAGTTCCGTTTGGATGTAATAGAGCGTCTCGCTGACCGTGCTCTTTTCCGCCTCGGTGCCGGGGTAAACAGGGCCGGTGCGGTTGGAAAGAGCGTACCCCACCCCCGCCGCCACCAGCACCAGCGCCAGAAAGACCGGCAACGCGCGCTTGAGCGCGGTGTTCTGCGCTAACCGCCGCCACAGCGGGGGCTTGGCCTTCAGGAAGGTTTGCAGCTTCTGGATGAAGGCCTCAAAGAATTCCGTATTGGCCGGGATGCCGTGCTTGAAGCGAAGCCGTTCAATGGACGGGGGGAGGGACTCCGGGAACTCAAAGCCCCGCAGCATGACGGGCACGATGTTCTTACCCCGCTCCAAGGCGTACTCCGACTCCCGGCGGACCCAGTCGTCTTCGCTCTGGCAGCGATCCAGCGCGTTCGGCGAGAGGATCAGGATAAAGTCCTTGCACTCCTCAATGACCGAATACAGCCTGGTGTTGAAATCTCCGGAGCGCAGGGATTCCACGTCAAAAAATACGGAGTAGCCCAGCTTTTCCAAGCGGTCGCGCAAAATCTTCGCGGTATATTCACCGCCGTCCCTCCGATAGGAGATAAACACATCGTATTTGATTGCCTCCACGCCTTTCTTTGCCGTAAACAGTCCTCCCCGGCCTGGTTTGGCAGGTCGCAACGGTATTGGAACTATGAACTATTATATCTTTGAACGGGGCTTTTGTAAAGGGTTTCCGCCGTATTTCGACCCAAAGGGGCAGACAGGCGTGTGAACCGGGAGCTGTTGGCCGCTTTGTATGCCATGGGCTACCGGGTGGTCAGGGAGGATGATGGGCGGTAGGACAGGGACGGCATCCCGGGTGTATGGAGTTCGGACCGCAGCGGTTTCGTGGGGGACTGAGCTCAACTCCTCCCGGCGGCGAGGATCCGGTCCGTCCACACGTCCACGTCGTGCTGCACCGCGCCCGTGAGGGCGTAGAAGCTCTCCGCCTGGGTGAGCAGCTCATCCAGGCGTTGGCGCACGGTGGGGTCCGCCGTGCGGCGGGCCACCGCCTGGAGCTTCCGGTACGCCCGGTCCAGGGCAGTTTTGTCCGAGGGCGTGGTCATGTCCTTGGGCCGCACCCGGATGATCTGTTTGGCGTAGATCCCTCCGGGGTTGGCCGCGCGGGCGGCGAACAGCGTGCCCCGGATCAGATAATCGCCGGGGAGGTCCGGGCGGTAGGCCTCCCAGGTCCACGCCACGTCCGCCTGGGCGGCGCCGGCCAGGGCCTGCTCCAGCGGCGTGCCGAAGCGGACCTCGCAGACCGGGAGGGGGGCGGCGGAGGCGATGATGGGGCCGTTGTAGAGCGCCAGGGTGGAGATGCTCACGGCGTTGGAGTCGCCGGTGTGCATCACCGCCCAGTCCACATCCAGCCGGAGATACCGCGCCGGGCGGGGCGGGAAGGCAAAGAGTTTATCTTCTCCGGCGGCGCTCTCGTCCCACTCGCCCCGGCAGACGGTTTCAAAGGTCTCGCCGTCCAGGCCAACCGACAGGGCGGCCCGCAGGATGGCGCCCCGGGTACTCTCCCGCCACGCGCCGCACAGCAGGGCGCTGACCTCCGCTGGCTCGGGCAGCTCAATTACCACCCACTGGGGCAGACGCTGGGCGCGGTCCAGGTAATTGGACTGCCAGAAGGCGGAGCGGTCCCCGCGGAGCAGATCCGCAGCGGGGTGCTGGGGGTGGGCGCTGGAGACGGAGACTGCCGCGCCGTCCAGCGGGATGGGCCGGACGGCGGGCTCCCCCACCCGGAGGGCAAGGCTGTGGGTAAATTGGCCCGTCTCATTGGAACAGGCGGCGGACAGCGTGACCACGCCGGGCCGCAGGCCCAGCGCCAGACCGTCCCCGTCCACCGCCGCCACGGACGGGTCGGAGGTGTGGAAGGTAAACCGCCAGCCCTCCGGCGTCGGGCAGGGACCGTGGCCGTCGAAGCAGTCCACCGTAAATACGCAGCGCTCCCCCACCTCCAGCGCGGACTTGCCCCGCAGACGGATGCCGGTCAAGTCCAGCGGGGGCAGGTAGGCGCGCAGTACCTCCGGCTCCAGCTTCGGCTGGGGCCGGAATTCGTCTCCGGACACATAGCGGTAGACGGCGGACAACAGGGCGCGGGAGGCGGGGTCGCTCTTGCCCAGCAGGTCCACGGTGGACACGAACAGCCGCCCGGGGCCCACCCGGGCCTCGAACAACATGGCCAGGCGCTCGGGCAGGTCGATGGAGGCGATGGGCTGTACAATGGGGCGCAGCGCCGGGGGGAGGTCGTTGACGAGCAGCCCGCGAGCGTTTTGCAGCGGCTCAAACCACTGCCAATCGCCGAAGCAGCCGGTGGGAAAATGAGTAAACAGAGGGTGATTTTCCTCCACAAAAATACCCAGAGAATAGCCGTCGGAGTGGCTGGTGTGGAACATGGGGCTCCAGAAGTCGGGCCGGAAGGACACGGCCCGGCTACGGGGCAGGGCGGCGGGGGTTCCCTCAGAGATTATCAGCACCGTGTTGCCCTCCGCCAGGGCCCGCTGGGCCTGTGTGTCGTAGGCGCGGCGCAGCACCACGTGTTCCGGCGAGGCGGGGATGGGCCCTGCGGGAAACAGCCACAGGGAGTAGTCGTTAATGCCGGGGGCGGCGGGGGCGTCGTACTCCCCCGTCAGGGCCAGCTTCAGGCGGGCGTGACAGGGCGCGGAAAGGGTGGGCAGCTTCGCCCGGACTGTGCCGCAGCTTGTGGCCATTCCCTGGGGAACGGCCTGCTCCGGCAGGCGGCCTTGGGCCAGGACGGCCCCGCCGCCGGTCTCCAGTGTCCAGCCCACGCCCAGACGCGCCCCGCCGGGCGAGTAGTTGGAGACGACGAGCTCCGCCTCGAAGGTTTCGCCGCCTTCCACACAAAGCGGGGCATTCTGGCCAACACCGCCAGCTCGCAGCAGGAGCGGCGGAACTCCCCCGGGGTGATCGCGCCCTTGCTCTCCAGGAAGCTGTCCAGCAGACCCACCAGGGCGGTGCCCTGGCCGGAAAAATCCTGAAGGCCCAGCAGCAAAAAGCCCCCGGACCCCGGCGTGCGCAGGTAGGATTCCATGAAGCTGCGGTACAGCATGGCCGCCAGCTTGCCAGTGGCCCGGTGGAAGTCCGCCGCCCGGTCCTCCAGCCCGGCCTGGGCCAGGATGTCCCGGAAGTGCTCCAGGTTGCGGGGGCGCAGGACGCTCCCCTCGTAGGCGGGCAGCTCCCGGTCATAGTCGGGGTATACCTGGAGCTGGCCCACTTCGTGGCCGGTGATGGGGACGGGGGCGGCCCGGACCGTTTCGGCGTAATCCCAATCGCTCCGGCCGTTGACCAGGGGCAGGTAGCCCGGCTCCAGCCACTTGGTAGCGAAATCGGCGCTGGGGGGATAGGTGCTGTGCCCCGCGATGTCGGAGTACAGCAGGTCCGGCTCCAGCTCCTTGCAGAATTTCAAAAACTCCTCATAGTAGTAGAACCCGATCCGCTCCTCGTTGCCCAGGGCGAACATGACGAAGGAGGGGGAGTTGAGGTATTCCGCGAAAATACGTCGGGTGTCCTCCTGGTAATAGCGCACGTCGGCGTCGTCCCCCCGGGCGATGTCGCCGAACATCCGCCGCCCCCAGTGGGGCAGCTCGATATAGAGGTAAAGCCCCAGACGGTCGGCGGCCTGGAAGGCGGCCTTCGGCGGCACCCAGGTGTGGAACCGGACATGGTTCAACCCATAGTCCTTGTAAATGGTAAAGACCCGCAGCCAGTCCTCCAACCCCATGGGGGGATAGCCGGTTTTGGGGAAGATGGCGCAGTTGATCTCCCCCCGCAGGAGGGTGGGGCGGCCGTTGATGAAAAACTGCCGCCCGCCCTGGTTTTCCCCGGTGGTGAAGGCGCGCATCCCGAAGTCCTCCGAGGCATGGGCGCACCGGGTTTCGCCGAGATAGACCTCCAACCTCATGCGGTACAGGTTGGGCTGGAACTCGTCCCACAGCAAGGGGGCCTCCCCCATGCCGTGGACGAGGGAGACGGCGGCGGTGCGCGCTCTCGGGGCGAAGCGGAATTCCGCTTGCTGGGGCGGGGTGCGGTGGACGGGCTGATCCGAGTTCCAGCTCTCCGCCCACAGCACCACGTGGCCCCGCACTTCCCCATCCGCATCCAGCCGAGCCAGCGTGACCTCCGCCCGGACGCAACGGGGGGGCAGATCGGGTCGCAGCCGGAGGCGGGAGACGGACAGGGCCGGGAGCGCCTCCAGCCGCAGCGCCCCCACGATGCCGTTCCAGTTGGTCTGGCTGTGTTCGGTGAGCTGGTGGGACCAGGCCTCCCCCTCCCACAGGGTGGAATACATGGCGTAGGGCATCCCGGCGGGGGAGTTGTCCACCTCTACGGTGAGGGTATGGGTACACCCCGGACGGCACAGGGCCGTCAGGTCATAGCGGTGGGGGGTGGTATAGCTTTTCTGCCGCTCCCCTGCGGGCCTGCCGTCCACCCATACCCGGGTCTTTTTGGTCCGCTCCAGGTGGAGGAAGATGGCGCGCCCCTCCCACGCCGCCGGGACGGAGACCTCCCGCCGGTAGGCGGCGGGGCCGGTATACACGTAATCCCGGTGGAGGTAGCGGGGGGTGAAGGCGGCGGAGTTGTCCAGTCCCTTGCGGTTCTCGTCCAGGGTGCCGGGAAGGAGAACGGTCTCGCCGGAAAACGCCGCGTCCTCCTCTGCGGCAAGGTCAAACTGCCAGTAGCCGGACAGGTCGATGAAGCTGCGCTGATCCATAAAAAGGACCGTCCTTTCGCCACAAGCGCTCCGCCCGGATGGACGGGGTGCTGTGTTATTTCATATGGAAATCGTATCACAGGGAAGGAAACGGAACAAGTTCCGAATTGTGCAATCGAAATTGCTAAAGAGTCTCTAAAATGATAGACTAAAATTGTGGATGATGCTACAATGGCCAAAACGGTCAGAGAGAAGGGAAGCCTGTGCTGACAGCGTTACGGATAGATGGACCGGAGTGCGTGCTGGGAGAGGGCTGTGCCTGGAACAGCGCGGAACGCAGCCTGTATTTCACCGACATCGAGCGGGGGCTGGTCCACCGGCTGGAATTTGACGATACCGGGGCCCCCGGACGGGACGCCGTCTATCCCCAGCAGGCCCGGACGGGCTGCTTCGTGTTCCACCGGGAGGGCGGCTTTGTGGCGGCGGCGACCGACCGCCTGGTCTGGAACAGGCCGGACGGCACGCGGGAAGTCCTTTTGCGCCAGAAGCACCCCGGCCCGCTGCGCTACAACGACGGGAAGTGCGACCGGTACGGGAACCTCTGGGTGGGCGCCATGGCCATCGACCAGGGCCTGCCGGGGGCGCAGGGGTGCGGGAGCCTGTACTGCATTCAAAACGGGAAGGTGGCGGCGGAATATCCGGGGTACACCATCCCAAACGGGCTGGATTGGAGCAAAGACGGCAGCGTGCTCTACCACATCGACACGCCCCGGCAGTGCGTGGACGCCTACACGGTGACGGATCAAGTCGTACTTTCCAACCGCCGGAGCGTGGTTACGGTTCCCAAGGAAGAGGGAAGCCCCGACGGGATGTGCGCCGACGAAAACGGAAATTTGTGGATTGCCCTGTGGGGCGGCGGGAAGGTGATTTGCTGCGGCCCGGTCACCGGCGAACGGCTGGAGGAGGTGGCGGTGCCCGAGCCGTACGTCTCCTGCTGCTGCTTCGGCGGGGCGGACGGGCGGGAGCTGTTCATCACCACTGCCAAGGACGAGAAAGGCGCGGGCGGACGGCTCTACCGGGTCCGCACCGGTGTGCGGGGCGGAAAACGGTATTGCTACGGGGCAAATTCCTGAGAGGGAGGAAACGGGTTATGGGCAGAAAAACAGCGCTGGTTACAGGGGCGGCCAAGGGGATCGGCAGGGCCATTACCCTGGAGCTGGCCAAGGCGGGATACAATGTAGTCATCAACTACCACAGCGACGAAAACGCGGCCCGGACGCTGAAGGAGGCGGCCGAGGAGCGCGGCGTGCAGGCGCTGACGGTGTACGCGGACATGGCTTCCGTGGCGGAGATCGACCACATGTATGAGCAGGCTGTGGCCGCCTTCGGGCGGATCGACCTGGTGGTGAACAACGCGGGCATCAGCAGCGAGGTCTACTTCCTGGACGCCGCCGAGGAGGACTTCGACCGCATGACCGCCATCGACTGGAAGGGGCTGTTTTTCAGCAGCCAGCGCGCCGCGCGGCACATGGTGGAGAAGGGGGTCAAGGGGGTTATCATCAACGTCTCCTCCAACCAGGTGGAGGGCTGCTGGCCCAGGGCCACGATTTACGGCCCCACCAAGGCGGCGGTGTCCAAGTTTACCAAAAACGCCGCCATGGAGCTGTCCCTGAAGGGCATCCGCATGGCGGCGGTGGCGCCGGGGTATACCGACGTGGGCTGGGCGCCAGGGGACGTCCGGCTGGAGGCGGCCTCCCGCCTGCCCCTGCGCCGGTTTGCGTCCACCGCGGAGATCGCCAGGGCGGTGGTATACCTGGCCTCGGACGATGCGGACTATATCGTGGGCAGCACACTGCTCATCGACGGCGGGGCCACCCTGCCGGTGGTGGCCGCCAACGACTTTGTGGAGGCGTGAGCATGGAGGAGCGCCGGTATTACAACCAACTTTTGCAGGGGGACGGCGGGGCGCTGAAACGGGCGCTGTACAAGTCCATGGGCTTCACCGACGAGGCGCTGGAAAGGCCCCTCATCGCCATCGTCAACACCTACACCAACGCCACGCCGGGGCACTACAGCCTGAACGAGGTGTGCGCCCAGGTGGAGCGGGGCGTTGAGGCGGCGGGGGGCACCGCCATGACCTTCGGCACCATCGCCCCTTGCGACGGCATCGCCGAGGGGCACGAGGGGATGCGGTACATCCTGCCCGCCCGGGACCTTATTACCGCCGGGGTGGAGTGCATGATCCGGGCCCACCGGTTCGATGGGGTGGTGCTGCTGGGGTCCTGTGACAAAATCGTGCCTGGGTTGCTGATGGCGGCGGCCCGGCTGGACATCCCCGCCGTCTTTTGCAATGCCGGGCCCATGCTCCCCGCCTGCTACCAGGGGAGGCACTACGACGGCAACATCGTCACCGAGGCGGTGGGCTGGAAGGAGCGGGGCGAGATCGACGAGGCGGAGTTCCGCCGGATCGAGAACCTGGCCGAGCCGGGCTGCGGCTCCTGCGCCATGCTGGGCACGGCCAATACCATGGGCTGCATGGCCGAGGCCATGGGCATGAGCCTGCCGGGGAGCGCGGCGGTGCCCGCGGTGTACGCCCGGCGGATGCAGATCGCCTATGAGACGGGCCGGACGGCGGTGTCCCTGGTGGAGCGGGGGCTCACCGCCCGCAAAATCATTACCAAAGAATCCATGGAAAACGCCGTCAGGGTGCTGATGGGCATCGGCGGCTCCACCAACGGCATCATGCACCTCCAGGCCATCCACCGGGAGGCGGGGCTGGGAGACCTGCCGCTGAGCGCCTTCGACGCGCTGAGCCACACCACCCCCCAGGTGGCCTCCGTCTACCCCGCTTCCCCCTACGACATGGCGGACTTTGACGAGGCGGGGGGCGTGCAGGCGGTGATGAAGGAGCTGGAGCCTCTCCTCCATGGCGGTTGCGTCAACGTGACGGGGAGAACTGTGGCGGAGACCCTCCGGGACTGCCCGGGGAGCGTCCGGCCCGAGGTGATCCGCCCCATAAAAAATCCCTTTGCCGCCACTGGGGGCGTGGCCGTTTTGCGGGGCAACTTGGCCCCCCTGGGCGCGGTGGCCAAGCCCGCCGCCATTCCGGAGCAGTTGATGCGCATACAGGGCCGGGCCCAGGTGTTCCACAGCGAACAGGAGGCGTGCCGGGCCATTTTGAAGGGCCGGGTGGAGCCGGGGCGGGTGGTCGTCCTGCGCTACGAGGGACCCAAGGGCGGGCCGGGTATGCCGGAGATGTACCGCCCCATGAAGTGCCTGGAGGGGATGGGGCTGTCCGAGACCTGTGCCCTCATCACCGACGGGCGGTTTTCCGGCTCCAACCGGGGGTGCTTCGTGGGCCACATCTCGCCGGAGGCCTATGAGGGCGGAACGCTGGCCCTGGTGGAAGACGGGGACGAGATCCTCATCGACGTGCCGGGGCGGAAGCTGGAGCTGCTGGTGGAGGAAACCGTGCTGGAACAGCGACGCCGGCGGTGGACGCGGCCGGGGAAGGACGTGCCCGACGGGTATCTCAACGTATACCGGGCGCTCAGCCGCTCTGCGGCCCAGGGCGCGGTGCTGGGCCTGGACTGAATGGAGGAGGAAAAACGATGCTGACCTGGAAGGACGACAACGAGCTGTTCGCCATTATGCGCCGGGAGCTCTACTCCGCGGTGATCGGCGATATTCTGGACAAGATGGGCTACCTGCACCAGTTCCTGCCCCAGCGCATCCAGCCCATCCGGGAGGACATGGTGGTGGCGGGGCGGTGTATGCCGGTGCTGGAGGCGGACGCCTATGAGGAGTGTTCCGACGGGCGGAACCCCGTCATGAAGAGGAACTTCGGCCTGATGCTGGAGGCGCTGGACGATCTGAAGGAGAACGAGGTCTATATCTGTACCGGTTCCTCCCCCGCCTACGCCCTGGTGGGCGAGCTGATGTGTACCCGGATGCAGATTCTCAAGGCCGCCGGGGCGGTGGTCAACGGCTTCCACCGGGACACCAGGGGCATTCTGGCCCTGGACTTTCCCTGCTTCTCCTACGGGCGGTACGCCCAGGACCAGGGGCCCCGGGGGAAGGTCATCGACTACCGGGTGCCCATCGAGATGGAGGGCGTCCGGGTGAATCCGGGGGACATCGTGTTCGGCGATCTGGACGGAGTGCTTATCATCCCCAAGGACGTCGAGCGGGAGGTCATCCGGCGGGCCTATGAGAAGGCCACCGGGGAGAAAATGGTGGCGGAGGCCATCCGGGGCGGCATGGGGGCTAGGGAATCCTTCGACAAGCACGGGATCATGTGACACAAGGCGTTCAGGCGAGGGGAGGCGTTGGGGTGAACGAACTGGAACGGGAGCTGTTTGAACTGCTCCGGTCTGAGGAGTATCAGACCAGGATACGCAAAGCGGGGGTCTATCTGTTCCCGTCGGACTACCGCTTCGAGCCCCATGCCCACCCGGAGTATGAGATCAACTATATCAACATCGGGCACTGCATCATGAGCATGGGCGGGGACTACGTCCCCCTGCGCCAGGGGGAGTGCATTGTGGTGGCCCCGGAGGCGCTCCACGGCTTTATGGTGGACGGCCAGAAACCCTGCCGGATCACCCAGTTGGAGCTGGTGATCCGCAGTCCGGAGCGGGTGGGCGGACTGCTGGAGTTCCCCGGTATGGCGGAGCCCTTCCACCGCCTGCGGGACTGCGAGGGGCTGCTGTCCCTGCTGGAGCGGGTGGCGTACTACCACCGGGCGGGGGAACTGGGGCCCGCGGAGGAGACCATGCTGGACCTGACGCTGCTCCAGCTCTACGCGTCCGTCTCCGAGGCGGCCCGCCGCAGCCGGGAGCAGAACGGCCGGGAGCGTAACGGAAAGGCGGAGGCGGCGCTCCAATACATCAACGAGCACCTGGACGAGGAGCTGAACATCGAGCGCCTGGCGGGGGAGTTTGGGATCAGCTCCCGGTATCTGCGGCGGTACTTCGTCCAGTGCGTGGGCATGGGGAGCAACGAGTATATCAACCTGCTGCGCATCGGGCGGGCCAAGCGGCTGCTGTGGTACCCGGAGTATTCGGTGACGGAGGTGGCCATGAGCTGCGGCTTTTCCAGCTCCCAATATTTCTGCCGGGTGTTCCGGCGCATGGTGGGGCAGACCCCGGCCCAGTACCGGAACCGCTGGCGGGAGGCCGCGGTCACCCCCGGGGAAGACGAAGCCGGTATTGGATGACCCGGCGGTAGACCTGGCCGGGCGGCGTGGGCCGGAAGGCCGCCGGGTACAGCCGGGAGCAGTCGGGCAGGTCCTGGGCCTCCAGGGCCACGGCGCAGGAGGGGGCGCAGCGGCGCCCCCCGTTCAGCGCCAGCCCCGCCGGGAGGAAGCCGCCGGAGTAGAGCACCACGCCCGGCGCGTCGGTCCACAGCTCCAGCCGCCGCCCACTGGAGGGATCGCATAGGGAACAGGCGGGGTTCAATCCCGGCTCCCCGTCCAGGAGATAGGCGTGGTTGAAGCCCCTGGCGATGTCAAGCTGTTCCCGGTCTGCCGGGCCGGCGGCGGAGGACATTGCTTCGTCCAGCGCGCGGCCCCGCCGGAAGTCAAAGGCCGTGCCGTCCACGGGGATGAGCTTTGCGGGCAGGTGCTGCTCGTCGTTGGAGCATACCCGTCCGGCGTATACGGCCAGCTCCTGGGACAGGGCGGAGCCGTCAAAACGCCCCGTCAAATCCCAGTAGGTATGGTTGGACAGGTTGAAGTAAGTGGTTTGGTCGGTCCGGGCCTGGTATTCGACGGTGAGGCAGCCTTCGTCCGTTAGGGTGTACCGTGCCCGGTAGGCGCGGTTTCCCGGCCAGCCGTCCAGCCCGTGGGGCTGGGAGGCCGAGAGGAGCAGGGATGCCTCCTCCCCGTCACAGGTGAAGTCCTCCACCTCCCAAAGCTTGGAGGACAGACTGTGGGGGCCGCCGTGGAGCTGGTTGGGGCCGTCGTTTGGGGCGAGGGCGCATTCCCCGCCGGGGAGGGAGAGCCGCCCGCCCCGGATGCGGCCGGCATTGGGGCCCAGGGCGGCCCCGGCGTAGCACGCCAGGGCTTCATAGGGCCTCGGGCCCGGAAAACCAAGGGCCAGGGGGATATCCTGCCCGCTTGCGTCAAAAACAGCAATTTTTTGAATCACGGCGCCCAGCGGGAGAATGGCCGCCGTCAACCCGTTACGGCCATTCATCGTGTATAGGGGATAAGTCGGGCAGGTCTTTTCGGCAAAATTTCTGATAGCGGTTTGCATTTTCTCCCTCCTTTTTCTGTTTTGACTATAGGGGAAAAGCGTTGAAAATGGAAGCAAAAAAGGGGAGTACAGCAATTTTTCAAAATGACAGGGCAAGGTTTGTTAATGATGAATCCGCCGAAAACGTTATAATAATATCAGAAAACAATTTTGGACACAGAGGGGGAGCGAAATGGCGGGCACACTGGAATTTCAACACATTTGCAAGTATTTCCCCGGCGTAAAGGCGTTGGACGACGTGTCCTTCCAGGCCCACGCGGGGGAGGTGCTGGCTTTCCTGGGGGAGAACGGCGCGGGGAAATCCACGCTGCTGAAGGTGCTCAACGGCGACTACCAGCCCACCAGCGGGAAGTATCTGCTGGACGGGGTGGAGAAGCACTTCCATTCCCCCCACCAGGCCATTGAGGAGGGCATCTCCATCATCTACCAGGAGCGGCAGATTTTGTTGGAGCTGTCGGTGGCGGAGAACATTTACTTAGGGCGCATGCCCACCAACCGGTTCGGCATGATCGACACCGGTAAGGCCAACGAGATGGCGGAAACGATCATCGACGACTTCGGCCTGCCCATCCACCCGGCCACCAAGGTGAAGGATCTGTCCATCGCCTATCAGCAGATGGTGGAGATCATGAAGGCCTACTCCCGGGACAACCTGAAGGTCATCTGCTTCGACGAACCCACGGCCTCCCTGTCCGATTCCGAGATCGAGATGCTGTTCAAGATTATCCGGAAACTGAGAAGCGAGGGCAAGATCATCATCTACGTCTCCCACCGCATGGACGAAATCCAGCAGATCACCGACAAGGTGGCCATCTTCAAGGACGGCCGCTATGTGGACACCGTCAAGACCGGCGAGGTGCCGGAGGAGAAGATGATCTCTATGATGGTGGGCCGGGACTTGGGCGACATCTACGAGAGCCTGGACCGGAATCAGCAGATCGGCGAGGTGCTGCTGGAGGTCAGGGATGTGTGTTCCGACTACGTGAAGCCCAACTCCTTCACGCTGCGCCGGGGCGAGGTGCTGGGGTTCTCCGGACTTGTCGGCGCGGGCCGCACGGAGCTGATGCGGGCCATCATCGGCGCGGACGCCATGAGGGGCGGGGAAATCCTGCTGGAGGGCAAGCCTGTGGCCAACCGCTCCCCCCACGAGGCCATGCGGCACGGCATCGTGCTGGTCCCCGAGGACCGGAAGCTCCAGGGGATCCTGGCCAACCTGAGCGTCAGCGACAACATCAATATCGCCATGCTGGATGAGCACTCCAACAAGCTGGGCGTGGTAGACCGGAAGCAGGAGGAGCAGGCCGCGGCAGAGGGCATCCGGAACTTCAAGATCAAGACCCCCTCCCCGGACAAGAAGATCGTGGAGCTGTCCGGCGGCAACCAGCAAAAGTGCATCGTGGCCCGCTGGCTGGGCACCAGCCCCAAGGTGCTCATCCTGGATGAGCCCACCAAGGGCATCGACGTGGGGGCCAAGTCCGAATTCTACAACATGATCTGCCAGTTCGCCAAGCAGGGGCTGGGGGTTATCCTGATCTCGTCGGAGCTGCCCGAGGTCATCGGCCTGTCCGACCGGATCATCGTCATGAAATCCCGCAAGATCGTGGGAGAGGTGTCCCGGGAGGACGCCACGGAGAGCAAGCTGCTGAGCCTGGGCATGATGGGGGAGGTAAAGGAAGCATGAACGAGAAAAAGACGCGCAAGCTCCATATCAGCGGAGACAAGCTGGTGCTGATCTGCGCCATTATCGCCGTATTCATCCTGTTCACGGCGCTGAACAAGAACTTTCTGAGTTTTCAGAACATCGTCAACATCCTGGTGGCCGCGTCCCTGGTGGGCATGGTGGCCATCGGCCACACCTACCTGATTATCGCCGGGCAGAACGACCTGTCCCCCGGCTCCCTGGCGGCGTTCTCCGGCACCATGGCCGCCCTGCTGGTGAGCCTGGGCGTGCCCTTCTTCGCGGCGGTGCTCATCACCATCGTCTTTGCCATCCTGATCGGGCTGTTCAACGCCTTCATGGTGAACAAAATCCACCTGGAGGCCTTCATCGCCACCCTGGTCACCCAGTCCATCGTCCGCGGCGCGGCCTACATCATCTGCGACGGCAAGCCGGTGGCCATCAGCGATAAGATGTTTCTGACCCTGGCAAAGGCCCGGTTTCTGAACATCCCCCTGTCCGTGTGGATCATGCTGGTGTGCATCCTGATCTTCGGCATCATTCTGTCCAAGACCAAGTTCGGCCGCAGCGTCTACGCCATCGGCGGCAACCAGGACGCCGCCCGGCTGGCCGGCCTGAACCCCCAGCGGATCATCACCATCAGCTATGTGATGATGGGCATCCTGTGCGCCATCGGCGGCATTATCTTTGCCGCCCGCATGAACTCCGGCCAGCCCGCCGCCAACGTCAACCTGGAGTTCGACGCCATCACCGCAGTTATTTTGGGCGGGGTGTCCTTCGTGGGCGGCGTGGGCGACATGTTCGGCACCTTCCTGGGCATCATCCTGATCCAGTCCTTCAACACCGGCCTGATTATGGTGGAGGTCCCCACTTTCTGGCACTATGTGGCCCGGGGCGGCCTGCTGCTGTTCGCCCTGACCTCTGACTACGTCCGCAAGCAGAAGAGGGAGAAGGACCTGCTGGCCGCTTCCATGAAGAACCTGTAAGGATCTATTCAGGGGCCCCGCCTCTGCTTAGATAGGATAGAAGGAACCAAAAATTTTAAGGAGGAAATGTAAATGAAGAAATTGGTATCTTTCCTGCTGGCCGCTCTCATGCTGTTCAGCCTGGCGGCGTGCTCCAGCGACGACGCCCCCACCAGCACCGCGCCCGAGGGCAACACCCCCGCCGGCACCCAGGAGTCCACCGCGCCCGAGGGCGGCGACAGTGAACAGGGCGTGGTCTACGGCATCTACAAGGCCGGCGACCAGACCTGGTTCATCGATGAGGGCGCCGCCGCTCAGGCCGCCGTGGAGGCCCGGGGCGACCGCTTCATCTTTGTGGACGCCAAGATGAGCCCCGAGGAGTACCTGAAGGCCATCGACAACGCCATCGCCAACAACGCCAAGGGCATCGTTACCTGCATTCCCGACCAGACCATGTCCCAGGCCGTCATCGACAAGTGTGCTGAGGCCAATCTGCCCATCGTGGCCGCCGACGACGCCCTCCAGGACGGCGACGGCAACAAGCTGGCTCCCTGGGTGGGCATCAACGCCTACGTCATCGGCCAGGCCAACGGCGACTGGTTGGCCAACTACGCCAAGGAGAACAACCTGGTGAACGACCCCGAGTGCGGCCTGCTCATCATGACCATGGATACCGTGTCCTCCTGCGTGCCCCGCGCCGAGGGCGAGTACGATAACTTCACCGCCGGCTGCCCCGATTTCGACACTGCCCGTATCTTCAAGGCTGACTATGACGGCACCACCGACAAGGGCAACACCGCTGCCAACGCCGTGTTCACCGCCCATCCCGAGATCAAAAAGTGGCTGGTCACCGGCGCCAACGAGGAAGGCACCATCGGCGCGGTCCGCGCCCTGGAGAGCATGGGCCTGGACGGCGACGCCTGCGTGGTGGGCCTGGGCGCCTACATGGCCAAGGACGAGTGGAACGACAAGGGCGCGGACGGCACCTGCATGAAGGCCTCCGCCTACTTCTCCTCCGACTCCGTGGGCGCGGGTTCCGTGGAGGTCCTGTACGACATCATCGACGGCAAGACCCCCGAGATGGAGACCGCCGTGGACGCCGTGGTGGTCACCCCCGAGACCTACAAGGAGGTCATGGGCAAGGCGGCCGACTAATTACCGGAGCCTGACTCAAACCGCATTATACATAAAACAGGAGGGCAGCCCGGAAGGGCTGTCCTCCTGTCCGTGAAGGAGAACTTACTCCCGGACCTGGCGGCGGAACTCGGAGGGGGTGAGCCCGGTCTCCTTTTTGAAGGCGGTACAGAAGCTGCTCTCGCTGGTGAAGCCTACGGTGAAGCAGATATTTTTCACGGAGTCGCCGGTGCTCTGGAGCAGGAATTTGGCGTTGCTGATCCGGGTGGCCAGGATGTACTGGTGGGGGGAGAAGCCCGTCTCCTTTTTGAACAGGCGGCTGAAATAGAAGGGGCTCAGCGCCGCCTTGGCCGCCAGGTCCTCCAGCGAGAGCTCCTGGGTGAGATGGTCGTTGATGTAGGCGATGCTGTCCTCAATGATGCCGGAGGACTGTGCGCCGGGGCTGGCGGATTCCCGGCCCACCAGGAGCTCCGTGAGGATGTTCACGATGTAGTTATTGAGCAGCGCCTCCCGGATGGGGGCGTTCTGCTGGAACTGGACGTAGATTTTGTGGAGGTATTTCTCAAATCGGTAACTGTTTTTCAGGGAGATCACCGGGCCGCCCTCGGCCAGAATGGCGTCGAAATAGCCCCGGGTCCATAAGCCGTCGAAATGGAGCCACTCCGCCTCCCAGCCGACCGCAGTGTGGTAGGCGTGGGGGGCGTAACAATCCAGCACCACCACTTGGCCCTCCCGGGCGCGCACGCGCTTTCCGCCGCACTCCACCTCGCAGCCGCCCCGGACGACGTACATGACGAGAAAGCTGTCCAGGGCGTTCCTGCGCAGGTGGTAGCCGGGCAAATATTGAAACCGGCCCACAATGAGGGGGTAAAGGAACAGGCTCTGCGCCTGTGCGCTGGGAGTATAGATATAGTAATCGGAACCGGGGACGACAAGGTTTTCCGTGGACAGCATATACAGCCCCTCCTGCTTGTTCAAATCTGATTCCATTATAGAGGAGGGAACGCGCCCGGTCAAGAAAGTAAGGGCAATTTTTCGAAACGTGTTGGCAACCAAAAGGATTGCGTTTTCCGGACGGATCGGGTATTCTTGATGACAGAAATAAGAAATTTGTGTTCAGGAGGTATCAGAAATGGACGACGTGAGGATTTGGGAAGAACGGATTGTGCTCCCCACCTATGAGATCGGCGAGGCGGACAAGAATCCCATGTTCCTGGAGAGCCGGGTGTATCAGGGCAGCTCAGGAAAGGTGTATCCCTACCCCACCATCGACGCCGTGTCCGACACAAAGACGGATAAGGCCTATCAGGCGGTGTGGCTAGAGAACGAGTATTTGAAGGTGATGATCCTGCCAGAGCTGGGCGGGCGCATCCAGCGGGCCTATGACAAGACCAACGATTACGACTTTGTGTACTATAACCATGTCATCAAGCCCGCGCTGGTGGGCCTGTGCGGGCCGTGGATCAGCGGCGGCATTGAGTTCAACTGGCCCCAGCACCACAGGCCCACCACCTTCTCCCCGGTGGACTACCTGCTCATCGACAACCCGGACGGCTCCAAGACCTGCCGGGTGTCCGACGTGGACCAGATGTACGGAACCCGGGGCGAGGCCGGCTTTACCCTGCGTCCCGGCAGGGCGTACATTGAGATCAGGGGCCAGCTCTACAACCCCACCCCCCTGCCCCAGACCTTCCTGTGGTGGGCCAACCCCGCCGTCCCCGTCAACGAGAATACACAGTCCATCTTCCCCCCCGACGTCCACGCGGTGATGGACCACGGCAAGCGGGACGTGTCCCGGTTCCCCATCGCCACGGGGGAGTACTACAAGCACGATTACAG
The DNA here is from genome assembly GCA_910579155.1 of uncultured Oscillospiraceae bacterium. Next base: position 42,918 of record CAJTTS010000011.1, on the reverse strand, counting down.
CGCGGGGGTGGATATCTCCCGGTACAAAAATATCCCTGTGCCCACCTCCTACATGGCGGAGAAGAGCGAGTTCAACTTCGTGGGCGGTTATGACTATGGGAAACAGGCGGGCATCCTCCACGTGGCCGACCATCACATCTCTCCGGGCAAGAAACAGTGGACCTGGGGCTGCGGCGACTTTGGCAAGGCCTGGGACCGCAACCTCACCGACGAGGACGGCCCCTATGTGGAGCTGATGACCGGGGTGTACACCGACAACCAGCCTGACTTCACCTGGCTCAAGCCCTTTGAGGAGAAAACCTTTACCCAGTATTTCATGCCCTACAAGGCGGTGGGGGCGGTGAAGAACGCCACCATCGACGCGGTGGTGAACCTGGAGACCGGGGCGGACGGCGTCACCGTGACGGTTTACGCCAGCGGGGAATATCCCCATGCCCGCATCCGGCTCACCGACGGCGGCAGGGTGCTGCTGGACGAGGCGGCGGCGCTGTCCCCGGTGCAGACCTATCAAAAGACGGTGGACGCCGCTGTGGAGGACGACACCCGGCTGACGCTGAAGGTGCTGGACGGGGCGCGGGAGCTGGTCTCCTACACTCCGCTGAAGCGGGAAATCCCCAAGCTGCCCGACCCGGCCCAGGCGTCCAAGGACCCGGAGGAGATCATGACGTGCGAGGAGCTCTATCTCACCGGACTGCACATCGAGCAGTACCGCCACGCCACCTACCGCCCGGACCCCTATTACCTGGAGGGGCTGAAACGGGACCCGGGGGATATCCGGCTCAATAATGCCTACGGCTCACTGCTGCTGCGCCGGGGGCAGTTTGCCCGGGCGGAGAAGCATTTCCGGAAGGCGCTGGAGCGGTGTACCTGGAAGAACCCCAACCCCTACAACTCGGAGCCCTATTACAACCTGGGTCTGGCGCTGTTTTATCAGGGGAGATTGGACGAGGCTTTCGATGCCTTCTATAAAGCCACCTGGTCCAATGAGCAGCAGGAGATGGGCTTCTACTACCTGGGCTGTATCGAGGCGGTCCGGGAGAATTGGGGCGAGGCGCTGGAGCTGACGGAAAAGGGCCTGGTGAAGAACCGGCACAATGTGAAGGCAAGGGGGCTGAAAGCGTATCTGCTGCGCAGGCTGGGCCGGGGGGAAGAGGCCCGGGCGTGGATCGCCGACAACCTGGCCGTCGATCCCTTCGACTACCTGTCCCTGCTGGAGCGGTCCCGGCTGGACGGGGAGCGGCCGGAGGCGGTCAGGGAACTGGCCCGGGACTTCCATGAGACCTGGCTGCGTATCGCCCGGGACTACGCCGAGTTCGGCGCTTATGAGGAGGCCTTAGATACGCTGGAACTGTGCGATAAGCCATGGCCCATGCTGTACTATTACAAGGCGTATTACCAGGCGAAGCTGGGACGGGACGACGCCCAGGCGCTGGACCGGGCGGAGCGCTGCCCCGCAGATTACTGCTTCCCCAACAAACTGGAGGACCTGATCGTGCTGGAGCACGCCAGGGTCCGCGCCGCCGGCCCCGCCAGGGCTCGCTATTACCTGGGCTGCCTGCTGTACGACAAGCTCCAGTATGAGGCGGCCACAGAGAATTGGGAGCAGTCCGCCCGGCTGGATCCCGAGTTCCCCACCGTGTGGCGGAACCTGGCCCTGGCCTATTACAACGAACGGCATGACGGCGCCGCGGCCAGAGAGGCCATGGAGCGGGCCTGGGCGCTGGACCCCAGGGACGCCCGGGTGTTCCTGGAGCTGGACCAGTTGTACAAAAAGTTGGAGATGCCCGTGGAGGAGCGGCTGGCTCGGTACGAGGCCAACCGGGACGTGTTTATGCAGCGGGACGATTTAAAAATCGAGTACGCCACCCTGCTGAACCTGCTGGGCCGGTACGGCGAGGCGTATGACTTCATCATGGCCAACCGCTTCCACCCCTGGGAGGGCGGCGAGGGCAAGGTGACCACCCAGTACACCACCGCCCTGGTGGAGCTGGCCCGGGAGGCTATGGCGGCGGGCCGCTGGGAGCAGGCGGAGGGCTACCTGCTGCGCACCGCGTCCTACCCGGAAAATCTGGGCGAGGGCAAGCTGGAGGGCACCAAGGACAACCACGTGAATTATTACCTGGGACTGGTGAAGGAGCGGCTGGGCGACCGGCCGGGGGCGGAGGCCTGCTTCGGGCGTGCCGCCGTGGGGACCGACGAGCCAGCCGGGATGATGTACTACAACGACCAGCCCGCCGATATGATCTGTTTCCAGGGCCTGGCGCTGGAGAAGCTGGGCAGGCCGGTGGAGGCCAAGGCCCGGTTCAACAAGCTGCTGGACTACGGCGAGCGGCACATGTTCGACCACATGCGGGTGAGCTATTTCGCGGTGTCCCTCCCCGACTTTCTGATCTTTGACGACGACCTGGACAAAAAGAACCGGGCCCACTGCCACTACCTCATCGGCCTGGCCCGGATGGGACTGGGGGAGCGCCCCGCCGCTGCGGAGGCTTTCGCCGAGACGATCCGTCTGGAACCCACCCACCAGAACGCCATCCGCTATCGGAATATGTGCGGCTGACGGCCCGGATGCCGGGAGACGGTTGACCAGGCCGCGCTGAGCTTTGAACCGCGCCATCGGTTGGTGGCGCGGTTCAAAATCTATAGTCCGGCGGCCCGCCGCGCCGGGGCTGAGCGGCCGGGAGGGCCTGAGGCCGCAGGAGGGCCCTCTCGGGAAAATTCGCCAAAAAATTAACAAAATATCCTTGCAATTAAAATGGCGCTCTGTTATAATCGACATAGATCATAAAATAGTTTATTAAACTGGGTGCAACAGATGCAATGGGAAAAGAGGATATTGTTATGACGCGGCGAAACAGCAGCTCTGAGATTAAGAGAAGAAACAAATCCGCCGTTTTGCGTCAGATGATCCGGATGGGGGAGACCACCAAGCCCGAGCTGGCGGTTGCCCTGCGGCTGAGCCTGCCCACAGTGGGGCAGATTGTGGAGGAGCTCATCAAGGCGGGCTATGTGGAGGAGACCGGGAGGGCTGCGTCGGTAGGGGGGCGCCGGCCGGTGTCGGTCCGGGTGGCGCCGGGGAAGTGGCGCGCCCTGGGAATTGATATCACCGCCCACCATATGGGGTTTGCCATCGTGGACCTGGCGGAGGGCGTGGTAGCTCACGAGCGGTTCTACGCGCTGTTCTCCGTCGGAAAGGAGTCCCGCGCCAAGCTCAGGTCCGAGGCGGAGCGCTTTCTGGCCCAGAATGGGGTAGGCAAGGATGATCTGCTGGGGGTGGGGATTTCCCTCCCCGGTATTGTGAGTGTGGATCAGAGGTCGCTGCTGGTATCTCACGCGCTGCGTGTGACCGAGCCGATGGAGCTGATTGGCGACAAATGCTTCCCGTGCCCGGTCCGCTATTTTAATGACGCCACCGCCGCCTGCATGGTGGAGTGCTATGCCGACGACGCCCCCGACAGCTTCTTCTTCCTCTCCCTCAGCAACACCGTGGGCGGGGCCATCGTGATCCACAAACAGATCGTGGAGGGGGACAACAACCGCAGCGGAGAGCTGGGCCATATCTGCGTGGTCCCAGGCGGGCGGCGGTGCTACTGCGGTCAGGCGGGGCACTATGACGCTTATGGGGCGGCCTGGCTCCTGGCCGAAAAGGCGGGGGGCGACCTGGCAAAGTTTTTCGAGCTGGTGGAACAGGGGGACGGGGAGGCGGCCGCCGCCTTTGACGAGTACCTGGATATGCTGGCCATGCTGCTTTGCAACACCATCATGGTCAGCGATCTGCCCGTGATCCTGGGGGGTTATGTGGGCAATTACTTAAAGCCTTACCTGCCGAAATTGAAGCAGAAGGTGGCCAATCTGGACATCTTTGGCCAGGACGATCCGAATATACGGATTTGCCGCAGGAAAGAGGAGGCGGCCGCCACGGGGGGAGCCATGTACTTCCTGGAGCAGCGGATCGAGAGCCTGTAGGGCGCGAATCAAATTGGAGAAACCATTGGGAGCGGGGGCTAAAGCCCTCGCTCTTTGTCTAATTTGCACAAAATCCGCAGAGCGAATTTAGCGTTTCTCTGAAAAATGGATTATACTATTGACTTTTTTTGTGGAAAGTGTTATATAAATAATGCAGTTTATAAAATCAATTTATAAACGAGTTAAGAAAGAAGCGGAGCATTTTGCACAGTCCCACAAAACAAAAATGGAGGTAATGAATGATGAAAGGTAAGAAACTGCTCGCCCTGTTCTTGACCCTGGTCCTGACCTTCGCCGCGCTCAGCGGCTGCTCCAACAGCGACGACAAAGATAACTCCAGCCAGGCTCCGTCCCAGGGGACTGAGGAGTCCAACCCGCCCACCCAGGGCGGGAAGAAGGAGCTCAGCGACATCACCATCGCCTATGTCACCAGCGACCTGACCACCCAGATCTTCCGCGACCAGGTCACCGCCATGCAGAAATACTGCGACGAGATCGGCGTCAACTTTGTGTACACTGCCACCCAGGAGACCACCGACCAGTTGACCGCCTGCGACAACTACATCGCTATGGGTGTTGACTGCCTCATCGTACACACTACAGGAGATACCTTTCAAGATACCATGAAGAACTGCCAGGCCGCCGGCATCCCCTGGTTCTCCTACGACACCAAGATGGAGGGCGACGACGCCTATTACGGCTGGGAGAACTACGCGCTGGGCTACGCCATCGGCCAGAACGCCGCCGAATGGATCAACGAGACCTTCTCCGAGGACGACACCATCTACGCCGCCAGCAACAACTATCCCCAGGCCGACTTCCTGGTGACCCGCGAGCAGGGCTACCTGGATGCCGTCAACGAGCTGGCCAAGTGCAAGGTGGAATGGGTTGTGGAGGCCCCGGGCGGCATGATTGACAACGGTGTCACCGCCGGCGAGAACTTCATCCAGTGCGGCTATGACCTGAACCTGGTCTGCGCCATCAACGACTCCGGCCTGTGCGGCGTCTACCAGGCGTTCCAGGCGGCCAATTACGGCGATCCCGCCACCCTGGGCCTGTTCGGCTGCGACTCCGACCCCGAGGCCCTGGAGGCCATTGCGGAGGGCGGCATCTACAAGGGCACCATTAACACCGGCCTGGTCCGGCTGGCCCCCGACTTCATCGACATCGCCATCGGCCTGGCCCAGGGCGATGAGAGCGCCAAGGGCGACCACTGGGGCGACTTCGTGCTCATCACCAAGGACAACGTGGAAGAGTGGATGCAATCCTAATCCGGAAGACAATTGAATCCGTGAGCAAATGACAACAGGGCGGACGCGGCCGGATCGCCGGCAGCGTCCGCCCTGCGCAAAAAAGGGAGGTCCTTCTATGGAACATATTCTGGAGATCCACAACCTGACCAAGACGTATCCCGGCGTGGTGGCCTTAGATAATTTCTCCCTGGAGGTCCGGCGGGGCGAGTGCCACGCGCTGGTGGGGGAGAACGGAGCCGGCAAGTCCACCCTGATTAAATCTATCGCCGGGGCCATCGAGCCGGATAGCGGTACGATTGTATTCGAGGGGAAGGAATATTCCACGCTGACTCCCGCCCTCTCCACCGAGATCGGCATCGGGGTCATCTATCAGGAATTCAACCTGTGCCCTACGCTGAGCATCGCGGAAAACCTGTTTCTAGGCCAGCGGCTGACGCCCGGCCTGTTCCAGAACGAGGCGCTGATGAACAAGAAGGCCCAGGAAATCCTGGACCAGTTCAAGGTGGAGGGGCTGAAGGCGGGAACCCTGGTCCGCGACCTGTCCACCGCCTACCGCCAGTTGGTGGAGATTGCCAAGACGGTGTCCAAAAACGCCAGGCTGGTCATTATGGACGAGCCCACCGCCCCCCTCACCGAGCGGGAGGTGGAGGTGCTGTTCCGGATCATCCAGGAGATGAAGGCCAACGGCGCCACCATCATCTATATCTCCCATCGGTTGGACGAGCTCTACCAGGTGGCCGACCGGGTCACCGTCATGCGGGACGGCTGCTATGTGACCACCAAGGACATCGGGGAGGTCACCAAGGACCAGCTCATCGCCCACATGGTGGGCCGGGAGCTGAAAAAGGAATTTGACCAGCGCAGCACCGAGACCGACGAGGTGTTGCTGGAGACCCGGGACTTGGGGGGCAACGGGGTCAAGCCCTTCTCCCTCCAGCTTCACAAGGGCGAGGTGCTGGGGTTGGGCGGCCTGGTGGGCGCCGGGCGGACCGAATACGCCCAGCTTATTTTCGGCGCCAAGCTGAAGGACTGCGGCGAGATCTACTTAAACGGGGAGAAGATCGAGGTCAACTCCCCCGAGGACGCGGTAAGGTACGGCATCGGCATGGTGCCCGAGGACCGGAAGCTCCATGGGGCCATCCTGCGGATGAACATTCAGGAGAACATTGTGGTTCCCATCCTGAAAAGGATCTCCAACAAAATGGGCTTTGTGGACGCCAAACAGGAGAAGGAGGCGGCCGCCGGTCAGATCGAGGCTCTGCGGATCAAAACCCCCTCGGCCCAGCAACTGGCCGGGAACCTGTCCGGCGGTAACCAGCAGAAGGTGGTCTTGGGCAAGTGGCTGGCCAACAATTGCCAGGTCCTCATCCTGGACGAGCCTACCCGGGGCGTGGACGTGGGGGCCAAGCAGGAAATTTACAACATCATCAACGACCTGGCCGCTCAGGGCAAGGGGATCATCGTGATCTCCTCGGACATGGAGGAGATCATCGGCATCACCGACCGGATGCTCATCCTCTACGAGGGGGAGCTGCGGGGCAAGCTGGAGCACGCCGAATATACCCAGGAGACGATTTTGAAGATCGCCTCCGGCGAATAAAGACAGGGGGAGCCGTTCCATGAAAAAATTTGTCAACTTTCTGAAGGAATATTCCATCTTCGCCATTCTCGTCGTCCTGGCCGTAATCTTTTCCATGGGCAACCCGGCTTTTTTGAAGCCGTCCAATATATTGACCATTCTCCGCCAGAGCTGCATCATGGGCATCCTGGGCATGGGCGAGATGTCCCTCATTGTGGTGGGCGGCCTGAATCTGTCTATGGGCGCCTGTGTGGCCCTGACCACAGTGCTCCTGGCCGTCTTTACGGTGAATATGGGACTGCCCTGGGGGGTGGCCATTCTCATCAGTGTGGTGATTAACACCGTCATCGGCTTCCTCACCGGCGTCATCATCAACAAGACCAAGATCATCCCCATGATCGGCACCCTCGCCATCTCTAACCTGGTCAGCGGCGTGGCTTACATCATCTGCAACGGCCTGCCCATCTCGGGCATCCCGAATTCGTTAAAGTTCTTCTATCAGGGCTCGGTGGGTTTCATGCCCATGCCCATCATCATCGCCGCCGTCGTCATCATTATCATGGGCATCATGTTCAAATTTACTTATTTTGGCCGCCAGATCTTCGCTACCGGCAGCAACCGGGAGGCGGCCCGCCTCTCGGGCGTGAACGCCGACAAGATTTTCATCGCGGCCTACACCATTTGCGGTTTCATGTGCAGCATCGCCGGCCTGCTGATGCTGGGCCGGATGGGGTCCGGCACCGCCAACACGGCCAATACCGTTGACATGGAGGTCCTGTCCGCGCTGGTCATCGGCGGCGTGTCCATGCTGGGCGGCGAGGGCAAGGTCACCAAGGCGGTGGGCGGCTTCCTGCTCATCACCATGCTCACCAACGGCATGACCCTGAACGGCGTGAACGAGTACGTCCAGAAGGTGGTCACCGGCGGTGTGTTCCTGCTCTCCGTGGTGCTGGACAGCTATCAGCACGGCACCTTTACCCTGATGCGCCACATCCAGTCCCCCAAGAAGGCGATAAAGGAGGCTGAAACCAATGGTTGACAAACTGGACGGATTCCGGCATTACCGGAAATATTTCGAGCCTGAGTACGGGGAGGCCGCTCCCGACGCCATCATCGAGACGCCTCAGGATATGGATATGGCCCACCCCACCGAGGCCCGCATCAAGATGAACTTTGAGACCATTGCCGGACTCACCGCGCAGTGGAAGGACACCTTTGCCTTCCGGCGGATCATGAAGATCAAAACGGCGAATATCCGCATCCCCTGCGAGGATCGGGAGATTCCGGCCCGGGTCTATCTCCCCGAGGGGGAGGGGCCCTTCCCGGTGATGGTGTTCTACCACGGCGGCGGATGGGCCATGAACAGCCTGGACGTGTATGATTTCGTGCCCCGGTATATGGCGGATTACGGCAGGGTGCTGGTGGTCGCCCCGGAGTACCGCCTGGCCCCCGAGCACCGGTTCCCCAAGGGGCTGGAGGACGCCTACGCCACCTTGGTCTGGGCCAAGTCGCACGCCGGAGAATACGGCGGCGACGTGGATCGCATCTCGGTCTGCGGCGACTCGGCCGGCGGCAACTTCGCCGCTGCGGTGTCCCTGATGGCCCGGGACCGGAAGGGCCCCAAGATTTTCAAGCAGATCATGCAGTTCCCCGCCGTGGCCTTCGGCCTGGGCTACCGCACCGAGTCGGAGAAGCGGTACGGCAACGGGGATTACTTCCTGGCGATGAACAGCGAGACAGGCGGGCTGAATCACTATTTCGACGACCCCGCCGACGGGCTGTCCCCCTACGCCTCCCCCCTGTATGCGGAGGACCTGAGCGGCCTGCCCCCCGCCGTGTTTATCTCGGCGGAGTGCGATCCCCTGCTGGACCAGGCCCTCATGTACGCCGCCCGGCTGGAGGACAGCGGGGTGGAGGTGGAGTATTACCTTTACAAGGGCATGGTTCACGCGTTCCTGAACCGGCCCCAGCAAAAGACCTTTGAAGCCCTGGACGCCTCGGCGGCGGCCTGTAGGGCGGAGTGAGGAGGAGAACATGATGAAAGGTTCCTATTTCCTGGGGGCCAATCACGCCCCCAAATTTGAGGTCCGGGAGATGGCCTTCCCCAAGGAGCCGGGGCCCCATGAGGTGCTGGTGAAAACCATGGCCTGTGGGGTCTGCGGCACCGACGTCCACATCTACCACGGCCACAAGGGGTCCGCCGAGGTCACGCCTCCCGTGGTGCTGGGCCATGAGTTTGCCGGGGTGGTGGAGGCGGTGGGCAGCGAAGTCACCCTGGTTTCCGTGGGGGACCATGTGGCCATGGACCCCAATATGTACTGTGGGAAATGCCGCCCCTGCCGGATGGGGAGGAAGCAGAACTGTGAGCGCCTTTACGCCCTGGGGGTCAATACCGACGGCGGTTTTGCCCAGTATTGCCTGTGCCCCGAGGCCCAGTGCTTCCCGGTGAACCCGGCCCTGCCCTTCGACGTGGCCGCCATGGCGGAGCCCCTGGCCTGCGCCGTCCACGGGATTGACCTGGCGCATATCATCCCGGGTCAGGCCGTCCTGGTCATCGGCGGCGGCACCATCGGGCTGATGATGGTCCAGTTGGCCCGGCTGGCGGGGGCGTCCGCTGTCCTGCTCAGCGAACCGGTGGAGCTGCGCCGGAAGCTGGGCCTGGAGGTGGGGGCGGACGGCGTTATTGACCCCATTCACGAGGATGTCCCCGGCCGGATCAAGGAGCTTGCCGGCCTGGACGGGGCGGACGTGGTCATCGAGTGCGTGGGCAAGCCCTTTGCCGTGACCCAGGCGTTCAGCGCCGCCGGAAGAGGGGGGCACATCGTGCTGTTCAGCGTTCCCGAGCCGGAGGCCACCGCGCCGCTGCCCCTGTTTGACATCTATTCCAAGGAGCTGTCCCTCACCGGCTCCATCATCAACCCCGACACCCACCAGCGGGCGGTGAACCTGCTGAACAGCGGGCGGCTCAAGATCGAGCCCCTCATTACCCACACCTTCGGCCTGGACCGCCTGGAGGAGGCCGTCCTCACACAGATGGGGGCCGAGTCGGTGAAGGTAATGGTCCATCCCCAGGAATAAAGGAGGTTGCCTCAATGGCTTTGATCCAGTGTAAAATTTTTTCCAAGGCGCTCTTTCGGAGCGTGAACGTCAATGTGACCCTGCCCACCCCCGACTCCAACGACAGCTTCTTCGACGCGGCCCACCACTATCCCGAGGAGGGGAAAAAGTATCAGGTGCTGTGGCTGCTCCACGGCTTCACCGCCGACGAGTCCGACTGGCAGCGGTTTTCCTCCATTGAACGGTATGCCCAGCTTGCCAACGTGGCCGTGGTCATGCCGGACGGCTACAACAGCATGTACGCCAACGACGGCTTCGGGGCGGCCTATTACGATTTCTATACCCAGGAGCTGCCCGAGGTGCTGCCCAAGCTCCTGCCCCTGTCCACCCGGCGGGAGGACAACTTCATTGCCGGCCTGTCCATGGGCGGCTTTGGGGCGTTTAAGGCTGCGCTGCGCAACCCGGAGAAGTACGCCGCGGCGGCAAGCCTGTCCGGCGGGCTGCTAATGGAGGAGGCGGCGGACGCTTCCCCGGAGGGGGTGGGCCGCTACGCCATGCTTTGGCGGCAGACCATGTTCGGCAAGGACCTGGAGCGGATAGACCCCCATAAGGACCACCTGCTGGTGATCCTGAAGGACCAGGTGGAGGCTGGGGCGAATCTGCCCGCCCTTTACCAGTGCTGCGGCACCGAGGACTTCCTGTACGAATCCAACCAGAGATTCCTCCGGGAGGCGAGGGCGATGGGAGTGGAGATCACCTACGAGGAGGGATCGGGCGTCCATAACTTCGACTTCTGGGACCCCTTTATCCGCCGCGTTCTGGACTGGCTTCCCCTGTCCGGCGGGTTGGTTTGAGCAAATTGAAGGGAGAAATGCGAAATGTCAGCGATGATGAAGCAGCAGGTGATGACCGAACCCGGCAAGATCAGCTTTCGGGAGGTCCCCGTGCCCAAGGCGGGCCCCGACCAGGTGCTGGTGAAGATCAAGAAGATCGGCGTCTGCGGCAGCGATATCCACGTTTATCACGGCACCCATCCCTACACCTCCTACCCGGTAACCCAGGGGCATGAGGTCTCGGGCCAGATCGTGGAGCTGGGGGAATATGTGAAGGACCTGAAGGTGGGCCGGAAGGTGACCATCGAGCCCCAGGTGTTCTGCGGCCGGTGCTACCCCTGCCTCCACGGGAAATACAACCTGTGTGAGAAATTGAAGGTCATGGGCTTCCAGACCACCGGCGTTGCCAGCGAGTACTTCGCGGTGGATTCCTCCAAGGTGACCCCCCTCCCGGAGGAGATGACCTACGGCGAGGGCGCCATGATCGAGCCCTTGGCGGTGACGGTCCACGCGGCCAGGCAGTTCCCCAACCTGAAGGGGGCCAAGGCGGTGGTACTGGGATGCGGGCCCATCGGCATCCTGCTGGTCCAGTCCCTGAAGGCCATGGGGGCGACCCAGGTTCTGGCCACCGACATCTCCGACACCCGCCTGGAGCTGGCCAAGCGCCTGGGGGCCGACTACGTGGTCAACACCAGGGACCGGGACTTCGGCCCGGCGCTGGTGGAGGCCTTCGGCCCAGACAAGGCAGACGTGATCTATGAGTGCGCCGGCACCGACATTACCATGGACCAGGCCATCCAGAACGCCAGGAAAGGCAGCACCATCATCCTGGTGGCGGTGTTCGGCAAGCTGGCCACGGTAGACCTGGCCAAGCTCAACGACTCCGAGCTGGACCTGAACACCACCATGATGTACCGCCATGAGGATTACGAGGACGCCATCCGCCTGGTCAACGAGGGCAAGATTCAGCTTAAGCCCCTCCAGAGCGCCCACTTTGCCTTCGAGGACTACCTGGAGGCGTACAAGTTTATCGACGCCAATCGGGAGAAGACCATGAAGGTACTGATCGATGTGGACCCGGCGGCGGGAGAGGACGGATGACCTGGGCGGAGAATGTGACCGGCGTCCAGCACCTGGGTCTGCCCGCCAACGACCTGGAAAAGACAGTGGAGTTCAGCCAGATGCTGTAACGGAGCGCGGCCCTGCGGCCCGCTGAGACGTCAGGTTTTCAGGCGAAAAAGCAAACAAGCACCGGATGGGAGGACTGATCCCCCGTCCGGTGCTTGTTAATTATCTTTGGGAAGCTATTCCGCAGGGGCTGCCGGGGTGGGCAGCAGGTCCGGCGCTCCGTCTCCCGCGTCCAGGGAGGGCAGGACGGAGAGGGGGGCCAGCAGCGACTGCCCCGTCAGGTCCGTTTCAATGTCCTCCAGGGTGGAGTAGGTCCCCGCGTCCAGCCCGGCCAGCGCGGGACAGTCCGCCCACAAGGCGCGCCGCGCCCCGTCCACCCGGTCGGAATAGCGGGCCAGGAAGCCCTCCGGGTCCTCCACTACATAGAGGGCGCTCACCCCGGCGGCCACATCGGACACCAGCAGCGTGGCCCCGGCGGTCTGCATATCGGCGTTTGCGGCGCTGCCGTCGAAGACGACCACGTAGTCGTTGACCTGGGCCCGCGCCACGCCGTCGCCGTTCCGGTCCCCCACTAGGGTGGCCAGGGAGTCCTCAAGGGCCTGGCGCACGCTGTCCGGAAGGGGCTGGGCGTGGACCACCGCGATTTGCAGGTCCGGCTCCCGGCGGGCGAACAGGCCGCTGCCCCCCCAGAGGAGCAGGCCCGCGACGGCGGTGAGGATGAGCACCGCCGGCCAGCGCCGCCGCCACCAGATCTCACCCCGGTTCCGGACGGAAGCGGCGGGGGACGGGGCGGGGTCGGGGGCCCATTGGGACAGGTCGAAGGCCCCCTCCAGCGCGGGTAACAGGAGCTGGGCGGTGGTCAGCGCCGGGGGCCAGAAGCCCAGTACCACGGAGAAGGGCACGCTCACCGGAAACAGGGCTACCCCCAGCGCGCACCAAGCCAGGGCCGCCAGCGCCGCCGCGCAGACCCGTCCCGGCGCGGCCGCCAGCATACCGGCCAGGGGGCGCAAACCCGGCCGCTCCCTCTCTGGGCAGACGCACAGGGCGGGGAACCACACCGCCGCCGCCCCGGACAGCAGGAACAGGTCGGCGCACAGCACCGCCCACACGATCAAGGAGGGCGTACCTCCCTGCCCCAACAGTTGGGAGAGGAGGTTCTCCACCTGCAAAAGCCCGCCGGTCAGCAGCCCCAGGACGGCGCCAGCCCCGGCAGCGGCAAGGGGGGCTTTTGCGATCCCCCGCCGCCAGCGGCCCAACCAGCCGGCGGTGTTCCCCCGAAGGGCCTGGATGGACAGGGAGACCATGGGGCCCCAGAACAGCCCCGCCAGCGCCCCGCCAGCGGCTCCCGAGAGCAGCGTAATCCACAGGTTTTCATAGACGAGGCCCAGGCTTACCCCCAGGGCCAGGGGCAAAAAACCGGCGAAAGTGAGCAGGTTGCCCGCCAACAGTCCTCCCAGGTTGTCCCACAGCGCCTGAAACCAGCGGGCGGGGCCCTTCTGCGGGGACGATCCGCCGTCCGGCCCGCCGATAAAACGGTTTAGTCCGAATAAATCCATTTATACCCCGCCTCTCACCCGCTGCATGTAGGCTTTTGGGGCGATTCCCTCCACCTTTTTGAATACCCTGCTGAAATAGAAGGCGTTCTCAAAACCCACGCGCTCGCTGATCTCGTAGATTTTTAAATCCGTGGTGGCCATCAGGTCCTTGGCGGCGTTCACCCTGGTGGCCGTGACGAATTCCACAAAGCCGCTCTCCCCCCACTGGGCGAAGAGCTGGCTGAGGTAGTTGGGGCTGAAGTTGAAGACGGACGCCACCTCGTTGAGGGACAGCCGCTTGCTCAGGTTCTGGCAGATGTACTCCTGCACCCGGACCACCTGCTGGGTGTGGTAGTCCTGGGCCTGGGACCGGCAAAAGGCGATGGGCGCCTTTTCGCTGAGCAGGGAGAGGGTGGAGAAGGCGGCGCGGTGGCTTTCGCAGACCTCCAGAATATCCTGGACCGGCTTGCCCACCGCCCACCAGATGGGTGTGCTGAAATAGTCGCGCAGCACGTTCCCGGCTTTGCCCAGCACGGCGGAGAGCTGCTCCTTCCACTCGTCCAGGCCGGAGAGGGGGAAGAGCACGGAGAAGTGGCGCAGGTCCATCCCCGTCACGGTACAGGGCATGTACTTGGGCAGGGTGTCCGCCGCCATGTTTGTGATCCCGGCGCTGAGGGTGGCCAGCTTGGGGGTCTCCAGGGCGTGGTTTTTCAGGGTGCCGATGGCCACGACGTAATAGGGGGAGTCGAAGCGCAGGCCGAAATCGCCGCACAGCCGGCGGAATTCCTCCCGGTCGTCAAAGAGCCCGCCGTAGAGCTGGAGGAAGAACCGCTCCCGGTACTGCACCAGGCCGTTGTCCGGGGAGAGGGAGGCGCTGCCGGGGGCCCGGAGGGCCCGTTCCCGCTGGATGCGGTTTTCCGCCCGGTGCAGGGCGTTCTCCAGGTTCTGAGGGGTCAGGTCCAGCTTGACCAGGTATTCCAGCACCCCCAGGTTGATGCTCTGCTTTACGTAGTCGAATTCCTCATAGCTGGTGAGCATGATGAAGATGGGCAGACCCAGATCCAGCTCCTGGCACCGCTTGACCAGGGCCAGGCCGCCCATCACGGGCATTTTGATGTCGCACAGCACCAGGTCGGGGCGCTTTTCCTGGATTGCCGCAAGGGCGTCCTTTCCGTTGCGGGCCGTCCCCACGATCTCCCAGCCCAGCTTGTCCCAGTCCAGCATTCCCTGTAAGCCGATGAGAACCAGCGGCTCGTCGTCCACCAGCAATACCTTGAACATTCCCTCACCTCCTAATTCGTTTTTATTTACATGAGATGAAACGCCGGCGTTTCATCCCCGCCCCAGGGCGGGGATGACCCCTTTCAGCGCTGCTGCTTCGGCAGGCGCATAGTGACGGTGGTGCCCCGGCCGGGGGCGCTTTCCATGGCGAGGCCGTAGTCCGGCCCGAAGCTGAGCTGTAACAGGCGGTGGACGTTCCAGACGCCCAGGTGGCGGAAGGGCGCGCCGTCATCCTGCTCCCCGCCAGAGTCCCGGAGCAGCCGGGCGATCTGGCCGGGCTCCATGCCCACCCCGTCGTCGGCGAGCCGGATCAGCAGGTCCTGACCGGCCTGGCCGCGCTCCACGGTGACGGACAGCTTGCCCACGCCGCCGTTGGGCTCGATGCCGTGGAAGATGGCGTTTTCCGCCAGGGGCTGGAGGGTGAAGCGGGGGATCAGATAGTCCCGCCAGCCGTCCTCCGGTTGGGGCATCTCCAGCGTAATGGTCCCGCCGTAGCGGTAGCGCTGGATGGTGAAGTAGTCCTCCAGCAGGGCGAACTCCTCCTCCAGCGGCACCAGCTTCTGGGCGCCCTTGGACACGCTTTTCAGCAATCGGGAGAGGGCGGTGACCATCTCGGCCACGCCGGGGGCGTGCTGGATGGTGGCCATCCACTTGATGCTGTTTAAGGTGTTGTAGATGAAGTGGGGGCTGATCTGGCTTTGCAGCATCCGGTACTCCAGGGCCAGGCGTTGCTGCTCGTCCTCAATGCGCTTTTCCATCAGCGAGGACACGCTCCGGGACAGCTCGTTGATGCCCCGGCCCACGTCGCCCAGCTCGTGGTTCCACTCGATGGAGGGGTCCTGGGAGAAATCGCCCTGGCTGACCGCCCCGATCCTCCGCTGGAGGGCCCGGATGGGGACGGCCACCGTCCGGTGCAGCAGGCCCGCCATCACAAGACCCATCACCAGCAGCACCGCCAGGGTGGTCAGGGCGGAGCTGAGCAGCAAGGACAGCGGCTGCTCCAGGGTGGATTCGGGGATGACCTTGGCCAGATACAGATCGTGGACGCCCAGGGGGCAGGCCACCATGGAGCAGTCCTCCCCGCCGAACTGGGTGGAGTAGACCAGGGTCTCCGCATCCAGGGTGTGGGTGTTTTCCCGGATGGGCGCGGGAAGCCGGTCCACGGAGCCGATCTCCACCAGGCCGTCCTCCTCCACCTGGTACATGGCGCCGCCCATGATCCAGCACAGCCAGGAGCCGTCCTCCAGGTCGAGATTCTTCAAAGGGTCGGTAATCAGGTCGGGGGAGACGGACAGATAAACCTGGGCCGCAGTGCTGCCGCTGGAGATGGAGCGGACGATGGGGATGCCGCTCACCGTGGGGCCGGATTGCATCAGCGGGTCCCGCACCAGTTGCTCCCACTCGGTGGGGGCGTCCCCCTCCCCCAGGCCGGGGAGCTGAGCGACGTTGCCGGCGGTGACCGGCTTGGACTGGGAGGTGGCGGTGCCCAGCATGATGATGCGGCCGCTGCCGGTGACGATGAGGAAGCGCTGGATATATAAGGAGGTGCGCATGGAGCTGTAGCGGTTGGCGATGATGGGATAGGTTTTGTAGGCCAGCGTCCCCACGGAAAGGTTGGAGAACAGGGCGGTGCGGGCGGTGTAGTTCATGGCGCACCAGCTTGGCAGGGAGTCGATCTCCAGAATGTCCTGGCGGATGCCGTCGGCGGCGGTCTGGACGGCGTACTCCGCCGACTGGAAGGACGCCCGGCGAAGCTGAGCGGACAGATTCCGGGCGCTGCCGGCGGTGACCACGGCGGCGGCCAGCAGCGTAAACAGGACGGCCAGGGCGAGCACCCGGGTCTGTATGCCGAACCGGACGCGCTTGCCCGCGCGTGTCTGGTCCATGTTCTCCCCTCCTCAATCGTCATAAACCGTTACAAAATGGTTAGTTGATTTATCATATCACCGGATAAAACGCAATGTCAAATCTGTTTGAGGGGGAGTTCGTCAATTTGCACAATTTGAGGCTGTAAAAAAAGACAGATTTTTTGAAAAAGTATATGTTTCTGAAACTGACCACTGAAAATGAAAAAAATTTTATAGGCCACGCCCCAAAATATCCATTCATTATCACCAAAAAAACAATATAATGAAATTGGTAGATGGGCAATCTGACATGTGGCCTTTTGTCCGGCTGCCCGGTACCCGATGCAGCAAGATTTATTTTTATGAGGAGGAAACGAAATGAAAAAGCTCAGCAAAACCCTTGCGATGCTCCTGGCCCTGGCCATGCTGTTCAGCCTGGCGGCCTGCGGCAACGGCGACAGCGCCGACTCCAATCCCCCCGCCGACAACAGCACCGCCCCCGCCCAGACCGACAACCAGGGCGGCGAGCCCAGCGCTGAGACCGTGACCCTGAACTGGGCCATCTGGGACAAGGATTCCACTCCTTACTGGACCGCTCTGGCCGAGGGCTACATGGCCAGCCATGACAACGTGAAGATTGAGATGACCGACCTGGGCTCCACCGACTACATGACCCAACTGGCCACCCAGTTGTCCGGCGGCAACGGCGAGCTGGACGTGCTGTCCATCAAGGACATCCCCGGCTACGCCAACCTCATCAACCTGGAGATGCTGGAGCCCCTGAACGACGTGCTGACCACCCCCGCGGCCGACTTCGGCGGCGTGCTGGACCAGCTCACCGCTGAGGACGGCAACTTCTACGGCATCCCCTTCCGCTCCGACCTGTGGGTGGTGTTCTACAACAAGGACCTGTTTGACGCCGCCGGCGTGGACTATCCCACCAACGACATGACCTTCGAGCAGTTCGACGCCCTGGCCCGCCAGATGACCTCCGGCGCCGGCGCGGAGAAGGTCTACGGCAACCACTACCACACCTGGCGCTCCGCAGTGTCCCTGTTCGGCGTGCTGGACGGCAAGAACACCATCGTGGACGGCACCTATGACTTCCTCAAGCCCATCTACGAGATGGTTCTGGCCCAGCAGAACGACGGCGTCGTCATGGACTACGGCGAGCTGAAGACCGCCGGCCTGCACTACTCCGCCGCCTTTGAGAACGGCAGCGCCGCCATGGTCAACATGGGTAGCTGGTTCCTGGGCACCCTGCTGGCCTACAACGCCAGCGCCGCCGGCGAGGGCTATGAGCCCGTCAACTTCGGCATGGTGAAGTACCCCCATCCCGATGGAACCCCTGCCGGTACCACCCTGGGCACCGTGACCTCCCTGGGCGTGAATGCCAACTCCGCGAACAAGGAAGCCGCCATTGACTTCGTCAACTGGTGCGCCTCCGCCGAGGGCGCGGCCGTCATGGCCTCCACCGGCAACTTCCCCGCCATCTTCGACGACGCCACCCTGGACATCATCGCCTCCCTGGAGGGCTTCCCCACCGACGAGGCCTCCAAGGAAGCGCTGAAGACTGTGGCCATCTACCTGGAGATGCCCCTGAGCGACAAGGCCTCCGAGATCGAGACCGTCCTCAACACCGAGCATGACGCTATCATGACCGGCGCCGAGACCATCGACGAGGGCATCGCCAACATGAACGAGCAGGTCCAGGCCATCCTCAACGGCTGAGATACCTGAACAACGAAAGCCATTCAACAGAAAGGGGGCGGGCGGCAGGTCCGCCCCCTTCCGCCTTGGACCGGTCCCCGCCGGTCCAGAGTTGTGAGAAGGGAGAGAACATTGATATGACAGCTCCGGCCAAAGGCGCGCCCGAAAAGAGCACGGTCCCCGGCAAGGCCGTGAAAAAAAGCAGCCGCGCCATGCGCAACAACCTCACCGCCTACTCCTTTATCGCGCCCAACTTCATCGGCTTTTGTGTGTTCACCCTGGTGCCCATGGTGTTCGCCATCGGCCTGGCCTTCTGCAATTGGGACGGCGTCCACGACATCGAGTTCATCGGCTTCAAGAACTTCATCGACCTGATGAGCGACGCCACCTTCAAGACCTCCTTCGTCAATACCATCGTCTACTGCCTGGGCACCGTGCCCCTGACCCTGGTGTGCAGCCTGGGCCTGGCCCTGCTGCTGAACCAGAACGTGAAGCTGCGCAATTTCTTCCGCACCGTGTCCTTCTTCCCCTACGTGGCCTCCCTGGTGGCGGTGGCCGCCGTGTGGAATATGATCTTCAGCCCCAGTATGGGCCCGGTGAACATGCTCCTGTCCGCTCTGGGGGTGGAAAACCTGCCCCGTTGGGCCGCGGGCAAGGAGACGGCCATGATTACCGTCATCCTGTTCAGTGTGTGGAAGAACATGGGCTATTACATGGTGATCTACCTGGCCGGCCTCCAGGGGACCAATCCCTCCCTGGTGGAAGCCGCCGAGCTGGACGGGGCCAACAAGTGGCACGTCTTTTGGCACGTCACCCTGCCCCAGCTTCGCCCCACCACCTTCTTTGTTACCATTACCCTGACCATCGCCTCCTTCAAGGTGTATGACCAGATGTTCATGATTACCCAGGGCGGCCCCGGCAACGCTACCATCACCCTGGTGTACGACATCTACAACATCGCCTTTGTCAACACGCCCAAGTACGGCTACGCCAGCGCGGTGGCCATGGTGCTGTTCGCCATGGTGCTGGCCATCACGCTGATCCAGTTCGGCAGCTCGTCCAACAACGACTGAGGGGAGGGGCGGAGATATGAAAAACAGCTCTCAAAAGAGAAACCATATCGTTACGATGACGGTGATCTATGTGGTGCTCATTATTATCACCGCGCTGATGCTTATCCCCTTCCTGTGGATGCTTTCCGCGTCGCTGAAGATGAACAAGGACGTGTTCTCCTTCCCAATCCAGTGGATTCCGGACAACCCCCGCTGGAAAAACTATGTGGATATCTGGACCAAGATACCCCTGCTCACCTTCGTGAAGAACAGCACCAAGCTGACCATCATCGTCACGCTGTTGCAGCTCTTTACCTCCAGCTTCGCGGCCTACGCCTTTGCCAAGATGAACTTCAAGGGGAAGAACCTGCTGTTCCTGGGCTATATTGCCACCATCGCCGTGCCCTGGCAGGCGTACATGGTGCCTCAGTTCATGATGTTGCGGGCCTGGAACCTGAATAACACCCATCTGGCCATCATCTGCCTCCAGGCGTTCAGCGCCTTCGGTGTGTTCCTGATGAAGCAGTTCTATGAGGGCGTGCCCAGCGAGCTGTGCGAGGCGGCCCGGATTGACGGCCTGACGGAGTATGGAATCTGGTTTAGGGTGATGCTGCCCCTGTCCAAGCCGGCGCTGTCCACCCTGACCATCTTCACCTTCGTGTCCACCTGGAACGACTTCCTGGGCCCGCTGATCTACCTGACCAAGAACGAGGTCAAGACCATTCAGATCGGCCTGCGCATGTTCATCAGCCAGTACTCCGCCGAGTACGGTCTGATTATGGCCGCGTCGGTTATCGCCCTGATCCCGGTGCTGGTGATCTTCCTGGCGCTGCAAAAATATTTTGTCCAGGGTGTTGCCGCCACCGGCATCAAGGGGTAAAATCACAATTGACAGGTGTCCGTCACAAAAGGGGCAGGGCGTATGCCCTGCCCCATTCCCTCTGTGGGCATCAAGGGGGGCCCCCCACAAAATGAAAACGGAGTGTATATTTATGAAAAAATATCACTATACGATCCGGGATTTTGCCACCAAAGCGGCGGCTCAAACTTCCCTGATGCGGCTGCTCCAGCCGTTGAAACCCCATTACAGCGAGGGGGGCGCCCGGGTGGACCTGGGCGTCACCAGCACCCACTATGAGAACGACTCCATCCAGATGGAGGCGTTCGCCCGGCCCCTGTGGGGGCTGGTGCCCTTCTGGGCGGGGGGCGGCAGCGAGCCGGACTTTGAGGAGTTGTACCGCAGGGGCTTTGAAAACGGCCCCGACCCGGACCACCCGGAATACTGGCGCAAATGCCGGCATTACGACCAAAAGTTCTGTGAGATGGCGGCGGTGGCCTACGGCATCCTGTTTGCGCCGGACAAGGTGTGGGAGCCTCTGTCCGACCGGGGAAGGGACAACCTGGTGGAGTGGCTGTGGGAGATCAACCGCTTCGAGTGTGTGGCCAGCAACTGGCAGTGGTTCTGTATTCTCACCAACCTGGCCATGAAGACGGTGGGGCGGCCCTACAGCCGGGAGCGGCTGGACTTCGGCCTCCGGCGGATTGAGGAATACTATGACGATGGCGGCTGGTACCACGACGGGGCCGGGGGGGAGAAGGACTACTATAACCCCTTCGTTATGGTGAGCTACGGCCTGCTCTACGCCATGTTCATGGAGCGGGAGGAGCCGGAGCGCTGCGCCCGGTTCCGGCAGCGCGCCCGGGAGTTCGCCAAGGACTATGTCTATTGGTTCGGCGGGGACGGCGCTTCCATCGCCTACGGCCGGTCGCTGACCTACCGCTTTGCCCAGGGGGCGTTCTTCTCGGTAGCCCTGCTGGCGGGGGAGGAGGTGCTGCCCCTGCCGGTGATGAAGGGGATCATTGTCCGGCACCTGGCCTGGTGGCTGGACCACCCCATCTACGACAACGCGGGGGTGCTCACCGTGGGCTACGCCTACCCCAATTTGCAGATGTCGGAGACCTATAACGCCCCCGGTTCCCCCTATTGGGCGCTGAAAACCTTCGCCTTCCTGGCCCTGCCCGACGACCACCCCTTCTGGGCGGCGGAGTGCGCTCCCCTGCCCGAGCTGGACCGGTGCAAATTCCTGCCCCACGCCAACATGATCGTCCAGCGGGACGAAACAAACGCGGTGGCCCTGGCGCCCGGGCGGCTGGAGATGGAGCCCTACGCCCACACGGCGGAGAAGTACAGCAAATTCGCCTACTCCAGCCGGTTTGGGTTCAGCATTGCCAGGGCTAACCTGGAGCTGGGCCAGATGGCGCCGGACAGCGTGTTGTGCTTCAAGGTGGGGAAGTATTATTACAGCCGGGATGTGGTCCAACCGGGCTACTCCATTGGCCCCGGCGGTATGGAGACCTGCTGGTCCCCCTTGGACGGCATCCGGGTGCGCACGAAAATTGAGCCCACCCCCACGGGCCACATCCGCACCCACGTCATTGACAGCGATTTCGACTGTGAGGCGTATGACGGCGGGTTTTCCATCAACGCCAGCGACTTCGAGCCCAACAGCCAGGAGGGGTCGGGTACCCGGGCCACGGCCCGCTGCGGCGAGGACTTCTGCACCGTGACCTCTCTGGAGGGGGGCGGACGGGGCGAGGTGCTTATCCCCGACCCCAACACCAACCTGATCTTCCCCAAGACCGTCATCCCCATGGCGGTGTACGCCGTCAAAAAGGGGACGCAGACCATCCGCACCCAGGTGGACTACTTCCAATGAGCGCCACGGGACAGGGCGGCTGGATGACTGTCCCGGAGTGGGCGGGGGTCCGGCAGGTGGAGGTGTTCCGCCGGGAGCAGGACAACAGCCCGATGCCCGAAACCGGCGCGCCCCGGAATTTCCATGTCCTGGTGCGGGGACAGGTGGAATTACCCCCAGGGGATTATACGATTAGGATTAGTGCAGACGATTATTACCACGCGTGGTTGGATGGGGCCTGGCTGGGCCAGGGACCCGCGCCTGCGTACCACGACCGCTATTTCTACCAGGAATACGCTGTGGCCGGAGGGCGGACGGTGACGGTGGCCCTCCACCTCTATTACCAGGGGCTGGTAAACCGGGTGTGGAACAGCGGGGACGGGCGGTTCGGCCTGTGGGCGGAGCTGGTCCGGGACGGCGAGGCGGTTGCCCGGTGCAACGGGAGCTGGCGGTATCAGGTTTGCTCCGCCTACTCCGGGGAGACCACGGGCTATGACACCCAGTTTTTGGAGGACTTTGACAGCCGCCGCTGGCCCGAGGGCTGGGAGCGGCCCGGCTTTGACGACGGCGGCTGGGGCCGTCTTATCCCGGCGGACTGGGCGGACTACGAGCTGTCCCCCCAGCCCACCGCCAATTTGTCCCGGACGCGGGTGGAGCCCGTGGCCTCCCGGGCCGTCCCCGGCGGGGTGCTGCTGGACTTTGGCCGGGAGCGGGTGGGCGTCCTTCACGCCGCGGCCCAGGGACGGGCGGGGCAGCGGCTCACCCTGCGCTTCGGCGAGGAGCTGGACGAAAATGGCCGGGTACGGTATCAGATGCGCTGCAACTGCCGCTATGAGGAGGTCTGGACTCTGGGGCCGGGTGAGAGCGTGTTGCACCAGTACGATTACAAGGCGTTCCGCTACGTGGAGGTGTTGGGGCTGGGGGACGACCGGCTGCTGACCGGGTGCTGGGTGTGGGAGCGGCACTACCCCATGGACGACGGGCTGTGTACCCTGTCCTGCAAGCGGGATGAATTGGAGAACATCTTTACCATTTGTAAAAACGCCGTGCGCTGCGGCTGCCAGGAGGGATATCTGGACTGCCCCAGCCGGGAGAAGGGGCAGTACCTGGGGGACGCGGTGATTACCGCCCGGAGCCAGGTGTGGCTGACGGGGAAAACGGACCTGCTGCGTAAATGCGTCCGGGACTTCATGGCCTCGGCCCGGGTGACGCCCGCCCTGATGGGGGTGGCCCCGGGGTCGCTGATGCAGGAAATCGCCGATTTCTCCCTTCTGTTTCCCGCACTGCCGCTGACGGACTACGATTTCACCGGGGACAGGGACTTCCTGGGGGAGTGCTACCCCGCCGTGGAGGGGATTGTCCGATACTTTGCCGGGTATCAGAGGCCGGACGGCCTGCTGGAAAACGTGTCCCACGGCTGGAATCTGGTGGACTGGCCGGAAAACCTCCGGGACGGCTATGACTTCCCCCTCACCCGTCCAGTGGTGGGGGAGGGATGCCACAACGTAATCAACGCGCTGTGGTATGCCTGCCTGTTGATGAAAGAGCGGATGGAGCGGGCGCTGGACCTGCCAATGACAGGGGAGTCCCGGCGGGTGGGCGCGGCGTTCCGGGACGCGTTTTGGCGGCCGGAGCAGAACCTGTTTGCCGACAGCGAGAAGAGCGCCCACTGCTCCCTTCACGCCAACCTATATGCCGCCTGCTTCGGGCTGACGCCGCCCGGGGGCGCGGACGCCTATGAGAAGCTGTTGCTGACGCCGGGCCGGGTGTGCGGGGTGTTTCCCATGTACTTCGCCCTGCGGGGGCTGGGGCGGCTGGGGCGGACCGACGCCCTGTACCGCCTGCTCACCCGGGAGGACGAATACGGCTGGCGCAATATGCTCCGCGAGGGGGCGACGGCCTGCTTTGAGGCCTGGGGGAAGGATCAGAAGTGGAACACCAGCCTGTGCCACCCCTGGGCCAGCGGGGCCGTCCCGCTCATCATCGAGGAGCTGGCGGGGCTGCGGCCCGACCGGTCGGCGGAGGAGGGCTTCCGGTTTGAGCCCCATCTGCCTGGCAAAGTAGACCGCTTCACCCTGCAAGCGCCGCTGAACGGGCGGCTGCTGCGGGTGAAACAAAAAGACGGGCGGAGGTTGCTGACCGTCCTGCCCACCCATGAGAAAGGGGAATAAACCATGCTTTATCCCAAAATGAACGATGCCCGGATGATGTTTGACCTGGGGGGCGTGTGGAACTTCCAGGCCGCCGGGGCGGAGAGCTGGCCGGAGGAGTGGGCCAAGGGCCCTCTGCCCCAGCCTGTGACTATGGCGGTGCCCGCCTCCTACAACGACCAGAAGGACGATGTGAATCTCCGTGCCCACTACGGCTGGGCGGTGTATCAGCGCACCTTTACCATTCCGCGCCATATCTCCAACCAGCGGATGGTGCTCCGCTTCGGGGCGGTGACCCACGCGGCCCAGGTGTGGCTGGACGGCTGCCGCCTGGGGGAGCACAAGGGGGGCTTCCTGCCCTTCGAGTTCGAGGTGACGAACTTCTCCGCCGGGGAACACCGCCTTACCGTGGCGGTGGACAACCGGGTGGACTACTCTACCCTGCCCGTGGGCAATGAGAACAGCGTTGCCTTTTTCGGCTCGGACAACCCCGGCATTCCCTCCATCGAGCTGGCCAAGACCCGGTGTAGGCCCCAGAACCGGCCTAACTTCGACTTCTTTAACTACGCGGGCATCACCCGTCCCGTGACGCTGTACACCACGCCGAAGGACTACATCAAAGATATCTCCGTCGTCACTGATTTTGCCGGGTCCGATGGCTTCGTGGACTATACGATAGACATTACTGGAACCGGAGAGGTTCATGTGGAAATCCTGGATCAGGAGGGAGCAACGGTGGCCGCTGGCAGCGGGCAAAAGGGACGGCTCACCATCCCCGGCGTCCGGCTGTGGAATCCCGGCGCGGCGTACCTCTACCGGGTCCGCGTCGCCTTCCGGGACGACGTATACGAGCAGACCTTCGGTGTGCGTACCGTGAAGGTGGAGGGGACGAAGTTCCTCATCAACGGCAAGCCCTTCTACTTCAAGGGCTTCGGTAAGCACGAGGACAGCTTCTTCCATGGCCGGGGGCTGGACCAGTGCCTGAACGTGAAGGACGTCTCCCTCATCCGCTGGCTGGGGGCCAACTCCTTCCGGACCAGCCATTATCCCTACGCCGAGGAGATGTACGACCTGTGCGACCGGGAGGGCATCGTGGTGATCGACGAGGTCCCCGCCGTGGGCATCAACGCCGGAGGGGCGGAGGATCCTTATCGGGCCATGCGCGTCAAGGGGCATCATGAGGACGTGATCCGGGACATGATTGAGCGGGATAAAAACCACCCCTGCGTGGTGATGTGGTCCATTGCCAACGAGCCGGACACCGAGCACTTCCCACAGTCCGCCTATGACTACTTCTATCCGCTCTACGAGCTGGCCCACGCCTGTGACCCGCAGGACCGGCCCGTTACCCTGGTGTGCTGCCAGAACGACTACACCAAGGATATCATCACCCGGGCCATGGACGTGTGCTGCATCAACCGCTACTACGGCTGGTACAACCTCAGCGGCGACTTGGACGCCGCCTGTGACGCCTGGAACACGGAGCTGGACTTCTGGGCGGGGATCGGCAAGCCGGTGATGGTCACCGAGTACGGAGCGGACACCTACCCTGGCGTCCACAATACCAACGGCGAGATGTTCAGCGAGGAGTATCAGTTGGACTATTACGCTCGCATCAACGCCGAGCTGGACAAGCGGCCTTTCTTCATCGGCGAGCAGGTATGGAACTTTGCTGACTTCGGCACTATTCAGGGGCCCATGCGGGTGGACGGCAACAAAAAGGGATTGCTTACCCGGGACCGCCGGCCCAAGCTGGCCGCCCACTACTTCCGCCGCCGCTGGAGCGGTATCCCGGACTTCGGCTATAAGCCGTAAAGCGCCGGGGCCGCGGGGATGGTCCGCCGCCGGAGAATCAAGAAAAAGGACGCGCCGCGGGACTGAAACCGCGGCGCGTCCTTTTGCATTTGGGCCGTGCCCCGGAAGGGAGAACCGGGAGCGGCCCGCTTTATTTGCTCACCCGGAGCACTCCAGTGCCGGGCTGCACTTCGCCGGAGGCCAGAGGCTCCACGGCGGCGAAGTCGTCGGTGTTGGTCACCGCCAGGATGACCACGGCGGGATGACCGGCGGCGGCGATTTTTGCCAGGTCCATGGTGAGAAGCAATTCGCCCTTTCTCACCGTCTGGCCCGGCTTGACCGCGCCCTTGAAGCCCCCGCCGTTCATATCCACGGTGTCCACTCCCACATGGATCAGCAGCTCCATGCCGCCCGCGGAGAGGCCTACGGCGTGGAGGGTGTCCGCCAACTGGCTGATCGTGCCGTCCACGGGGGCGTATACCTTGCCTTCGCTGGGGTTCACCCCGCAGCACACGCCCATCACGCCGGAGGAAAACACCGCGTCCGGAATCTGCTCCATGGCCACCACAGTTCCCTTGGCGGGGGCGGACAGCTCGGCGGGGAAGGTCACGGGGGCGGGAGGCTCCTTGCCCTTGAATAAGTTGAAAAAGCCCATGATGCTCCTCCTAATCCAAATTGGCGCCATTGGAGGCGACTACCTTCTGATACCAGGCAAAGGATTTTTTCTTGTACCGCTCCAGGGTGCCGCTGCCGTCCTGGTTCCGGTCCACGTAGACGAAGCCGTACCGCTTGGTGATTTCGGCGGAGGCGGCGCTGACGCAGTCGATGGGGCCCCAGGTGGTGTAGCCCATGACCTCCACGCCGTCGGCGATGGCCCGCTCCATGGCGGCGATGTGCCCCCGGTGGAAATCGATGCGGTAATCGTCGTCTACGGTCTTGACGCCGTCCCGCTCCACCAGGGTATCCTTGGCGCCGATGCCGTTTTCCACCACGAACAGAGGCTTGCGGAAGTGGTCGTAGAGATAGTTGAGGATGAAGCGCAGCCCCTCGGGATCAATGGGATAGTCGTAGTCGGAATAAGAGACATAGGGATTTTTCAGGCCCCGCATCACGTTGCCGTTGGCCATCTGGTACTTGCTCTCGTCGGCGGCCACCACCTTGCTGCTGTAGTAGCTGAAGGAGATGAAGTCCACCGTGTTTTTCAGCAGCTCCCGGTCCTCGTCGGTGAAGTCCAGCTCCACGCCGTTCTCCCGCCACAGCCGCTGGGCGTAGTAGGGGTACTCCCCGGTGCAGTGGACGTGGATGAAGTAATCCAGCTCCTGCTGGGACAGCATCATAGTCATCACGTCGTCCGGGGCGCAGGTCATGGGATAGCGGGGGGCGGAGGCGGCCATACAGCCGATTTTCAGCGTAGGATCGATTTCCCGGGCAATTTTGGTAGCCAGGGCGCTGGCTACCAGCTGATGGTGGGCGGTCTGGAATTTATCCTGGCCGGTGAGCTGGGACTTGGGGGTCATCACTCCCGCGCCCAGCAGGGGGGAGATGAGGGTCACGTTCACCTCGTTGAAGGTGAGCCAATACTTCACCCGGTCGTGGTAGCGCTCCAGCACGGTGCGGGCGTAGCGGGCGAAGAACTCAATGGCCCGGCGGGAGCGGAAGCCATCGCAGGTCCGGCACAGGTGGAGCGGCAGCTCGTAGTGGGACAGGGTGATGAGGGGCTGGATGTGGTACTTCAGGCAGGTGTCGATGACCCGGTCATAGAAGCGCAACCCCTCCTCGTTGGGTTCCGGCTCGTCCCCCATGGGGTAGATGCGGCTCCAGGCGATGGAGAAGCGGAACACCTTGAAGTTCATCTCCGCCAGCAGGGCGATGTCCTGCTCATAGCGGTGGTAAAAGTCGGTGCCCAGCAGTTTCAGGTTGTCGGGGGTGGGCCGGTCGGTGACCGGCCCGCGTACGCCCTGGGGCATCACGTCCTGCTGGGAGAGGCCCTTGCCCCCCTCCAGATAGGCGCCCTCGCACTGGTTGGCGGCCAGGGCGCCGCCCCACAGGAAATTCTCAGGGAAGCTCATCAGATACCCTCCCGATTACTTGGCGGGCGCCTCGACGGCGTCGTCCACAGGGTCCTTGAAGGTGAGGTAGGACAGGATGAAGGCCACAACCATGGAGATGGCCACCGCGATGCAGATGTGGAGGAAGGAGTTGTCCTCGCCAATGTAGACGGGTAGGGCGAACACGGTGGAGGTGCCGTAGGCCCACTGCTTCACCCGCATGATGCCGGCGTACAGGCCACCCACCGCGCCGCCGGCCATGGCGCAGTACAGGGGGGTCTTGTACTTCATGCCCACGCCGTACAGGGTGGGCTCAGTGATGCCGCACAGGGCGGTGACGCCCACGGAGGAGGCCAGGGACTTCAGGGCGGGATTCTTGCTCTTCAGGGCCACGCCGAAGGTGGAGGCGCACTGAGCCATGTTGCTGCACACCATGCCGGGGGCCATGATGGTGGCGTAGCCCATGGTGGCGCGTTGGAGGGACTGAGCGGAGCCCAGGGCATAGTGCATACCGGTCATGACCAGCAGCGGGCACAGGCCGCCGATGAGCATGGAGTTGAGCCAGCTCAGGTGGGCGTCAAGGAAGGTGAAGGCGGTGGACATGTAGCCGCCGATGATGCTGCCCAAGGGGCCCAGCGCCACAAAGCCTACGGGGACGGTGATAACCAGCACGATCATGGGGACGACAAAGGTCTTGACAGGCTTGGGGACGTACTTGGTGACAAACTTTTCCACAATGGACTGGAAATAGACAATGAGGATGATGGGGATGACGCTGGAGGTGTAGGAGGCCAGAGTCACCGGCAGGAAGCCGAACAGATGCACCGCCTCCCCGGCGGTTTTCAGGCCAACGTAGGTGGGATTCACCAGCATGGCCGCAAAGACCAGGGACAGGAAGGGGTTGCAGTTGAACTTTTTGCCGGCGGAGAAGGCCAGGAAGAAGGGCATATAATAGAACACGCCGTCGGCTACCATGTAGAAAATCTGGTAGGTCTGGGAGGTGTTGTCGATGAGGCCGAAGGTCACGCCCAGCGTAAGCAGGGCCTTAATCATACCGGAGCCGGCCAGGGGGCCGATCATGGGCATGACGATGCCGGACATGGTGTCGCAGAGCATGGAGAACAGGCGCTTGGGGGTGATCTTCTCCTTGGGCTGATCCAGGTTCTCATCGACGGCGGCCTGGACGGCGAAGCCGCCGAGTTTGCAGACCTCGGCGTAGACGTCGGCCACCGCCGGGCCGATGACCACCTGGTACTGGCCACCGGCCTCCACTACGCTGAGGACGCCGGGAATCTTCTTGACCTCTTCAGTGTTGGGGATGCCCGAATCCTTCAGATGGAAGCGGAGCCGGGTGATGCAGTGGGTGACGTTAGACACGTTGTCCTTGCCGCCGACGGCCTCCAGGACCTTTGCGGCGAGCTGCTTGTTGTCAGCCATTTGTCGATCTCTCCTTCTACGAATTGGACTTTTATTTTATGGCGCCGGGCCCTGCGCCTAAAATACGCAAAAGACCTCCCGCGCGCGCGGTTTCAACCGCCCGCGCCGAAGGTCAAGCCCCCGGACATCCGGGGTAACAATCCTCAATATGGGGTTGTGTTATTCGGTTTCCTTGCTGCACACCCGGTTGACGTGCATGATGAGGTACAGCTTTTCCTCCTCGCTCAGCTCCACGGACCAGTTGCTGTGGTAGTATTCCGCGATGCGGTCCACACAGGCGGAGACGGCCTGGTATTCGTCCCGGATGGCGTGGTACATCTGGAGGTTGTCGCTGTCGATGCGCTTTTTCTCAAAGATACGCCGGAGCAGGTACTGCACGTGGGTGGCGAAGCGGGCGTAATTGAAGGTGTCCCGCCGGACGCGGATATCCATCTCCCACTCGATGATCTGGGTGGTCTGCTCCAGGATGGTTTCGTACTGCTCCTCAATATTGGACTGCGGAGCCGCGCCCACAGGGGTGTTGCGGGCGTTGATGAAGTGCATGGCCACGCCCTGGATTTCTCCGGCGGGGAGCTTTACCTGGAATTCCCGCTCCAGCGCGCCGATGATGCGCCGGCCGACCCGGATCTCCAGGGGATAGCTGGCCTCCATCTCGTAAATGGAGGGCATGGGAATATAGATGCCCCGCTTGGCCCGCTTCATGGCAAAGGCCAGGTGGTCGGACAGGGTGAGGACCAGGTTGGAGTTGGTTTCGTAGGGAAGGCGGCTCTGAATGGCGGCGATCTGCCGGGAGGTAAACTCGATCACCTCGGAGGGGATGTCGTTGAGCAGGGGGAGGAATTGCTTGTTCAGGTCGTAAAAGGTGCGCTCGATCTTGGCCAGGGGGACTTCGGCGGGAGGCTTGATAAAGCCGACGCCCTTGCCGAACACCACGACCTCTTTGTTTTTGCTGTCCAGGCAGAGGGATACATTGTTATTGATGTTTTTGACAACGATCATCGCAATGCAGCCTCTTTTCCTAAAACATAAAAAACCGGAGCGCCTCTGCAAACGCACGGGACGCAAACGCGCCGCCATACCTTTGCGGAAAAGCCTCCGGAGAGTAACAAACCGCAATATTGAACTATGGTAAGTATATACAAAAGGATTTGGTTTTTCAAGATGGCAAAATTGCTAATTTGGGAACAAATTGTTTGTGCAATTCGTGAAACCGGCTTGGGGCCGGGACGATCCGCATCGGGCGGCTCGGTTTATGCGGGGCCGGGCGCCGCCAACGGCGGCGGGAAGGGGCGTCCCGGAAGCCAAAAAGCGCCTGGAAATCCGAAGATTTCAAGGCGTTTTTTGGACTGTTTCCGCTTCCGTGCGCGGCGTTGCAGGATTACACGCCGGAATAGGCGGCAAAGCCCGCGTCGATGGGCAGCACCACGCCGGTGATGGCGGAGGCGGCCTTGTCGTCGCACAGGAAGAACACGCCGCCCAGCAGCTCCTCGCTCTCCACATAGCGGCCCATGGGGGTGCCGTTCAAAATCTTGGCGGAGCGGGCGGTGGGGGTGCCGTCCTCGTTAAAGAGCAGGCGGCGGTTCTGGTTGGACACCAGGAAGCCCGGGGCGATGGCGTTGCAGCGGATACCGGTGCCCGCAAAGTGGGTGGCCAGCCACTGGGTGAAGTTGCTCACCGCCGCTTTGGCCCCGGAGTAGGCCGGGATTTTGGTCAGCGGGATATAGGCGTTCATGGAGCTGACATTGAGGATCACGCCGCTCTTGCGCTCCACCATGTCCTTGGCAAAGGCCTGGGTGGGCAGCAGCGTGCCCTGAAAGTTCAGCTTGAACACGAAATCCACGCCCCCCGCGTCCAGGTCGAAGAAGCCCTTCTGACCCTCCTGCTTCTCGTGCTGGTACTCGTTGTCGGTGGTGGCCCGGGGATTGTTGCCCCCCGCGCCGTTGATGAGGATGTCGCAGGGGCCCAGGTCGCGGAGCACCCGCTGGTGGACGGCCTCCAGGGCCTCCGGCTCCAGCACGTTGGCCTTGTATCCCTCGCAGACAAAGCCCTCGGCCTTGCACTCGTCGGCCAGGGCCTTCACGGCCTCCTCGTTCAAATCCAGGGCGGCGACTTTAGCGCCCGCCTGGGCAAACGCCTTGGCCATGGTGCCGCACAGCACGCCGCCCGCGCCGGTCACCACAACTACTTTACCGGAAAAATCAACCTTCAATGGTAAATCCATCATAATTTCTTCTCCTCGTTTCGTCGTCACGTTCGCGTTGGACTGGCTTGACGGCCCGGCTTCCCTCCGACTCGGGCTGGTCTCCGGCCCGCTTGCACGGGCCTGCGCTTGCCCTCGTCCCAGTCCATCCGGGCCTGCCGACCTGCGCTCACGCTTCTAATTTGTCCAGCATATCCCACACGCCCAGCATATACATGATGCCCAAAGCGCGGTCATACAATCCGTAGCCAGGCCGGACGGTGCCGGGACCCTCGGTCCACAGGTGGCGGCCGTGGTCGGGACGGATGTAGCCGTCAAAGCCGCAGTCATGGTACGCCTTCAGGATGTCCAAAATGCCCGTGTCGCCGTCGCAGTCCCGGTGGCTGGCCTCGGAGAAGTCGCCGTTGGGGAAGTGCTTTACGTTGCGGATGTGGGCGAAAGCGACGCGGTCGCAGTGCTTGCGCACGATGTCCGCCACGTTGTTGTCCGGGTCGGCGTTCAGGGAGCCGGAGCACAGGGTCAGGCAGTTATAGGGATCGTCCACCATGCTGAGGAAGCGGTCGATGGCCTCGCCGTTGACCAGCAGCCGGGGCAGGCCGAAAATGTCCCAGGGGGGATCGTCCATGTGGATGGCCATTTTGATGTCGCACTCCCGGCAGGTGGGCATGATGGCCTCCAGGAAGTACTTCAGATTCTCCCACAGCTTCTCCTTGGTGACGGGCTTGTATTTCTCGAACAGCTCGTCCAATTTTGCCATCCGTTCCGGCTCCCAGCCGGGGAAGGTCATGTGGTACTTCTCGGTGAAGGACATGACGTAGTCCGCCATCTCTTTGGGGTCGTCGTGGATCTTGCTGGTCTCGTAATACAGGGCGGTGGAGCCGTCCCCCACGGGGTGGAACAGGTCGGTGCGGGTCCAGTCGAACACGGGCATGAAGTTGTAGCAGATCACCTTGACGCCGAAGGGAGCCAGGTTGCGGATGGTCTGCTTGTAGTTCTCGATATACTGATCACGGGTGGGCAGGCCGATCTTGATGTCGTCGTGGACGTTGACGCTCTCCACCACGTCCATGTTGAAGCCGTATTCGTCAAGCTGCTTCTTGACCTGGGCGATTTCCTCGGGTTGCCATACCTCGCCAGGCATTTTGTTGTGCAGCGCCCACACGATGCCCTCCACGCCGGGAATCTGCTTGATGTCGCTGAGCTTGATTTGATCGTTACCCTCGCCGTACCAACGCCATGTCATTTTCATACGCGGTTTCCCCCTTTTGTTATTTTAAGTTGCCCAAAATGCGCCCGTCTTTTCCTGCCGGTAAGTGCCGCCGTAGGTTCCTCCCGCCGGCCGATCTGCGGCGGCGTTGCCGGTTATGGGCGCCTTATCCTTATCATACCCCTTTTTGAACAATTCCGCAATACAAAATGCTTTGCTTCCCACGTTTTGGGCAGGGGAAATGTCAGCGTGGCCCGGCCGGCCGTACAGCGGCTGGTTCTCCGCCAGACAGGACCGGAAGCATTTGATGTCCATAACGTCCATGGGACAACACAGCGACATCACTTCTTGTCGATTTTGATGAGTTTGGCGTTGAGGCTCTGGAGGAAGCCCGCGGGCATCATGCTGCCCGCCATACCCTCGGGGGACATGGCCTTCATCATATCCCACATGCCCACGCCGGGGGCCAAATCGAAGTTGGTGGCCAGTTTGATGGCGGTGCGAACCACCTTCATGGCCTCCTCACTCTCCGCGAGGACCTCGATCCTGTCTTTTACGCTGTACCTGCCCTCGGGGAACTCCATGGGGGCCTCCAGATTCAGACCATCGCCCAGCAATGCGGCATCCCCGACGTGAACTACTTTACCCGCACCTTTAAAAAAACGCCGGGACAACCCCCAAGGAGTACCGGGCCGCCCAACGAATGGCCTGATTGGAAAGCGCGTGGGCCGGGATCCTAGAATCCCGGCCCACACGTTTTTTGGGGCGCTACGAAATTGTGATGGAAAAATGATACGACCTGCCCTCGCCCGGGGCGGCGTACTGGACGTACCGCTTGTGGTCGATGATATCGTCCTCCTGAGCCGCGGTGGTGACGCCCACCCATGGCTCCAGAGCGACGAAGGACCCGCCGTTTTCGCTGGACCAGATGAGGAGCACGGGGAAATCGGGATATTCGACCATAACGCCGTGGGGGTTGGAGGCGGATTTCAGGGTGACGCGCCTGGAGGAGAGTCCTTCGAGCTGGAGGGCGCCGTCCCGGAACAGCTCGTGGCTGAGGGGGAGGACGTTCCCGCCCTGGAGGAGGGGCCTGGTCCGGGAGAGGTCCGCCAGGCCGGTGTCCCCATAGGGGCTGGGGACGGAGACGGTTTCGGGACGCTCAAATTCCAGGAAGTAGTCGTCAAACCGCTCCCCGGGGAGCAGGGGGACATTGAACCCCGGATGGCCGCCCACGAAAAAGGGCATTGCCGTGTCCCCGGTGTTGCGGACCTCAAACGTCACGCCGATGCGGTTGCCGTCCAGCGCGTATTTGGCGTAAAACTCGAAGTGGAACGGATACTGCCGGAAGGTGTCCGCATTGTCTTTCAGGCGGAACGCCATGGTGGAAGCGGTGTGCTCCGCGACCTCGAACACGCTGGTTTTTGCGAAGCCGTGGCGGACCATCCGCAGCTCGCGCCCGTCCCGGGTGTACCCCTTGTCGTCTCGCAGGCTGCCGCAGATGGGGAAGCAGATGGGGGCGCGGCGGGGCCAGTACGCCTGGTCGCCCTGCCACAGGTACTCCACTCCGGCGCTGTCCTGGATAGACGTAAACGTGCCGCTGAGCCGTTCAAGGGAGACGTGGAGGCGGTCGTTACTGATTTGATAGATTTCATCTGCCATAGTACATCTCATACTCCTGCCTGTACGCGGCCGCGCCGTTCTGGGAGGAACACAGGCCGGTCTGTCCCATGCCCTTGGGGAACTGGCGGCTGCCGTCCCGGCCGGGGTCCGCAAATTGCCGGAAGCCCGCGTCCAAGGCCGCCGCCAGCCTGTGCAGCTCTCCCTGACGGGCGGGATCGCGGATCAGATTGATTTCCTCGCGTTTGTCCTGTTCCAGGTCGAAGAACAGGTCCGCGCCGTTGATGTAATTCTTCACGTACTTGTACCGCGCGTCCCGGATCATGCGCACCGCGCCGTACTCCGAAAAGACGCAGACGTACTCCCGGACGAAGGCCCCGCCGTCCAGCACGCCCGCGAAGGACTGCCCGCAGGGCCGGTCCGGGGCGCCATCGACGCCGCACAGCTCCAGGATCGAGGGGAACAGGTCCACATGGCTGACCATGTCGCTTACGGCACGGGGCTTTTTGCCCGGCGCGCGGACGACCAGCGGCACCCGGATGGACTCCTCGTAAAAGTTCTGGGGATAGGTGCCGTTCCCCTTGCCCCAGACGCCGTGCTGGCCCACGTTCATGCCGTTGTCGCTGGTAAAGACGATAACGGTGTCGTCCTCCAGGTCCAGCTCCTTGACCGCCTGGAGGATGCGCCCGATGGCCGCGTCCATGGCGGTGACGGCGGTGAAGTAGCCCCGGATCAGCTCTTGCCGGCGCTCGGGGGTGTCCCCGATGAAGGAGTTGGCCATCTGGTCCCGGTGGACCGGCGCGTAGGGGACGTTCTTGAAGTCAACGCCCTCGTACATGTCCCAGACCTCAGGGGGGTGCTCCGGTCTGTCCCACGGGGTGTGGGGCGCGGTGAAGTGTACGCCCAGATAGAAGGGCCTGTCGGTGCGGCCGCGCCGGAGGTAGTCGATGGCGTTGTCGGCAATCCGGTCCGTGAGATAGTCGGTGTGGGCGGTGATCTCGCCGTCATGGTACATGTCATAGGCGCGGTAGCGGCAGCCGCCCCGCAAGATGGTGTTCCAGTAGGTGTAGCCCTTGCGCTGCTTCATGGTGTCGCCCAGGTGCCATTTGCCGGACAGCGCGATGTCGTAGCCGTGGTCGGCCAGGATATCCGTGTAGGCGGCGACGCCCTCCAGATAGTCGATGGCCACGGACTCGTTGTTCCGGATGGGCTCCCGGCCGCGGCTGAAGGCGGGCAGGTCGCCCAGGTTCACGCTGCCGGAGACGATCCAGTCATGGACCCCGTGGTAGGAGGGCATGGTCCCCGTCAGGATGGAGGCCCTGGCGGGGGAGCACACCGGGCTGGCGCAAAAGCAGTTTTCAAAATAGCACCCGCTGCCGGCCAGTGCATCGAGGTTGGGGGTGATGATTTCGGGGCATTCCCTGTGCTGGGCAAAATAGGACTGGTCGTCGCTGAGAATGAAAATAACGTTTTTTCCCATTGCTCCGATTACCCCTTGACCGCTCCGGCGGTCAGGCCCTTAATCATATACTTCTGGAAGAAGAAGAATACGAACACCATGGGCAGCGTGCCCACCACCGAGATGGAGTTGACCAAGGACCAGTCGTAGGAGAGCTCGCCCAGATACCGCAGGGTGACGCCGGTGGACAGCGTCCTCAGCGCGTCGTTCTGGATCAGGGTGGAGGCGTAGAGATAGTCGTCCCAGGTCTGGAGGAAGGAGTAGATGCCCACGGCCAGCAGGCCGGGGACCACCAGGGGGATGACCACCTTGAACATGGTGGACACCCGGCTGGAGCCGTCGATGTAGGCGGCCTCCTCCAGGTCCATGGGCACGGCGTCGAAGAACGAGGCCATCAGCGTAATGGAGAACGGGAGCTGGCCCGCCGTGATGGCCAGCACCAGACCGGTCATGGTGTTCAGCAGCCCCACGCCCCGCAGCAGGCCGTACAGGGAGATCAGCCGGGACACCACCGGGAACATCTGAGAGAAGAGCAGGAACGCGATGGCGTATTTGCTCCAGTTGATCTTGATCCGAGACAGGGCATAGCCGGAGAAGATGGCGATGAAGCACACCAGCACGGTGGCCGCCGCGGAGACGATGATGTTGTTCTTATAGTAGACGAAGAACTCCGGATAGTTGGTGAACAGGTTGATGAAGCCGTCCAGCGTGGGGGCCTGGGGGAGGAACGTGGGCGGGTACAGATAGCTCTCCATGTTCGTTTTAAAGGAGGTCAGAACGACCCAATAGATGGGGAAGAGCAGGAACAGCATCACCACGATCAGCACGGCCCACTTGAGTATGTTGAGCAGGAGTTTTCTTGTTCTGGTATTCATGACACGGCCCCCCATCAATCAAGATCGGCTTTCGGGAAGAGCTTGTTATAGCAAAAGACAAACAGGATCATGATGAGCATCCATATAGTGGTGACGGCGGCGCCGGAGCCGAAGTTGTGGCCGATGAACGCCTCCTTGTAGGAAAGCACGGCAAGGGTTGTGGTGGAGCCGTTGGGGCCGCCGGAGGTCATCTGCCAGAACAGCGGAAACTGCTTAAAGTTGTCGATCATAATCATGGAGACGGAGGTCTTGATGACGGACGACAT
The DNA here is from genome assembly GCA_910579155.1 of uncultured Oscillospiraceae bacterium. The sequence continues at coordinate 5,928 of CAJTTS010000011.1, read as the reverse complement.
GTACGGGACGGTGATCTTGAAAAAGCCGGTTACGCCGTTGGCGCCGTCTAACTGGGCCGCCTCCAGCACGTCCGTAGGCACGTTTCCCAGCCCTGCCAGCAACAGCAGCGTCATCAGCGGAATCTGTTTCCACAGGGCCACGGTAATCACACCGATCAGGGCGGTTTTAGAGCTGTTCAGGATGGCGAAATCCGAGACACGGCCGAAGGTGACGATATTCACCAGATACCGGAGCAGACCGTACTGCGGCTGGTAGATCCAGATCCACACCAGGGCGGAGATCACGGTGGGCACTACCCAAGGGGTCATCATCAGGCTGCGGAACACCCGGGCGCCCTTGATCTCGGAATTGAGCACCAGCGCCAGGCTCATGCCGATGACCAGGCTCAGCGTTGTGGTGACCAGGACAAAGGTGAACGTGACCCAGACGGAGTCCGTCAGGATGCCGCTGTCAAACAGTTTGATGTAGTTGGCAAATTGGTTCCATTCCGGAGCGGTATTCCTCACGATGTTTGCGAGCTTATAATCTGTAAAGCTTTTAATGATGGAATCGATGATGGGGACTACGATAAACAGCGTGACAATCAGAACGGATGGCGCAATCAGCACGCACCAGAATAAACGCTCTGTAATGCCTCTTTTCGTCAGTTTTCTGTCCATTTTACACCACCCGTTTTCTAATAAATGGGGTTGGTGCAGCCGGTAAAACCGGCTGCACCAACGCTTCGGGTCACGGCTTTACGGAATTGGAATTCGGTTTCTTGCCTGTTACGGCAGCAGGGGGGTGACGGTGGAGGTAAATTTCTGGATGGCCTCTTCCTCAGTGGCCTCGCCCATACAGATGGAGTTGAACAGGGTGGCAATGGCGATCTGGAAAGCGTCCTGCTCGGGCAGGAAAAGCTGGGGTTGAAGATTGGAGGCGGAATCCTTCGCGCCGTCAAGGACCGGGGAGATCGGCTTGTCCTGGGCGCCCTTGTAATCATAGTAGGCGGGGGTGGTGTCATAGGAGTGCTGCCAGGTTCCCTCATAGTCCAGGATGAACTTGATGAATTCGGCGGTTCCGGCGGCCTCCTTCTCGCCGTTGTTGGCCACGGTCAGGGTGTGGGCGGACAGGTAGGTGGCGCCGGCGCCGTTGGTGCCCATGTTGGGGAGCGGGAAGGACACCACGTAGTCGGTGGCGTTGGGGTCCACGGCGTAGACGCCGGAGAAGCCCCAGGTCTGATCCACATACATGGCCACCTTGCCGCTGGCCATGCCGGGGCGGAAATCCTTGGGCAGGCTGTTCACAGGAGAGTAGCCCTTGTCGGTGCACTCCTTGACGAAGGCCAGCGCCTCTTTAAAGCTTTGGCTTTCCAGGTCCAGCTTACCGTCCGTGGTCATGATCTCACCGCCGAACGCGGCGACGATGGAATTGAGGAAGTGGCCGGGGGCGGTCTTCTCGGCCATGGAGATGCCGAACGCGGTCACCTGCTCGCCGGACTCGTCGGTGATGCCCTGAAGCGCCTCGCACCACTCCAACAGCTCCTTGTCGGTCTTGGGGGGATTGGTGTAGTCCAGGCCGGCCTGTTCCAGATAGTTCTTGTTGGCGTAGACGATCATGTTGGAGGTGTACATGGGCAGGCCGTAGCACTCGCCCTCGTAGTTGAAGCAGTCCAGAACGCTGGGGGTGAACTGGGAGAGGAACTCGTCGTCAAACAGCTCGCCGACGGGGCTGGTGATGCCGTTGGCGGCCAGGACCGAGGTCCAGCCGATCTCGCCATACATGCAGTCGATGCGCTCGCCGCCGCCCACGCGGGTGGTGGCATAGGTCATCACGTCGTTGTAGGCCGCGGACACGACCTCCACGTGATACTCGGGATGGGCGTCCTCAAAGTCGGCGATCAACTGGTTCCAGTAATCGGTGTGGGCGGTCTCCAGCACGGCGTAGTTGCAGAAATAGATAGTGGTGGGCTCCGTGGTCTCGCTGCCGCCGGTGGAGGCGGCGGGGGCCGGGTCGGAGGAGGTGGTGCTGCCCGGGTTGTCGTTGGTTTTGCCGCAGGCCGCCAGCGAGAACGCCATCATCACGGCAAGCAGCAGCGCAAGCATTTTCTTACCTGTTTTCATTTTCATTCTCCTTTTCCTTTTGTTTAATGTAACGCCTTTTCGGCATTGACAACGATTACAGGATGACCGCCTTGGAGAGATTCTTGGGCGTGTCCGGGTCGAACCCCTTGGCGATGGCCAGATAGGAGCCGAAGTATTGCAGTGGGATAATCAGCTCGGGAAGGGCGGCGCACTGGCACAGCCCGGATTGGAAGGACACGTCGGCGGTCCTTTGAATCTCCTCGCTGACGCAGCCCAGCGCGATGACGCGGGCGCCCAGCGCTTTCAGCTCGCCGATGAGCTTGGCGTCCTCCCCGCAGGTGTTGTCCGACACGTAGTAGGCCACCACGGTTTGGTCGTCCGCGATGGAGATGGGGCCGTGGCGGTACTCCAGGGAGTAGTAGCACTCGGAGGGGGTCAGGGTCATCTCTTTCACCTTGATGGAGGCCTCCCCGGCTAAGCCGTAGTGGACGCCGCTGCCCAGGCCGATGAACACCTTCATGCCGGTGCTGGCCTCCGCCAGGGGCTTCACCTTGTCGGAGAACTCCGCCATGTGTGCTGCGGCGTCCTCTGGCAGCTTGTTGAGCTGCTCCAGCGCCTGGGCGTTGCCCGCCATGGCTGCGGCGAAGAACATGGCCGTATAGAGCATGGAGGAGAAGGACGACGTCATGACGATGCTGTTCTCCTGGAGGTCTGGGATGTACAGCGACCAGGTGGAATACTGGTAGGAGTAGTCGTCGCAGGTGATTTGCAGGGATTTCACGTTGGGCAGGGCCACGCCCTTTTTGACGGCCGCCATGGTCTCCGTGGTGGAGGCCACCCGAGTGAAGGGGACCAGCAGGACCTTGTCGGAGGGCTTGACGTAATACTCCGTATTTTTGTAAAACTCGAAGGACGCCAGATGGTCGCAGGTGATTTGGTTGTACCGGGCAAAGTAGGCGCTGGCCGCCGCGGCCAGGTAGTAGGAGGTGCCGCAGCCCAGGAAGAGGATTTTGGTAAAGCCCTCCTTTTTGACTGCCGCCACCGTCTCGGCGAAGGCGGGGAACTGCGCCCGCACGGTTTCAAACGCCTTGTGCTGGTTTCCGATTTCAGCCAGCGTGTACTGACCCTTTCCCATATGAACTCAACTCCTGTTTGATTTTTATCGCTGCCCGTCTCCGGCTGGCAGAACAATCATTCCCAAAAGAATTCCGCCAGCTTGCCGGGCTCGAGGCTGCCGGTGTTCAGCCCGAACCGCCGGGCCGGGTTTTCCGACATGGCTATGATCGCCTGCTCCAGGGGCAGGCCGGTGAAGGCGGCGAAATTCTTCACCCCGTCATAGGCCGGCAGGGTGCTGCCGGCCCTGGAGTCCTCCCCCTTGGTTCGGGCATCGCCGTCCGTGACCACGATGTCCAGGGAGCCAAGCCGGTATTCGCCGTCGGGCATTCCTGCGGCCATCATGCTGTCGGTAATCAGAATCACCTTGTCCGGGCCCTTTACCTTTAATAAAAGGGCCACGGTGTGTTCGTTTAGGTGCCGCCCGTCGCAGATGGCCTCACAATAGGCGTCGGACAGCATGGCGCAGCCCCCGGCCCCCAGCTCGTGCTGGTGCATCAGGCGCATGCCGTTGAAGGTGTGGGTGAACCCGTCCGCGCCCGCGTCCAGGCAGGCCGTGGTCTGCTCATAGGTGGCTCCGGTGTGGCCCAGGTTTACCTTAACCCCATGGTTTACGAAGAACCGGACCACCTCAAGGGCTCCGGGCAGTTCCGGCGCCACCGTGACCAGCTTCAGCAGCCCGCCGCCGTGCTCCAGGAGCTGCTCCGCCGTGTCCAGGCTGGGCCGCTGGATGAACTGCCGGGGCGTGGCGCCCTTGTACTCGCGGGAGAGGAAGGGGCCCTCCACGTGGATGCCCTTGATCTCCGGGTTGGACTTGGCGCTTTTGACCACCTCGTCCAGTTGGGCGCACATCTTCTGTGTGGAATCCGTCATCAGGGTGGGGAAGATGGTGCCCACATGCTGCTGCCGGTAAAAGGCGATGAGCTGGTCAAACCGGTCCGCGCCGTCGATGGAGAAGTCCATGCCCCGGGCGCCGTGGGAGTGCTCCTCAATGAGCTTGGGATAGACCCGCTTCCCGGTCAGGTCAATGACCTGGGCGTCCCCGGCCTCGATTACCGGCGCGATGAGGGAGATGACCCCGTCCTCCACGCACAGGTCGCGCCGGACAAGGCGGCCGTGTATGGCCAGCGTTCCGTTTTTATAAATCTGTCTGTTCATGCGTATTGCTCCGGGGCGAAGCCCATCCGTTGATATTGTTCCTGGGGCGCGTCGGACTCTTTCATGAGAGCGATCATGGTTTGGACCATTCTCCGGGTGAGTTCGCCGTCGTCCCTGAGATTGTGCTCCTGGGCCCGGTCGGCCTCCAGGTCGAAGAGGAGGTCGCCGTACTGGAGATGGACGTCGTATTGGTGGTGGGACGCGTTGGGGACGTTCCCCGTATTGCCGGGGATTTTCAGCATGGGGATGTTGCCGCAGTAGTCAAAGCCGGTGTACAGCCGGTCCCCGGCGGATTTCAGTTCCTCCCGGGTGAAAAAGGCCGCCAGCCGCGTGGGCATCAGGGTGTACTCATAGAGCAGGCTGTTGTCCCGCGCCGCGCGCATGTAGACGTACCGGCCGTCCCGGACGTTGATGTGTTTGCCGAAGTACCCGAACAGGATGGCGTCGTGAACGGTCCGGTCATCGGCGACGACGGGGAGCAGCGACCTGCCCTGCATGGAGCCGGGGATGTCCACATGGAAAAAGTCCAGCAGGGTGGGGGGGATGTCGATGGTCTGGGCCAGCGCCCTCCTTCTCGTTCCCGCCGCCTCCGGTTGCCTGGGATCGTAGAGGAAGAAGGGCAGGTTGACCAGCTCTTCATAACACGGCATGTAATTCTTCGCGAAATAGCCGTGCTCGCCCAACAGGTAGCCGTGGTCGGTGTTGACGATGAGCATGGTGTCCTTCCACATGTCGTGGGCGTCGAAGAAATCCAGGACCCGGCCCAGATAGTCGTCGCACATGGAGATGCACGCCTTATAGTTGACGACCGCCTGCCGCAGCTTCTCGGGGTCCTGCTCCTCCGACGGGGCGTACTGCGGCCAGTCGAAGGCGGGCAGCGGTTCGTCCGCATACGGCCGCTTGTACTCGTCCGGGCAGTCGAAGGGCTCGTGGGGATCGAAATACTCCAGGTGCAAGTACCAGTTGTCCTCTTGCACATTGTGCTCCAGGAAGTCCATCGCCGCGGCGAAGCACCGCGCGTGGCAGCAATTTCCCTCCCTGGTGTACCCGCGGTTGATGGGGTCCTGCCGCCGGGTCAGCCGCTTGCCGCCCATATCGGCATAGCCCGCCGAGCGGGCGTGCCATTCGTCGCCCTCCTGGCCGCGGATGAAGTCGAAGCAGGAGTAGCGCTCGTGGTAGGTCAAGCCGCCGTCCTGCCAGTAGTGGCAGTGGTCGGAGACGAACTGGGTGCAGATTTTGTGCCGCGACAGCAGCTCGGGCATGGAGTCGTCAAAGGGCTCCAGGGGGCTCCAGGAGCGCATCAGGAAATTGTACCGCCCCGTGTGCAGCTCCCGCCTGGCGGGCATACAGGGCATACTGCCGCAATAGAAGTTGTCGAAGGTGACGCAGTGTTCCGCCAGCCGTTGGAAGTTCGGCGCGATGACGCCCTGCGCCCCGTAGGGAGGCAGGAACCTCCGGTTCAGGCTGTCGTACATGATGGTTACCGCTCTCATGGAAGTCCCTCCCGGCTGTGGACGCTCAGCAGCCGCAACCGTAAAGGCCGTTGGTACCGTCGTAGGGCAGGTCCTTCATGCACAGGTGGACGGCGCTCAG
>CAJTTS010000010.1 GCA_910579155.1 uncultured Oscillospiraceae bacterium | reverse complement strand
CCCGTGGGAGTGGACGGTGAAGTTGACGCCGCCGGGGATGGCGGTGGCGCCGTTGGTGTCGTAGAACCCGGGGCGCACGTCGAACCCGGCGATGTTGTCCAGGGGCACCAGGTGGATGGACCGGGGCAGGACCACGCCGGGTTCCGGTTTGGGCTCGGGAGTACGTTTTCCGTTCATGGCGATCGTTCCTTCCTTGCCGCACATCTGGGCGCGGGTAGAGAGTTTGGCTTAGAGCCAGGTGACCTTGTCGGCCTGGTAAAAGCCCTTGGCTGCAGGGGACTCGTCGGGCACGCCCACGGCGATGAGGGCGGCGGGAATGGATTGGGTGCCCAGCACCTTCCGGATCGCCTCCACCCGGTCCATGGCGGGGTAACAGCCGCACCAGCAGGCGCCGTAGCCCAGCGCCGCAGCCTGGAGCAGCAGGTTTTCGATGGCCGCGCCGCAGTCCAGCGGCCAATATTCCCGGCACTTGCCCGCCTGGTCCTCCGGCCGGCCGCACACCACGACGGCCAGGGAGGCGGTCTCCAACATGGAGGAGAACGGGTGGGCGGCCCTCAGCTTTGCCTTGAGCTCCGGGTTTTCCACCACAAAGAACTCCCATGGGCGGATGTTGCGGGCGCTGGGGGCCATCATGGCCGCCTCCAGCATGGCCTGAATGTCCGCCTTGGGGACGGAGACACCGGGCTTGAATTTGCGGATGCTCCGCCGGGCGCGGATGGCCTGCGTACAATCCATAGGAAACCCTCCTGTTATGGTATAGTTTTTCCAAAGAAAAACCGGACGGACCCAGGCCCGCCCGGTGTGGTAAAACATCGGCTTAGAAGAACTTCTTCACGCCGTCGCTGGCCTTGGAAGCGTCCTCACTGATGGAGATGGTGTACTTGATGCCGGTCTTCTGGGAGAAGTCGTCCAGGAAGGCCAGGAAGGGCTCCACATCCTCGTTGCCCACGGTGGGGACCAGCTTGTTCAGGCTCTCGATGAATACGTGGGTGATATCGTAGTTGCTGGCGTACAGGCCGTACAGGAAACCCCGGAGGGTATCGTAATTGGAGATGTTGTACTCAGAGGTGTCCACCAGGCGGATCTTGTAGTTGATTTTATAGTTCAGCTTGGAATTGTGGGCGATGGCCACCACGTTGCCATGCTCCGTATCCACCGCTGTGTTGATGAGGTCGATCATCTGCTTGGTCTTGCCGGTGCCCTTCAGGCCCATAATAACCTTGACCATTTTTGACCACTCCTTACTTGGTATTGGGGGGAGTCCCCCTGTGATATTCCTATGTTACCATCTTTCCACGAAAATTTCAATACAGGAAAATAAAGTTCATGAAAAATTAGGAAAGTTGCCCCGTCTCACCCCAGCCCCAGGGCAAAATGGGCGGCGGTCTGCCCCTGGCCCACCGCCTTGGCCAGTTGAAGGGGCTGCCCGGTGCAGTCCCCGGCGGCGTATACGCCCTCCAGGCTGGTGGCCATGCGGCAGTCCACCTTGATATAGCCGCCGTACAGCTCCAGCCCGGGGGCCAATTGGGCGGGGGCGATGGAGGCGCGCAGCAGGAACACGCCGTCGCAGGGGGTCTCCTCCCCCTGGGCATCCCGCACGGCGGCAACCTTGTCCTCCCCCAGAATGGACAGGCCCGGCAGGCGCTTCACCGTCACCCGGCAGCCGATGGAGCGCAGAAACTCCACTTCTTCCCCGAAGTTGGGGGCGTCCCCGGCACAGACCACGGACTTGTTGCGGTAAAACATCCCGTCGCAGGTGGCGCAGTAGCTCACTCCCCGGCCCAGCAACTCGGTCTCGCCCTTCAGCGGCGCGGCACGGGAGACGCCCAACGCCAGGATGACGGCGGAGCCCTCCACCGCGTCGTTTTCCACCGATACCATCACCGACTTGCCCATGGGCATGACGGACAGGACCCGGCCCTGTTTAAACTGGGCGCCCAGGTCCCTGGCCTGGGCCAGCAGTCGCTCCACCAGCTCTTTGCCGGACACATCCGGCAGGCCGGGGTAGTTGGCCATAGCCGGGGCTTTGCAAAGGGGGGAAGCCAAGGGGTCGTTGGAAACGACCAGTACGGACTTATCCCGGGCCCGGGCGTGGATGGCGGCGGTGAGGCCGGCGGGGCCTCCGCCGATGACAAGCAGATCGTATTTCATAAAAAGGTTCCTCCATGAAAGCTGTCTTGATTCAGTATAGCAGTATTCCCCCCGGAAAACAATATGCTTGCAAAGCAATCGGCCATAAAGTATACTAAATTTAACCAAATTACCAAGGAGGCGCCCTATGAAACGCATTTTACTGCTTACCACCGGGGGTACGATCGCCTCCCGGCTCACCAGGGAGGGGTTGGCCCCCGGCCTGGACGGCGAGGCCCTGTCCCACTATCTGGGCGGCCTGCCCGACAGCTATGACCTGACCGTCCGGGATATCCTCCACCTGGACTCGTCCAACATCCAGCCGGAGGAATGGCGGCTCATTGCCCAAAACGTCTATGACGCCCGGAACGGCTTCGACGGCATTGTGGTATCCCATGGCACCGACACCATGGCTTACACCGCCTCCGTGCTCAGCTACATGGTGCAAAATATCCCCGTTCCGGTGGTGCTGACCGGGGCCCAGCTCCCCATCGAGCACCCCCTTACCGACGGGCTGGACAACCTGCGCACCGCCTTCGCCATGGCAGCCTCCGGTCATCCGGGGGTGTTTCTGGCCTTTGACCGCCGGGTGATGCTGGGCTGCCGGGCGGTCAAGACCCACACCACCGCCTTCGGGGCCTTTGACAGTGTAAACTGGCCCATGGTGGCCGAAGTGAACGGCGCGGGGCTCACCATTCGGGAGGAGGCCATCCCCCCTGTGGACGGCCCGTGTGTGCTGCGCAGCAAGCTGTGCGAGGCGGTGTTCCTCATCAAGCTCACCCCTGGGCTGGATCCGGAGATTTTCGACATGCTGCTGTCTATGCACTACCGGGGCGTGGTCATCGAGGCCTTTGGCGCGGGCGGACTCCACTTCATCCGCCGCAACCTCATTGAAAAGCTCCACGCCGCCGCCCAGGCGGGGATGGCGGTGGTGGTGTGCAGCCAGTGCCTGTACGAGAGCAGCAACTTTTCCCTCTACCAGGCGGGGCAGAAGGCCCTGGCGGAGGGCGTCATCCAGGGCTACGACATGACCACCGAGGCCGCCGTCACCAAGCTGATGTGGGCGCTGGGGCAGACGGATAGCCTGGAGGCGGTCCGCGCCCTGTTTGCCCGGAGTTTGGCCGGGGAACGGGGGGCCTGAACGCAGAAACCGCCGCTGAAAAGCGGCGGTTTTGTTCATTCGCTTCCCAGATCCTTGTTGATGTGGGCGCGCAGCGCGTCGAAGGATTCCACGCTCAAATCGTGCTCGATGCGGCAGGCGTCCTCGGCGGCCACCTTTTCGTTCACCCCCAGGTGAATCAGCCATTTGGTGAGCAGCAGGTGCCGCTCATAGATGCGCCGGGCAATCTCCAGCCCCTCGTCGGTGAGGGTGAGGAAGCCCCCCTGGTCCATGACCACAAAGCCTCCCTCCCGGAGCAGGCTCATGGCACGGCTGACGCTGGGCTTGGAGAAGTTCAAATGCTGGGCCACGTCGATGGACCGCACAGGGCCCTTTTCTCCCAGGGCCAGGATGGCCTCCAGATAATTTTCTGCGGATTCATGGATATTCATGCGTTCACTCCTGATCTGCCGTTTGCCTATGCTTACTTAAGACCAATATACCACAAATTCCCGGAGATGGCAACCGGTTTTTCCTACAGGACCGCCCGCAGGAAGTCCAGGTCCTCCCGGGTGGTGGACCAACTGGTGCAGAAACGGACCACGGTTTTGTCCAAGCCCCACTTTTCCCAGAAGCTGTAGGACACCTGTTGTTTCAACTCCTCCAGCTTGGCGTCGTCCAAGATGACAAACTGTTGGTTGGTAGGGGACTCCAGGTAGAACTCCACCCCCTTTTCGTGGAGGATGGCCTTCAGCTCCTCGGCCATCTTGATGGCGTGGCGGCTCAGCTCGAAGTACAGGCCGCCGGTGAACAGCGCGTCGAACTGCACCCCCAGCAGACGGCCCTTTGCCAGAAGCGCCCCCCGCTTTTTCACGGCGTTGACAAAGTGGGCGGGCCGGTTGTTTTTGGTGAACACCACCGCCTCCCCGCACAGCGCACCCACCTTGGTGCCGCCGATGTAGAACACATCGCACAGCCGGGCGATATCCTCCAGCGTCACGTCGGTGTTTCGGCTCATCAGGCCGTAGCCCAGCCGGGCGCCGTCCAGGTACAGGGGTATTTCATACGCCCGGCATACCTGGGCCAGTCCCTCCAGCTCCGCCCTGGTGTAGAGGGAGCCGAACTCGGTGGGGTGGGAGATGTAGGCCATGCCGGGGAACACCATGTGCTCCCGGTTTTCGTCGCCGTAAAAGGTGCTGAGGAAGCCCTTTAGCGCGTCCGCCGTCAGCTTGCCGTCCTGGCTGGACAGCGCCATCACCTTGTGGCCGGTGTACTCAATGGCCCCGGCCTCGTGGGTGCTGACGTGGCCCGTCTCCGCCGCCACCACGCCCTGGTGCTCCCGCAGCAGGGTGGAGATGACGGTCTGGTTGGTCTGGGTGCCGCCGGTGAGGAATTCCACCTGGGCCTGGGGACAACCGCAGGCCGCGCGGATTTTCTCCCTGGCGCCGGCGCAATAGGGGTCCTCCCCATAGCCGGACAGGGGTTCCAGGTTGGTTTCCACCAGGCGTTTCAGCACCTGGGGATGGGCCCCAGCGGTGTAGTCGTTGGCAAATGAGATCATGTTGTCGTCCACTTCCTTTTATGAATTCGGCCTGGACGTATTTTAACACATACCGCCTTGACAGGAAAGACGGGAATGGATATAATCATTTTATGGAATGAAAAATTTGTTTATTGGAGGATTTTTTGCACTAACCTGTGAATTACGCCACAAAATGGCAAACTCTAGTGCGGAGAAGCCGGTTTTAGTTGACAGATAAGGAGATGGAGCCGATGGTCGGAATTTGGAATCAGGAAAAAGCCCAGTGGCGGTTGGAACTGGAGGCGGGCGGAGAGGGTTCCGCCCTGTCCCTGCGCATGGGGGAGGAGGGCCGCGTGCTGACGGCGTGCCTGGGCGATCAGCCCACCGCAGAGACTGCCCGCCGGGTGGCCGCCAAGGCGGTAAAGGCTTTGCGGGACCTGGGAGTGAGTTCCGCTGTGCTGGACGCCGCTCCGGCGGTGAAGGCGTTGGGTGCGGACGGCCTGTCCGCCCTTGCCCAGGGCGCGGAGCTGGTGTGCTACCGCCGGGAGAGCTGGAAGGAGACGGAGGATAAGCCCTTTACCCTTTATCTCACCGGCACGGAGGGGCTGGACGGCGCGGCCGTTCTGGCGGAGACGGAGCGGGTGACGCGGGCAGTGTGCCTTGCACGGGATCTGACCAACCGTCCGGGCAATATGCTCACCCCGGAGCTGCTGGCCAAGGCGGTGACCGGGGCGGCGGAAAAGGCGGGCGTGGAGGCCCAGGTGCTGGACGAGCGGGAGACCCGGGCTCTGGGTATGGGGGCCTACCACGCCGTGGGGGACAGCGCCGCCCATCCGCCCCGGCTCATCGTCCTGCGCTGGAAGGGCGGGGAGCCCGGCGCGGCGCCCATTGCCCTGGTGGGCAAGGGCGTTTGCTACGACAGCGGCGGGTATAACTTGAAGTCCGGTCCGGGGCTGAAAAACATGTGCACCGACATGGCGGGGGCCGCGGCGGTGTGCGGGGCGATGCTGGCCCTGGCGGAAAACCGGGTGCCGGTGAACGTGACGGCGGTGATCCCGGCGGTGGAGAACCGCATCTCCCCGGACAGCATGGTCCCCGGCGACGTGGTTACCTCCATGTCCGGCAAGACCATCCAGATCAACAACACAGACGCCGAGGGCCGCCTGGTCCTGGCCGACGCGGTGACCTACGCCATCCGGAAGGAGGGCGCTTCCCGGGTGGTGGACATCGCCACCCTCACCGGGGTGTGCGTCGCCGCCCTGGGCCACACCACGGCGGGCCTGGTGAGCAACAGCGACGAGTTGTGCGGCGCTGTGCTGACGGCCGCCGCCCGCTGGGGTGAGCAGTATTGGCGCTTCCCCGCTTTCCCGGAGTACAAGAAGATGATTGAATGCCCCGTGGCCGACCTGTCCAACGTGTCCAGCGACGGATGCGGCGCCATCACCGGCGGACTGTTTATCGGAGCCTTTGCCGGAGACGTGCCCTGGGTACATATGGACATCGCGGGCACCGCCCGGGTGGACCGCCCCTACCGGGAGTACCAGACCGCCGGCGCCACCGGTGCGGGAGTGGCCACCCTGTATCAACTGTGCGTAGGGCTGGCGGGCAAAAACTGAGGAACGCCGCTTCCAAGGAGGAGCTGCCGCGTGAAAATTCTCATTGTTGAGGACGACAAGCCCTTGTCCGTCTCCCTCCGGGCTTTGCTGGAGGACCGGGGTTATGAGACGGAGGTCGTTTACGACGGGGAGGCCGGGGTGCAGTACGCCCTGCTGGGCGTGTACGACCTGGTGATCCTGGACGTGATGCTTCCGGTACTGGATGGCTGGCAGGCAGCCCGGCGGCTGCGGGCGGAACACTGCGCCACGCCCATCCTCATGCTCACCGCCAGGGCCGAGCTGGAGGACCGGGTGGAGGGGTTGAACGCCGGGGCGGATTACTACCTGACCAAGCCCTTCGACACCCGGGAGCTGCTGGCCTGTGTCAACGCCCTGCTCCGCCGCCAGGGCGGGCAGGTGGACGAGCTGGCCTTCGGCAACACGGCGCTGGACCTGGCCTCCTCTACTCTGATGTGCGGGGAGAAGTGGGTGCGCCTGTCCGCCCGGGAATTTGACGTGATGCGCCTGTTGCTCCAGGCCAAGGGCCGCAACCTGTCCAAGGAGGCCATTCTGGCCCGAGTGTGGGGGTACGACTCCAACGCGGTGGAGAACCACGTGGAGGTTTACGTGGGCTTCCTGCGCAAGAAGCTGGTCAGCATCGGCTCCAATATCCGCATCGAGGCGGCGCGGCGGCTGGGCTACCACCTGGAGGCGGAGAAGGAATGACCAAAGAACTGTTTGTCTACCTGATATTGAAATTTGATCCCTTTTACCTTCCAGGTCCAGATCTGCGCCGAGCTGAATGCACGCCCCCGCGTAGCCGCTCTGACCGCCGTCATTTACACTGTCCCGGAACGCTTCCATCTGAGCAATCGTTTCGATTCGGTATGGGCCTGTCTCCGATCCTGTTCCTCTTTTGCCCGGTGCCGGGAAAGAAAACGCCCCCGGATTTTGGCCGGAGGCGTTGCGCTCAGCTTTTCGGTTTCGGCTTGAAGAGGAGAGCCACCAGGACCCCCAGGAAGATGGCGGCGGCGATGCCGCCTGCGGTGCTGGTGACACCGCCGGTGACCGCCCCCAACAGACCCTTTTCCGCCACTGCCTCCTTGACGCCCTTGGCCAGACTGTAGCCGAAGCCGGTGAGGGGCACCGTGGCCCCCGCCCCGGCCCACTCCGCCAGGGGCTTGTATACGCCCACCGCCCCCAGCACTACGCCGGCCACCACATAGGCCACCAGGATGCGGGCAGGGGTGAGCTTGGTCTTGTCGATGAGCACCTGTCCCACGATACAGAACAGGCCGCCCACCACAAATGCTTTCAGATAGTCCATCATTTTCCTCCTTCCAGCGCGATGGCATGGCAGATACCGGGGATGGACTCCCCCTGCATGGTGGCGGTGGGAGAGTGGAGCGCTCCGGTGGGGCAGAACAAGATCCGCTTCCACCGCCCGGCCAGCAGCCCGGGCAGCAGGTAGCCGCACAGCACCGACGCCGAGCAGCCGCAGCCCGACGCCCCGGCGTGGACGTCCTGTGCCTCCCGGTCAAAGAGGAGCAAGCCGCAGTCGTTGTAGTTGGCCAGCTTGACCCCGTCGTGGGCAAAAAATTCGGTGACGATCTCATGGCCCAACTGGCCCAGGTCGCCGGTGACGATGAGATCGTAATAGTCCGGTGTCAGGCCGGTGTCCTCAAAGTGGGCCTTCAGGGTCTCGTAGGCGGAGGGGGCCATGGCCGCGCCCATGTTGTTGGCGTCCTTGATGCCCTTGTCCACCACTTTGCCCACCGTCACCCGGACCACACGGGGGCCGGGGCGCACGTCGCTGGTGATGATCACCGCGCCGGAGGCGGTGGCCGTCCACTGGGCGGTGGGGGTGCGCTGGCAGCCGTACTCCAGCGGGGTGCGGTACTGCCGCTCCGCCGAGCAGAAGTGGGAGGAGGTGACCGCGGCGGCGTATTTGCCATACCCGCCGCTGAGCAGAAGGGTGGCCAGCGCCAGGCTCTCCCCCATGGTGGAGCAGGCCCCGTACAGCCCGAAGAAGGGCACCGCCGCCTGCCGGGCGGAGTAACCCGAGCCAATGCACTGGTTCAGCAGATCCCCCGCCAACAGCAGGTCCAGATCTTGGGTGTGCAGGCCAGCCCGCTTCAGCGCCGCGTCCAAGGCTAATTGCTGCATGGAGGACTCCGCCTGCTCCCAAGTCTTGGCCCCGAACAGGTCGTCCTCACAGGTGTGGTCAAAGTGGCGGCGGAGCGGGCCCTGACACTCCTTATGCCCGGCGGAGGAGCCGTGGCCGATGATCACGGGGGAGGACCCCGGCTGGAAGGTTTGCCGCCCCAGCTTTTGATTTTCCATGGAACTGACTCCTTTGGCGTGATTTGTATCTAGTGTGCGCAAAGGGGGTCAATTCATACGCTGAGGAAAGATTTAACAGAAAAACAGCTTTGTCACTGGAAAAAAAGGGGACAATGGTGTTATAATATTTCCCGGAAAATTTTTGGGAGGGAGACCCATGCCGGAGGAAACGCGTACCATTGGATATATTTGCCCCGTCTGCGGCCAGGCGGTGATCGTCCGGCGCACGGCCTTTCAGCTCGCGGCGGGGAACAGCGTGCTGCCCTGCCCTTGCGGCAGGTCGGAGCTGAGTTTTGCCCAGATGGGGGACCGCTGTGAGGTCACGGTGCCCTGCCTGTTCTGCGCCAAGGACCACACGGCGGTGTGCTCCAACGAGGCGCTGCTGCACCAGAAACTGCTGGCCTTGAGCTGCCCCGCGTCCGGGCTGGGGTGCTGCTATGTGGGCGAGGAGGAGCAGGTGTTCCGGGCCATGGAAAAGCTGGAGGCGGCGGTGGATAAGCTGCGCATGGACGACCAGATGGACCAGCGCGGGGTGTTTTTGGACGAGGTGGTCATGGAAGAGTCCTTGGCCGAGCTGCGGGACATCGCCGCCCGGGGCGGGGTGAGGTGCGCCTGCGGCTGCGCGGACTACGGCGTGAAGGTGGGTTACTCCGCCGTAGACCTAGTGTGCGCGTCCTGCGGCGCGGTCCTGCGGCTGAGCGCCGCCACACAGGACGACCTGGCCGCCCTGTGCGCCCGGGACACGCTGACCATCCCCGGAAGGAAGGATTGACGCTTTATGAGCACGGTTTATGAGATGGATTTGCGGGTGGATTCCCGGGACGTGGACCTGTTCAACCAGTGCCGCCCATCGGCGGTGCTGGGTTTTTTGCAGGAGGCCGCCACCCGGGCGGCGCTGGCCCTGGGGGTTTCGGGGCCGCAGATCAAGGAGAAGTACAACTGCCTGTGGATGGTGACCCGGAATTGGGTGGAGCTGGACGCCCCCCTGCGGTGGAACGATCCGGTCCACATCAAAACGTGGCACCGGGGGGCGTCGGGGGCGTCCTCCTACCGGGATTTTGATCTGTACCGGGACGGCAAGCTCATCGGACAGGGCGCTTCCATATGGGTAATGGTGGACATGGACGAACGCAAGCTGTTCCGCATGAAAAACCTGGCCGAGTTTCAGGGAACCGACGGGGGTGAGCGCAACAAATCCGTCAAACTCCGCCGCCCGGCCATGCCGGAGGCCTTCGACGGCCGGGTGCGCCGGGACCTGTGCTACTCCGACACCGACATCAACGGCCACGTGAATAACGCCCGCTACGCCGATTTCGCCTGCGATAGCCTTCACCTGGAGCGGCTGGGCCGGGGAAAGTTTGTGCGCTCCTTCCAGATCGGCTACGTCAGCGAATGCCGGGCGGGGGAGGCCGTCTGGGTGGACACCGCTGTCCGGGGGGACGAGCTGTTTGCCCGGGGCGAGGGGGAGAACGGGGGCGAGCGGTTTGATTTCACGCTGAGGCTGGAGGATTTAAAGAATGAATAGGCCGAGGTTTGAGATTTAATCCTTTTGTAACAAATCTTCTCGAACTTTTGTAATGACTGGCCTTTATCCTAATACTTGCAAGAGATGCTTTTCTTTTTCATTCTATCCTCCATCCTTTCGAGCCGGGGCGCAAGCCTCGGCTCACCTTTTTTGTTCGGACGCCTTCGTGCGGCGCGCCTTAATAATTCTTTAAGAAAATTCCCACCAAAATCTAAGAAGGTTCGGCATTGAAATTGAAGATTTGTCCTCTATAATCAAGACCATCAAAAGGCGGGCCGTAATGGTTCGCCGGGGTCCCGTGAAAGCGCTGTTCGGCTTTCCAGGGGAGAGGAGACCCGGCGGAGCGGGCGAGTGCAGCTTGCGCCGGCGTGAGGAGGTACTTCAATGAACATCTTGATTTTGACAGGGAAGTTCGGCATGGGCCATCTGTCCGCCGCCAACGCGCTGCGGGAGCAGTTGGGCCAGGACGGCCACCGGGCCGACGTCATCGACCTGTTTGAATACGCGCTGCCCGAGCGGGCCTCCGCCATGTATTGGTGGTTCAACGTGCTGGTGACCTACGGCGGCGTGTTTTATAACATTTACCACGACCTGACCGCCAACGACTCCGGCGATGGCCGGGGCGACGATCTGCTGGACGGACTGGACCGGCTGCTGGACGATTACCGGCCCGACGTGGTGGTGTCCACCCATCCCATCTGCTCTGCCGCCATGGCGCGGTACAAGGAGGAGGGGCCGTCGGATATTCCGTTGGTTACCTGCGTCACCGACGTGACGTGCCACAGCGAGTGGCTCCACCCAGGCACCGACTGCTATCTGGTGGCGGAGGAATCCGTCCGGGAAGGCTTCATCGCCAAAGGGGTGGACCCGAACGCCATCGTGGTATCCGGCATCCCGGTCAGCGGGCGGTTCCGCCCCGCCCGCTGGGAGCGGTCCCGCGAACGGAACCGCTCCCAGAAACGGGAGCTGCTCATCATGGGCGGCGGGTTGGGGCTCATGCCGCGCAGGGACTCCTTCTATCAGGCGCTGGACGCGCTACCCGGGGTGCATACCACTATTCTCACCGGACGGAATCAAAAGCTGTTCCAGCGGCTGGAGGGGAAGTACAAGAACATTGAGGCGGTGCCTTTCACCACGCAGGTAGAGAAGTACATGGCCCGTTCCCACCTGATGTTGTCCAAGCCCGGTGGGATTACCTGCTTTGAGGCCATTGCCGCCCGGTTGCCCATCCTGGCCTGGCAGCCCTTCCTGAAGCAGGAGCAGGAGAACGCCGACTTTTTGGTGCGCCGGGGTATGGCCCGTATCGCCGCCAAGGATGAAAGTGAGTGCCTTGCCGCCATCCGGAAGACCATCTATGACGACCAGGCGCTGGCCGATATGGGGCGGGCCATGGACGAGATTGCCGCCACCATGGAGCGCACCGCAGTCTGCGCCGTGGTGCGTGAGCTGGCGCAGGTACGCGCGTAGCGAAACCGCTGGGAGTGAGGGAAATTATGAAGGGTAAAATCAAAAATATTTTGTGTGTGGCGGCAGTGCCGGCCCTGCTGGGATGGACGGTATACACCATCCTCCAGGGGCAGACCCCCGGCCAGCTTGGCGCGGCCCTGTTGAGTGCGGATTGGCGTTTGCTGTTGATGGGCGCGCCGCTGATGGCCCTCTTCGTCTGCTGCGAGGCCAAGGCGACCCATTTCATTCTGCGGGCGCTGGGGTGCCCCCAGCCCTTCCGGAGGTGCGCGTACTACTCCAGCGTCGGCTTCTTTTTCAGTACCATTACCCCCTCCGCCACCGGCGGGCAGCCCGCCCAGGTGGTGGCGATGAAAAGGGATGGAACCCCGGCCGCCTCCGGCGCGCTTGATATGCTGTTGGTTACCATCGGCTACAACACCGCCGCCATGATCTGGGGTGTGTTCGCCCTGTTTGCCGCCGGAGGCCTTACAGAGCGGCTCGGGGGCCAGGTGGGGCTGCTGCTGGGGTTAGGTCTGGCAGTCTTTGCGCTGTTGGATGTGGCTATGTTCCTGTTCTTGTTTCTGCCCGGTCCGGCCAGGAAGCTGCTCTGCGGCTGCATTGGTTTGGGCGCCCGGATATTCCCCAGGTTGGATAAAGCCGGCTTGGAGGCTAAGGCCGACGAGCATCTGACCGAGTACCGGCGGGGCGCCCAACTGATCCGCCGGGCGCCCGCCCTGCTGATCCAGGTGGTGGGGTTGAGCATGATCCAACTGGCCTGCTCCTACGCCATGCCCTATGTGGTGTACCGGGCCTTCGGCCTGTCCGGGTTCGGGCTGGGGGAGATGATGGCCCTCCAAGCCCTGTGCTCTATCGCCGTGGGTTATCTGCCCCTGCCCGGCTCCGCCGGGGCGGCGGAGAACGTGTTCCTGCGGGGCTTCCTGCTCGTCTACGGGGAGTCCTTGGTGGCCCCGGCCATGATCCTCACCCGCACCATGAGCTGCTATCTGGTGCTCATCGTTACCGGGGTTGTGCTGGCGGCGGGGAGGACCCTGCGCCGCGCGGCCCTCGGGCGGGCGCCGTCCCTTGAGAGGTCTGCGTGCAAGCAGGAGCGCGCGCCCTGCCCGCGGGAAGTGGGTTCATAACAGGGCGCCGCAGTGTTTGATCGGGACGGCCTATGCTGCCACGTTTGGCAGGTGCGGAGTACCCTTCCCCTGTGGGGACGACTCGAACAGGACATGCAAAAAGAATAAAGTTTCTGCCCGACCTGGTCTGAACTGTCCCCACAGGGGAAGGGTACTCCGCACCTTTGCTCCCGGCTTCGGCTGTCCCCGCAGAGGAGGGGGCTTCCTCTGTCTGCGCGCCGGCAAAAAAACTGCCCCGCCCCATTGGCAGGGCGCGGAAGCTGTGATATAATAGGGATATCGGATCGGCAAATTTCCCCTGAATGCGACAGGGGCGCTTTTACGGAGGTATCCTGATGCGGAAGAGACAAATTGCCGCCCTGGCGCTGGCGGCGCTGTTGGCGTTGGGTCTGGCCGGCTGCGGCGCGGACAAGGACAAAGAAGAGAATAAAGGCGGAGACATGTATATCCAGCCCGCCCAGCTCAGCGAGGAAGAGACCGCCCTCGTCGAGCTGCTGGGTGTGGGCATGGGTTCCCACCACATATTTGACTTCCAGGCCAAGGGCGCCAAGTCCCTCCAGGTCAACGTCTACGAGCTGATCGACGGGGAGTGGAGCCGCGTTCCCGGCGACGCAGAGGTCGGATTGTGGGCGGGAAGCGGCCGCATGGTCCTGACCTTCGGCAAGATGACGGAGGGGGTCCGGCTGGTGGTCCAGGCGGACGGGATATTCTCCACCTCCTTCCAGGTCACCCCGGAGGACGACGTGTCCGGCATGGCCTTCGGCACCGCCACGCTGGACGCCTCCCCCGCAGAGATGGAGCTGGAGCAGGAGATTCCGCTGGTGCTTCAGATGGCCAACTCCAAAAACGAGCTTCGCATGTACTCGGTAGACTATTTCGGGATGCCCCGGGAGCTGGCCAAGACCGGCTATGAGCATATCTACGCCGTCACCGTAATCTTCAGCGCCCAAGACGTTGGGGGCGCTCCCTCCGCCGAGCCGTCGGCGGAACCGTCTCCCGCGGAGTAAAAAGAACCGCCCCCCGGCCATGCCGGGGGGCGGTTCTTACACCGCAAGCCAGTTTTTCAGGTCCGCCAGGTCCCGGGCGATATGTACGGACGGGAAGCGCTCAAAGGCCTGGGCCTTGGTGGTGCCGTTGAGCACCGCGCAGAACTGGCAGCCGCCCGCCTGGGCGGTGGCGGCGTCGATCACCGTGTCGCCGCAGAACAGCACCCGGTCCGGACGCAGCCTCAGCCGCTCCAAGGCCAGCTCCAGCCCCTCCGGATGGGGCTTGGCGTGGTGGACCTCATCCCCGCCGATGACCAGGTCCAGCAAATCCAGCCGGCCCTGGTGGTCAAAGATGTGGCGGATGGTGTCCCCCGGCTTGGTGGACACGATGGCGGTGCGAACATTCGCGTCCTTCAGTGCCTGCAAAAGCTCCACCGCGCCGGGGAAAAGGGTGGTGCCCTCAATCATCAGCTTGCGCTTCTCCCCGTCTGCCTTTACGCCTACGGTGTGCTGGAAGGTGCGGTGGAACGCCTCCTGCCGTTCCGGGTCATGGTCGCCGGTGATGAGGGAATAGCCGTCCGCCAGGGTGAGGCCGATGGTGTGCCGCACCTGGTCCGCGGTGGGCGGGTCCAGCCCCAGGGCGGCGAAGCCCAGGCGGTAGCCCTCCACGATGGCGGGGGTGGAGTCCCCCAGCGTGTAATCGAAGTCGAAAAAAACTCCTTGATATGTCATGATATGACCTCTGCTCCATGAAATTTGGCCCCTGGCCCCAAGGGGCGGGGCAATTGAGCCTATCATATCATAGGCGGCGGCCGTTTACAATGCAAAAAACATCTAACTTTCGGCCTGTTCCAACAGGTTGGCCGCACCATAACGTAGACAGCGGTACAGCCGCTGACGGCCCCGTTTCAGCGTCCGGGACACAGTGGACTTGTTCACCCCGCACTGCTGGGCGATGGCCTCCATGCTCATGCCTTGGCCGTAATAGAGGACCATGTACTCCCGCTGGCGGGCGGTGACGTCCTGGCGCAGGGCATGGGTCAGATTGCGCTTCAGGCGGTTGATCTGGTCTCTGTTGTCCTCCGCCATCAGTTGAGTGTAGACCCTCAGATCCGCCATGCCGAAGGTGTTGTCGTATGAGACGGTGCGCATTGCTTAGATCCTCCTTTTGCGTTCAATTGGGGCGGCGCACCGGCCGCGATTGGGGGCATGCTTGTCATAGTAGTGCTCCAGGTAGCCGGCCACCGCCCGCACGTCCCGGTACATGGAGCGCAACGGGCGGACCCGTCCCTCCAATTGGAGCCGGAGCTGTTCGCTGTCCGCCTCTTTTCCGGCGCGCTCCAGCTCTACGATGCGGCGGCGCAGGTTTGCCGCCGTCTGAGCGTATTCTAAAGATAACTCGTACAGTGTCATATATCCCTCTTTTTGTGTTGGCGTCTTTCTCAAATCACAGCCCGGGACCGGCCGGTTTTCCGAACCCGGCGCAGTTGGGGGGCAAAATACTGCCGGGCGTAGCGGGCCAGGCAGTCCTCACAGACCGCCCTGCCGTCCAGCTCGAAGTAGGGGTCCCCGGGGTAAAGCTCCCCCCGGCACAGGGCGCACTGCATATACCGGGGGGATTGGAAATTTTTTCCTGACGTATTTGCTCCATCCTCTCAATTTTTTTCGTTTCTTTTTTCAAAAAGTGTTGACAAGCTCACCTCCTGCTGCTATAATAAGCATCGTTGTGAACGCGGAAGCTGCTGTGCTGGTGTAGCTCAGCTGGTAGAGCAGCTGATTTGTAATCAGCAGGTCGGGGGTTCGAATCCGTCCACCAGCTCCACCTTCTTCCGCCAACTGAATACGGAGGAGTACCCAAGTGGCCAAAGGGGACAGACTGTAAATCTGCTGGCTTTGCCTTCGATGGTTCGAATCCATCCTCCTCCACCATCTCGGAGCAAGTCCGCTCCGTTTAAGTCTCCCACCCGTCGGGTGGGAGACTTTTACTATCCTCTGCTCCGCCTCTCCCCACATCACCGGTACGAACTGCGCTCACCCATTTCGCTGCGCTCATATCGAACCTCCTTTTAATTAATGAAACAACCGTTCTAATTCGTTCCTAACAATAGCACGCTTCTCCGCAGAAGTCAAGCGCTCTCGAGAAGATTCTTCCCGAGAATTTTTTGAAAAAGACCGGAAAAAAGGACACTTTGTCCTGGGAACGTTGCATCTCCAACAATGGGAGGCCCGGATTTACAAAGGTTTTACACTTTGACCGTTGACGGACGGCCCGTTCCGGGAGTATGATGGGAAAAACAAAACGGGGAGGCCGCTATGAAGAAGAAAACGACGTTTGGATTGCTGGGGCTGGCTGCGGCGGGCGCCGGCGCGGCGGGAGGCTGGAACGCCCTGGGCAATTATCTCTATAACCAGTGCATGATCCCCCAGGCCAGAGACCCGGAGGAACAAGAGGCCAACCCGATCCAGGAGGAGGGCCGGGCGTGGGCCCGGCGGATGGAGGGCTTCCGGGAGGCCACCATCCAGGCCGCCGACGGGCTGGTCCTGTGGGCGGCGGTGGTGCCCGGACAGCCGGGCTGCCGCCGGTGGGCCATCTGTGTCCACGGCTACCACGACACCTTCGAGTCTATGGGCGCCATCGCCCGATGGTACCATGACCGGGGATGGAACGTGCTCCTCCCCGACCAGCGGGGCCACGGCAAGAGCGAGGGCGATTACGTGGGCTGGGGCTATGACGAGCGGCTGGATCTGGTGGGGTGGATCAACTACGTCATCCGCCGGGACCCGGCGGCGGAGCTGGTGCTTCACGGCGTGTCCATGGGGGCGGCCAGCGTGCTCATGGCCACCGGCGGGGCAATGCCCCACCAGGTAAAGGCCGCCGTTTCCGATTGCTCCTATACCTCTATTGAGGCGGAGATGCGCTACCTCCTCAGCCAGTGGGAGGACCGCCCGTCGATCCCCCTGCCCGTGGGGGTGCTGTTCGCTGCCCTGCGGCAGACCACCCTGCGCCGGACAGGTTACGACCTGCGGGACGCAGCCCCCATCCAGGCGGTGGTCCGGTCCAAGACGCCCACCCTGTTCATTCACGGCGTGGAGGACGATTTCGTCCCCGCGTCCATGATGGGCAAGCTGTACCAGACCGCCCGGTGCCGGAAGAGCTTTTTGTGGATGCCCGGGGCGGGCCACGCCGCGGCGGTGGGTACTGACTGGGAGATGTATTGGACGGCGGTGTCCACCTTCCTGGGGGACCTGCTCCCGGAGTAAAACCCGGATCGGAAATGAGAAATCCCCGGCCTGAGCGATTCAGACCGGGGATTTTTATTCTTGCATAAATTGTGTGGATTTTTTGGTTGACAGCGGGGGAAAAAACGAATATAGTAAAGAAGTTGTTTGGATTTGTGATATGCCGCCTCCAGTGTGCGCAGGGGCGAGATGAACTGTGATGGGGAGTTTATGTGGAAAATTTGAGCCATTCACGATTTGACCGGGAGTTTGACCGCCGGTATTTCTATGACGGCGGCGACCTGGGCGCGGCCTGGGCTCAGGCGCAGACGGTGTTCAAACTGTGGAGCCCGGAGGCGGAACGGGTGGAACTGTTCCTGTACCGGGATGGGGATGAATCAGGGGCCTACGACCGGCGGGAGTTGAGACGGTCGGAGCGGGGCGTGTGGTCTGAGGAGGTGGAGGGAGACCTCCACGGGGTGTATTACGATTATGAGGTGACGGTGGCGGGGCGGACGGTCCGCACCGCCGACCCATATGCCATGGCCTGTGGCCGGAATGGTGCGCGGAGCATGGTGGTAGACCTGTCCCTGACGGATCCGGAGGGATTTGAGGAGGACGTCCCGCCGCCCCTGCCGCCGGAGCGGATTATTTACGAGCTGCATGTGAAGGACTTCTCCCATGATCCGGATAGCGGCGTGCCGGAGGCGTACCGGGGAAAGTTCAAGGCGTTTTCCTGGCAGGATGAGGAGGGGCGGCTCCCCGTGTGCATGGAGCACCTGCGGGAGCTGGGGGTGACCTATGTCCAGTTGTTGCCCATCTTCGATTTCGCCTCGGTGGACGAGGGAGGCGGCGTGGAGCAGTTTAACTGGGGCTACGACCCCATGAATTACAATGTGCCCGAGGGCAGCTACGCCACCGATCCCAACCACGGGGCCGTGCGCATCCGGGAGTGCAAGGAGATGATCCAGGCCCTCCACCGCAATGGGATGCGGGTGGTGATGGATGTGGTGTACAACCACACCTATGCCTCCGATTCCTGGCTGGAGCGGTCTGCGCCGGGGTACTACTACCGCCGGTGGGCGGACG
Source organism: uncultured Oscillospiraceae bacterium (assembly GCA_910579155.1). The sequence goes on along the minus strand of CAJTTS010000010.1, from coordinate 54,446 downwards.
GGTCGTTGTCCAGTGGCTCGGGATGCGGAAACGACATCGCCGCCGGACGGGCTATGGTGGACGAGTATATCCTGAACTCGGTGCTGTACTGGGCCAGAGAGTACCACATCGACGGCTTCCGGTTCGACCTGATGGGCCTGCTCACCGTGGAGCTGATGAACCGCATCCGCTGGACGCTGGACGCCCAGTTCGGGCCGGGGGAAAAGCTGGTGTACGGAGAACCCTGGCGGGCGGCGGACTCCCCCATGGAGGCGGGGACCAGCCCCGCCATGAAGAGCCGCCTCGACCGGATGGATCCGGACATCGCCATCTTCTGTGACACCACCCGGGACGCCGTCAAGGGGGATTGCTTCCACGGGGAGCAGCCCGGTTTTGTCAACGGCGGTATGGGGCTGGGGGAGACCATCCTGGCCGCCGCCGCAGGCTGGACCGGGGGCGAGGGGGAGTCCACACCCAGGTCCTGCGGCCAGATCATCAACTACGTGTCTGCCCACGACAATTACACCCTCTGGGACAAGCTGGTGCTGTGCGCCGGGGGATCGGCCTCCTACCGGGAGTCCAGGGACGACCTGCTGGCCCAGAACAAGCTGGCCGCTTTCATCTGCTTCACCAGCCTGGGGAACGTCTTTTTCCAGGCGGGGGAGGAGTTTGCCCGCACCAAGCTGGGGGACCATAACAGCTACAAATCCTCTCCCGATGTGAACAAGCTGGACTGGCACCGGGCCTGGACCTTCGGCGGACTGGCGGATTACTACCGCCAACTGATCCGCCTGCGCAAGTCCCTGCCCGGGCTATGCGACAAGAGTGCCGGGGCGGGGGAGCGGATCGTCGGGCGGAAGGTCCACCGGGACGGGGTGGTGTCCTTTCAGGTGGAGAAGGGCGGGCCCTGTGGGGAGCAGTTGTTTGTGGCCTACAACGCCACCGGGCACGATTACGCCATCCAGATGTCCTCCGGGCGGTGGACCATCCGGGCGGACGGCGTCAACGCCGATCAGCACAAGCCCCTGATCTCCCAGGGGAATTGGGTCACCGTGCCGCCCCGGAGCGGGATGCTGCTGCAAAAGTGAACATGGGAAAGGCCGCGCCCTATGGGCGCGGCCTTTTGATGCTGTAGACGCCGGAAGCGGTGACCAGGACCTCCTCCGGGCGGCCGGCCAGAAAGACCTCCGACGTGATCTGGCCCGAGGTGGCCCCGCAGCGCACGATACGGGTGCGCACGTGGATGTCCGCATCCAGGGGGATTGGGCGGGCGTAATTCACCGTCATGGTGATGGTGGGGGTGACATGGTTGCCGCACTGGACGGCGCAGGTGACGCCCATGCAGGTGTCCACCAGCGAGGCGGTGATTCCCCCGTGGACAATGCCCATGGGATTGGACATGGAACGGTCTGTGTGGCAGACGAACAGCAGCGATCCGGGTTGGCCGTCCTCCTCCTCTATCAGGTGCAGGTCCCGGCCGAGGCGGGGCCAGACTTGGACGGGGAGCAGGGTGCGCATCTGGAAAAAGTCCAGCGCATTGCGGGATAGCTCTTGATAAGGTATGAGTTCGGTCGTCATAGATATCCTCTCAGTTCTTTTTGCCGCCCCGCAGCCGCCGTACCAGCTCCTCGCTGGGGGTGACGTACAGGGTGCGGTAGGTGTTGTAGACCACATAGCCGGGCTTGGCCCCGGCGGGCTTTTTGACCACCTTTACCAAGGTGTAGTCCACCGGGACCTGTCCCGATTCCCGGCCCTGGGAGAACCAGGCCGCCAGCATGGCCGCCTCGGTGAGGGACTGCCCGTCCGGCTCGGCTCCGCCGGTTTTTAAAATGACATGGGAGCCGTGGAGCTTTTGGGCGTGGAGCCACAGGTCCCGCTTGTCGGAGTCCTTCAGGGTCAGGCGGTCGTTCTGGCTGTTGTTTTTGCCCACCAGGATGGTGAGCCCCGCGCTGGAGCGGAACTCCATGGGCTTGGCGTGGACGAGCTTGACCCGGCCCTTGGCGGTCATCTTCCACTTGTGCTGCTTGAGATAGCCATTGTCTATCAGCTCCTGGCGGATCTCCTGGAGGTCGCGGTCCCCCTCGGAGAGGGTGATCATTTGCAATACGCTGTCCAGGTAATCCAGCTCCCGGCGGTTCTTCTCCAACTGGATGGTCAGCATTTCCTCCGCCTTCTGGGCCTTCTTGTAGTCCTTGTAATATTTGGCGGCGTTCTGCTGGGGGGTGAGCAGGGGGTCCAAGGGGATGTCCACGTCTTTGCATTCCGGGTCGTAATAGTCCTGGGCCCGGAGGACACTCTGCCCCTTGGACATCTGATAGAAATTGGTGGTGATGATGTCCCCGTACCGGCGCAGCTTTTCCCGGTCCGCGGACCGGGCCAGGTCGCCCTCCTGGTTGGCGATCTTCTTGGCCGTGCGATTCCGGGCCTGGGTGACGGAGCGGATAAAGTCCTGGCCTCGCTGCTTGACCCGCTCCTGAGCCTCCTTCTGCTCGTAGAAGTCGTCCAGCAAAGCGGAGAAGGTGGGATAACGCTTCAGCTCCACCTGGGGGCCGTATTGCAGGACGGGCATGAAGGTGAAGTCCATGGGCTTGCCGTCCTTGATCAGAACGGTGGGGGTGTAGTCCCCGGCGCGTACCCGGTCCATGAGCCGGTGGAAACGGTCCGCAAGCCCCTCCCGGCCGCCCCCGCCCTGGAATGCCAATTCACGGGCGATGAGGGGGGACAGGCCGTTAAACCTGTCCAGCAGCCATTTGTCCTGGCCGTCCCCCTCCGGGGCGTTGGCGAGGACATGGGCCCGCAGCTCCTCCGGCGTCATGGCCGAGGGGTCCAGCCGTCCGGTGGGCTCGGGGAGCTGGTAGTACAGCCCCGGCATCACCGGGCGCTTGGCGGACAAATCGCCGTCGGCCCGGCGCATACAGTCGGTGATCCGGCCCGCAGCGTCCAGCATGATGAGGTTGGACTTGCGCCCGATGCACTCCAGCACCAGGCGGCGCTCCACCCGGTCGCCCAGTTCGTCCAGAGTCTCGAAGCGGAAGTCCAGCAGCCGCTCCATGGAGGGCTGGGTCAGCTCCAGCAGCCGCGCCCCGGTGAAGTGCTTGCGCAGCAGCATGCAGAACATGGGGGGCGTCTCCGGGTTTTCCCGGGGGACGCGGGTGAGCTGGGCCCTGGGATGGGCGGGGCTGGCGGAGAGCAACAGGCGCACGTTGTCCCGTCCGGCGCGCATATGGAGCACCGCCTCGTCCCGGGCGGGCTGGTAGAGCTTGTCCACCTTGCCGCCGGTGAGTTTTTCCCGCAGCTCTCCGGCCAGGGCGGTCATGAAAATCGCGTCAAAAGGCATGGTTTACGGTTCCTCCCAAAGAAATACTGGGGCCCCCGCAAAGCCGTCCTTTGGCTTTGTGGGGAGAGAAGGCGCAAGGGAGCGGCACGAGGAATGGCCGCAAGGCCGTTCCGAGCAGAGCGGACCTTGCGCCGACGAGTCAAAGGGCATGGTCGGCCTCCTCCATCATGGCGTCAAACAGCTCGTTGAGCCGGTCTGTCCGGCCTTGCAGGTACAGCCAGCCGAACAGGGACTCCAGGGCCGTGGCGGCGTGGTACTCCCCCACGCTGGCCCCCTTGGGGACGGCGGCGGTGTGGCTGTTGCGGCCCCGGCGGTATACCCCCAGCTCCTCCTCGGTGAGGATAGGCAGGATGGCATGGACCAGGCGTGCCTGGGCGGGGGCGGCCACGTATTTGACCGCCGCCTTGTGCAGCCCCGCGTTGGTGGCCTTGCCGTGGAGGCACAGCCAGGAGCGCACCATCAGCTCATACACGCCGTCCCCAAGGTGGGCCAGCCCCAAGGCGCTGATGCGGCCGATGGCGTCCTGCCCGGCGGACAGGTGAAAGTAATCCATGGGAATTTCTCCAATCTTGGGAAATATCCTTGAAATTATATCACAAAGCTGGGGAATTGCAAGGGGGAAGGGCGGCTGTCCGGGGACAGCCGCCCTTCTCAGCAGTCTTGCTGCTTTTTCTTCCGCTTTGGAGCTACACTGTCATAGCTCAATTCTATCAGAGAAAGAATCTGTTCATCCGGCACCGACTCGTCCAAAAGAACAGAGATCCAGGTGCTTTTACTCATGTGGTAGGCCGGAAGAAATCCTTTTTCAGACAGCAGGGAGCCGATCATACGCGGATCGCATTTGACATCTAAAACGTCAACTGAGCCGTCTCCCGGCAGTCCCAGCCTGTGCTCCGGCACATTCATAAGAGCGGCGTACCATTTTTTGCCGGCAGGGTGCCGGAATACCATATAATCGGGATATTTTGCCCACAGGTGTTCCGGCTCAGTCCCATAGCGAACCTGAGCATACTGGACAATGCGTTCAAGCTGTGCCATGGAGGAAACTCCTTATTCGCTCCGCAGTGCTTCCACCGGGTCCTTCTTGGCCGCGCCCCGGGAGGGCACCAGTCCGGCGAACACGGTGAGCGCCACGCTGATGGCCACCAGGATGGCTCCCGCCGCCGGAGGCAGGACCGCGGTGAGGTCGTCAAGGCCTGTCAGGTCATGGATGATGGCGTTGATGGGGAAGGTGGCCAGCATGCTGACCAGAATGCCCAGCACACCCGCCGCCAGGCCCACGATCAGGGTCTCGGCGTTGAACACCCGGGACACGTCCCGCTTGGACGCGCCCACGGCCCGGAGTATGCCGATCTCTTTGGTGCGCTCCAGCACGGAGATGTTGGTGATGATGCCGATCATGATGGAGGACACCACCAGGGAGATGGACACAAAGGCGATGAGCAGATAGCTGATGCCGCTGATGATGCCGGTGATGGAACTCATGAGCAGGGCCACGTAGTCGGTGTAGGTGATCTCGTCCTCCTCGTCGGCCACGCCCTCATTGTACTCGGCGATAAGGTCGGCGATTTCGTCCTTTTGGGCAAAGGTGGTGGCATAGATGCTGATGGAGGAGGGAGAGTCCAGCCGCACGTAGCCCAGCAGGTCCAGATTATCCTCATAGGTGGAGGAGGACCGGGTGGGGGGCATATAGTGGTCGTACAGGTAGACGAACTGCTCCGGGGTAAAGGGGCTGGGGGCGGCCATGGCGGGATTCGTGCTCATGCCGGGGTTCATCCCGGCAGGCATGGAGGTGAACTCTGGTTCGACGGTTGCGCCGTCCTCCGGATCAGCGGTGCGCTGCTCCAGGGTCAGGTCCAGGATGGAGGCGAGCTGGTCGTTGGTCTGGGCGGACAGCCGCTGTTCCACGGCGGCGGCGTATTGCTCCCGCACGCCCTGGGCGATGGCCTCCTCCACCCGGTTAAACAGCTCATCGTCGCTCATATCGGCGATGTAGTCCGCCACGGTGTCCCCGCTGACCCCCATTTCCGTGGAATACTGCTCCACGATCATGGCTTCGATGGACTCCCGGGTCATGCCGTCCATCTGCTGCTCCACCACCCCGTCCACGTACTCCTGGGAGGGCTGGCCCATCACGTCGATGTAAGCCGCGGCCTTCTCCTGGACGGACAAGGTGGACAGGTATTCGGTGATGGCGTCCGCCTTTTCCTCGTCGGTGGGTTCCACGTCGGTGTCCTTGGGGAAGGGCAGGGCACAGATCACGTCAGTGTCCGGGTCGGCCAACTGCCGCTTCAAAATCTCGGTCTCCCCGGTGGTCTCGATGGCAAACCGGGTCAGGGCGCTGGTGTAGCCGATGCCGCCGGAGGTCATGCCGCCGCCCATGCCGTTTCCGTCCCCGATGGGCCGGGCGATGCCCGCCACCTTCAGGCGCACGCCGGTGTCGTCGCTGTTATAGAGGAAGTCCATCCCCGTCTCGGTGGCGGACATGTCGGTATAGGTGTCCGTAGCCGGGTCATGCTGATAGTATTCCGCCGGAAGGATCAGCTTGAAGCCCAGCGCACACAGCTCCTCATAGGACCAGCTTAGCTCGGGGGCCTCCACGGTCTCCCCCTTGGACATAGAGATCATGGCCTCCTCCATGTCGTCGTGGGGCATGAGGCCCAGGGCGTACAGCATCAGGTCGGAGATCTCGTTGTTCCCGTCCACAAACAGGATGACCTCGTCGTAGCTCCGGGGCCAGCCGCCGTAGAGCAGCTCATAGTCCGCCTTGACCTGAGGGGCCACCAGCTCGCCGTCTTCCCCAGGGAGCAGCTCCTCCCATACGTCCATGGCGGAGTACATGGACCCCATCTGCTCGAAGTAGGAGGAGTAGTCCCCGCCGTACATGGCGGTCATGGCGTCCTGCATGAGGGTCATCACGTCGCACTTGATGATGTCGCCGTTCTCGTCCTGGGTGTAGATATCAAAGTCGAAGTCGTAGCTGTAGTGGACGTTGGCCATATCCTTGATGCCGCCGCCCCCGTTGTCCAGGTATTCCTTGAACGCCTGGAGGTTGTTGGTCTCCACCTGGGCGTTGAGCATGGAGTCCATCATGTCGTACATGACGGTGGAGGCGTACACCCGGTCGGGGTCCTGGCCCTGCGCCTCCCCGCCGGTGAGTTGGTCCCGCCGGGCCCCCATCAGGGAGGCCATCATGGCGGTCATGTCGGTGTTCTCCGCCTGGATGGTCAGGGGATAGCTGGACAGGGTGTCCTCCTGCACCTGGTTGATATAGTCGTTGATGCCGGTGGACAGGGCCAGGATCAGGGCAATGCCGATGATGCCGATGGAGCCGGCGAAGGCGGTGAGCACCGTCCGGCCCATCTTGGTGCGCAGGTTGGTCAGCGACAGGGACAGGGCCGTCAGGAAGGACATGGAGGTCTTGTGCTCCCCGCGGGCCTGCTTGCCGGTGAGGACCGGGGCCTGTTCCTCTGAACGGTAGGGGTTGGAGTCCCCGGTGACCAGGCCGTCCTTCAGGGTGACGATGCGGGTGGAATACTGCTGGGCCAGCTCCGGGTTGTGGGTGACCATGACCACCAGCCGGTCCCGGGCCACCTCCTTCAACAGCTCCATCACCTGCACCGAGGTCTCTGAGTCCAGCGCGCCGGTGGGCTCGTCGGCCAGCAGGATATCCGGGTCGTTGATGAGGGCCCGGGCGATGGCCACCCGCTGCATCTGTCCGCCGGACATTTGGGAGGGAACCTTATTGAGCTGGTCCCCCAGGCCCACCCGTTCCAGGGCCTCAACGGCGCGGCGGTGGCGCTCCTTTTTGGACACGCCCGCCAGGGTCAGGGCAAGCTCCACGTTGGCCAGCACCGTCTGGTGGGGGATCAGGTTGTAGCTTTGGAACACAAAGCCGATGGAGTGGTTGCGGTAGGCGTCCCAGTCGCTGTCCTTGTAATCCTTGGTGGAGCGGCCATTAATGATGAGGTCGCCGCTGGTGTAGCGGTCCAGCCCGCCGATGATGTTCAGGGTGGTGGTTTTGCCACAGCCCGAGGGCCCCAGGATGGACACGAACTCGTTTTCCCGGAACTCCAGGTCGATGCCCCGCAGGGCGTCGATGGTATTGCCGCCCAGGGTATACTGCTTGGTGATGTTGGATAGCTTCAGCATAGGTCTTGGTCTCCTTTGGTTTGTTCAAAAAGATAGTCCAGCATTTGGTTTGCAGCCTGCAAGCCCCGCTTCAGCTCTTCCTTTGTGCCGGAGGGCAGGGCGTTGAGCAGCTCCAGATAGTGGTCCAGCCGCCGCTGGATGCGCCCCGCCGTCTCCCGGCCCTTTGGGGTCAGGGAGAGGGTGACCACCCGCCCGTCGGGACAGCTCCGGCTGCGGGTGAGGTATCCGCCCTGCTCCAGCTTCTTGCACAGGGAGGAGGCGTTGGCCTGCCCCATGCAGGTGGCCTCGCTGATGTCGCCGACAGCGGCGTCCCGGTGGGCGAGCTGGAGCAGTACGGAGGCCTGCAAAGGGGTGAGCCCCTCCGCCTGGACGATGGGCTCCAGCAGGCGGGCGGTTTTGGTTTTCAGGGTCTGGAATACGGCGAGGAAGGAAATCTGGTTGTTGTCGGTCACGGGGATACCTCCAAACTATATTTGCTTCGCATATATTAGCCCTTGGTATTCCGCCTGTCAAGGAAAATATATGTTGTTCACATATTGTTTACAGTGGAGAAAATTTCCCACGCGTTTGCAACCGTTCAGCCAAAACAGCACTCTATATAGATGGAAACCGGTTTTCAAGCTGACCCAGAAGGAAGTGAACGCCATGACAGACCAGGAACTGATGGACTTGTTCTTCGCCCGCTCAGAGGAGGCCCTCCCCGCCCTGCAAGCCCAATACGGCCCCTACTGCCGTGCTGTTGCAGCCCAGCTCCTGGCCGACCGACGGGACGTAGACGAGTGCTTGAACGATGTTTGGCTGTCGGTGTGGCGGGCCATCCCGCCCGCCAGACCGGAGCGCTTCAAGGGCTGGCTGGCCGCCATCGCCCGCAACCGGGCCCTGGCCATGGGCCGGGAGAACGGCCGCCGCCCGCCCACGGTGGACGGGGCCGCGCTGGAGCTGGCTTCCTGCCTGCCGCCGGGGTTCGACCCCGCCGGGGAGGCGGAATCCCGCGCCCTGGGCCAGGCTGTCAGCCATTTCCTCTATACCCAGCCCCGCGAGACACGGGCCGCTTTCCTCCGCCGCTACTGGTACGCGGACACGGTGGAGGACGTTGCCCGCCGCCTGGGCTGGTCTGTGAGCAAAACCAAAAGCGTGCTGTTCCGCACCCGGAACAAGCTGCGCGCACAACTGCAAAAGGAGGGTTTTCTGTGAACAAAGAGCAGGTTTTGAACCTGATGAACGCCATCGAGCCGGATTTGATTGAGGAGGCCGATCTCCCAATCGCCGCCAAACGCCGTATGCCGAGGTTTGCCCGAACCGGACTCATCGCCGCCTGCGTGTGCCTGGCGCTGGTGGGCTCGGCCTTTGCCGCCAACCCGGAGGCCATGGCCGCCCTCATTGACCGGCTGAACGTCCACATCGTCTCCACCGAAGAGGACACAAGCTATACGGTGGAAGGCGGGCCCATGACCAAGTATCCCCTCAGCGCCTTCAGCCCCGCCCTCAACGCCGCCAGCGAAGGCCGGGACGGCCCTGTCGTCAGCCTGAGCTTTGACACCTGGAACGAGGTGCGGGAGTTTGTGGGCGGAGACATCCCCCTCCTCCTGCCCCAAAGCGAAGGGGATGAGAACCGCCGGTTTACGGTTTACCTGTTCCACACTGGGTCGGATCGGCTGTGGGGCGTGGATATCAACGTTGCCCATGTTACGGACCTGGTACACAGTGAGATCGAGTTCCAGATTCGCACCGAGCTCTGGCAAGGTGAAAACGCAAAAGCAGGACTGGCCGGCTCCGACGGCGCCTTCACTCAGATGGAGAGCCATCCCATGACCAACGGCGTCACGGCGGAGATTATCCAATACACCGGGCCGCAGGACTTCCCCCATGCCAACTGCAAGGGCTATTTCATGAAGGACGGCATCCTGTACAGCGTCAAAACCTTTGCCACCGTCTCCACTGTGGAGGACGCGGCCTCCCGGCTCTACGCCATCCTGGATTCCTTCTCCTGACAATCCGCCTGTCATGCCCTACCCCGCCCCGGACACCCGCCCGGGGCGGCTTTTTGTCCCAAAATCCTGTTCAGAAAGCCCAAAAGGCCCCAAAAGCGCCCGAATTTTTTGGCGGCAAAACGGGCTTGTATTTTTCATCCAAATAGAATACAATATAGGACGAATGAAATGGAACGGTAACCCTCTTGTCCGTTAAGAAAGGAAGGTCCCCATGAAAATACAGACTGAAAAGGGTCTCGTCCGGCTGACCAGCGACGTGTACTCCAACCTGACCGGCGCGGTAGCCACAAGCTGCTACGGCGTAAAAGGTATGGCGTTCCGCTCCCGCGCCGACGGCCTGGTCCACCTGTTGCGCCGGGAGTCCATGTCCAAGGGCGTGAAGATCGTCTACAACGACGACCAGTCCATCTCCATCTACCTCCACATCATCGTGGACAACGGGGTGAACCTGATGGCCGTGGGCGAGTCCATCCAAAACGAGGTCAAGTACAACGTCCACCGCCTGACCGGGGTGGAGGTGCGCAGCGTGAACGTCTGCGTCGATTCCATGGTGATCGGCTGAGGCCGTGCAGACCAGACAGAAAGGATTATCCGAATATGGTAGATATCATTGACGGCGCGCTGTTCCAGCGCATGGTGATCCACGGCTCCGCCTCCATCAACGCCCAGAAGCAGGCCATTAACGACCTGAACGTGTTCCCCGTCCCAGACGGAGACACCGGCACCAACATGTCCCTGACCATCGGCACCGCTGCCGCCGAGGCCAAAAAGAAGCCCAGCCAGTCCATCGGCAAGGCCGCGTCCGTCAACGCCTCCGCCCTGCTGCGGGGGGCCCGGGGCAACTCCGGCGTGATTTTGTCCCTGCTGTTCCGGGGCGTGTCCAAGGGCCTCAAGGAGAAGGACGAGGCGGACGGCGTGCTCTTCGCCGCCGCGCTCAACGAGGGCGTGTCCGCCGCGTACAAGGCGGTGATGAAGCCCGCCGAGGGCACCATTCTCACCGTGTCCCGTCTGGCCGCCGCCAAGGGCGCGGAGACCGCCGCGGAGCATAACAGCGTGGAGGCGGTGCTGGAAGCCGCCATCAACCAAGGGCAGATCGCTTTGGCCGACACCGTCAACCAAAACCCGGTACTAAAAAAGGCCGGGGTGGTGGACGCGGGCGGCAAGGGGTTCCTGTGCATCCTCCAGGGGATGCTGGACGAGTTGCGGGGCATCCCCGCCCCGGTGGAGGAGGACGCCCTGCCCGCGAAGGAGTCCGCCGACTTCGCCGCCCTCACCGACGAGGAGATTACCTTCACCTTCGACACCGTGTTCATCGTCCGCAAAACCATGGATAGGTCCATCGAGCCCTTCCGCGCCTATCTGAACAGCATCGGGGACAGCCTGGTCATCGGCGAGGACGACGAGGCGTTCAAGGTCCATGTCCACACCGACACCCCCGGCGCGGCCCTGTCCGAGGCCCAGAAGTACGGCACCTTGGAGTTGGCCAAGATCGAGAACATGCGCACCCAGGCTGAGGAGTTGGCCGCAGGCAAAAAAGCCCAGAGTACCGACGACCTGGAGCAGATCGAGGCGGAGCTGGAGGCCCGGGAGGACGGGGACGCCATCGCCGCCCCGGAAAAGAAGTTCGGCGTGGTGGCGGTCAGCGCGGGCGAGGGCATGGCGTCCGTATTCAAGGACCTGGGCGTGGACGGCGTCATCTCCGGCGGCCAGACCATGAACCCCTCCACCGAGGACATCCTGCGGGAGATCGCCCGCACCCCCGCCGAGGTGGTGTTTGTGCTGCCCAACAACAAGAACATTATCATGGCCGCCCAGCAGTGCGTGGGGCTGGTGGAGGGCAAGGAAATTGTGGTCATCCCCACCCGCACCGTGCCTCAGGGCATCTCCGCCATGCTGGTGCTGGACCCGGAGGCGGACGTGGAGACCAACGCCGCCGCCATGGAGGAGGCCCGGAAGAACGTGCACACCTCCGAGATCACCTACGCCGCCCGGGATTCCGATTTCGACGGCTTTGAAATCCACGAGGGCGACTACATGGCCCTGGAGGAGGGCCAGCTCTTCGGCACCGACCGGGGTATTGCCTCCCTGCTGGAGCGTCTGGCCAAGGCGGAAGCGCAGCAGAACGCCGAGTTCATCAGCATTTTTTACGGCGAGGATGTGGCGGAGGAGCAGGCCGGCGAGGCCCTGGGCATCTTCCAAAAGGAGTGCCCCAATGCCGAGATCACCCTGCTTTCCGGCGGCCAGCCCGTGTACTACTATATGATTTCTGCGGAATAACCATATTTATAAGTAAACTGCGTCGGCGCCCGGGTAAAGCCCGGGCGCTTTTTCGCACTCAAAAATTTTCCAAGAAAATGTAAAAGAAACTTGACATGAAATGTAAAGCGTGCTATACTCCTTCTTGTAAAGCAAGCTTTACAATTTGCTGGAGGTGAGATACATGGGCATGGATACCATCGGCGCAATCGCGGCGATCCTGCTTTGCGTGAGCGCGGCTGCCCTGGCCGCGCAGAACAGCCGAAAAAACAGCGCCAAAAAGAAGGATGACGATCAGGGCGGGGAGAACTGACAATGGCTCAGACTGCTTACACTATGAGGAGGGATGACATGGAAAACCGTATCGCCGCCCTGCGGAAAGAGCGGCGCATTTCCCAGGCGGAGCTGGCGGAGGCGGTGTCCGTCACCCGGCAGACCATCATTTCGCTGGAGAGCGGACGGTACAACGCCTCCCTTCTGTTGGCCCATAAGATCGCCAAGTATTTTGAAACCGCCATTGAGGACATTTTTCTGTTTGAGGAGGAAGAATCATGAGGCGCAATTGTAATTTCAAGATAAGCCCGGCCTTTTCCGTGGGGCTGGTGCTGATGTGGGCGGGTATGTTCGTCCAGAACGTGCTGGAGGTCCAGGGGCCGGCTCTGAATGTGACCCACCTGGTCTGCGGCATGGGGATTGGGCTGGCCTTCGTGGGATTGCTGTACGGCTCCCCCAAAACCCGGCCTTTGTTCGACAAGTTCCACGCCTTCAAGCTGCGGCTGCTGGGGCGGGAAAACGCCGGGTGAGGAGGAAAAACCCATGTTAATGAGAATGTTTGACACCTCGGACTACGACCGCTCCCTGCGCCGCCGCCGTCTGATGTCCCTGGGTCTGCTGGCGGTGGGAATCACGGGTATCGTCTGCTATTTCCTGCTGATTCACCACAGCGACGTGCTGTCCGACTACGCCCGTGGATTCTATTTGGGCGCGGCCAGCGGCATAACGATTGGCTCGGTGATCCTTCTAATTCGGATGCAGTACCTGCTCACCCACCCGGAGGCCCGGAAAAAGGCCAAAATCCAGGAGCAGGACGAACGGGAGAAGGCCATCATCAATCAGGCGTTCCAGTTTGCCGGGATGTTCACCTTTTTTGCCGCCGTGGCGTCTATGTTCGTGCTGGTGGCGGTGAGCAAGACAGCGGCCCTGGCGGTGTTCGGCGTCATCGTGGTGTACGCTGTCAGTTGGCCGCTGGCCAGCCTGTACCTGTCCAAAAAGCTGTGAGCGCCCGGTATCTGACGCTGAACATCACTCCCGAGTTGGCGGGGCAGGAGGTGAACACCCTTCTGCGCCGCACCATGGGGCTGTCTGGCACCGTCCTGCGCCGGGTGAAGTGGCTGGAGGACGGCATCACCCTGGACGGCGCGCGGGTGAATGTCCGGGCGCGGGTCCGGGAGGGGCAGACGCTGGCCGTCCGGCTCACGGACCCGGTGCTTTCGTCCGGTGTGGTCCCGGCGGAGGGGCCGCTGGATATCGCATATGAGGACGCCGACCTGATTGTGCTCAACAAGGCCCCCGGCGTGCTGGTCCACCCCGGACACGGCCACTTTGACGATACCCTGGGCAATTATTTGATGTGGCACTACGGGCAGACCGGGGAGGAGTCGGACTTTCACCCCGTCCACCGGCTGGACAAGGGCACCTCAGGCCTGTTGGTTATTGCCAAGCACGCCCACTCCCAAGAGAAGCTGAAAAACCAGCTCCACACCAGCGAATTTCGCCGGGTGTATCTGGCGGTGTGCGACGGCGTCCCGCCCGAACCGAGCGGGACAGTGGACGCCCCCATCGGTTCTGTGGACGGCTCCCTGGTGGCCCGTGAAGTCCGTCCCGACGGCAAACCCGCCCGGACCCATTATCAGGTGGTGCGGACCTGTGGACCCCGCGCTCTGGTAGAGTTAGAGCTGGAGACGGGGCGGACCCACCAAATCCGTGTTCACATGGCCTGCATTGGCTGTCCGCTGACGGGAGATTTTCTGTATGGGACGGAAAACGGGACGCTGATTGCCCGTCCCGCCCTTCACTCGGCGCGGCTGGAGCTGACCCATCCCATCACCGGAGAGCGGCTGGCCTTTTCCGCGCCCTTGCCCGCCGATCTGGCGGCGCTGATTCCGGAGGAGAATAGTTCATGAAAAAATTACAGCTTGCCAGCCTTATTGTGCTGGGCTTGTCGGTGCTTCTATGGACGTCGGGTCGGATTTTCTTCCCACTGCCCGACTGGGCCGTGCGGGCAAACGGCATCGTCATGATGATTGCCATGGCGCTGCTGGTGTTTGCCGCTGTCCGGCGAAAGGTTAAAAATTGATGAAGATACCCGGAGTTGCATTGACGTATAATACTGCATGTTGTATACTGCGCATGATATCAGCCGCTACATGAGAAAGGAATGGTGAACATGGCGAAAAACGATCGCTTTCAAGTCATCCATGAGGAAGGAAACGCCCTGACCAGCGGCGTCCGGCAGGTGCTGTTGGACACCTCCACCGGAGTGCAATACCTGTTTGTCCACTCCGGCTATGCCGGGGGGCTGTGCCCCTTGGTTGACAGGGAGGGCGGGCCCCTGAAATGGGACGTATAAAAAGTCCGGGGAATTTCCCCGGACTTTTTCTGTTTCTCCTGTGACCTCCGGCGCAAAACTGCGTCTTTATGGGTGAAAGGGCCTTTCGAGGAGTGATAACCATGGACGACAACGAGATCATTGAGCTGTTCTTTGCCCGGGACGAGTGCGCCATCGAGTCCGCCAGCCGGGTGTACGGCGCGTACTGCACCGCTATTGCGAAAAACATTTTGGACGACCAGGGCGCGGCGGAGGAGTGCGTCAACGACACCTGGCTGAAATGCTGGCAGTCCATTCCACCCCAGCGGCCCAGGTCGCTGAAAAACTTTGCGGGGCGCATCGTGCGCAATCTGGCGTTGAGCGCCCTGCGCTCGGAGACGGCCCGGAAGCGGGGCGGCGGTCAGCTCCAATTGGCGCTGGACGAGCTGAGCGAGGTGGTGTCCGGCGGCGACACGCCGGAAGGGGCGCTGGATCGGAAGGCTTTTCGGGCGGCTCTGGATGATTTCCTGGCGGGCCTGCCGGAGCGGAACCGGAATCTGTTCCTCCGGCGGTACTGGTACTTAGACAGCGTAGAGGCGCTGGCAAAGCGCTATTCCATGAGCAAGACCCAGGTGACCACCACGCTCCACCGCCTGCGGGTCAAGCTGCGCGTCCATCTTCAACAGGAGGGATTTGAAGTATGAAAAACCATGAGCTTTTGGATATGATCGGTGACGTGAGTGGGGAGTATGTCCAAGGGGCGGACAGCAATGTGGTCCGACCCCGGTTCCGCTGGAAAACCCTTGCGGCCTGCGCCGCCTGCGCCGCGCTGGTGCTGGGGGCCTATCCTGTGTACCAGGCTGCGAATCCTCCGCTCCATGATTATGCCGTGATGGAGGGGGGCGGGGCTTTGGCCACCCTGGACGATACCAAGGCCCCCGCAGGGAGCAGCACTGGCACGCCGGGCCAGGGCGCGCCGGACCCGGCCCCCGCGTCCACCTCAGGCTCCGGCTCTGTCTATGACCCCAACCCCAACACCCTCCCTGGCGGAGCCTATATAGGGGGCGACGCAGGCGAATCCGGAATTGACGGCGCCCACTACAGCAAGCCCGGCCTGGACACCCCGGTGCAAGAGGCGGCGCTGTGGTATGACGCGCTGATGAAAACCTACCGTTTGGACGAAAACCCTGAGTGGTACGGCGGGGCATGGATCGCGGGTGAGCGGCTTCTGGCCGTGGCCATCGTGGACGGCTTCCACACGCCGGAGTTGGAGGCGGAGATTCAAGAGGCCGCCGGGGAAGGGGCTGTGCTCCGATTCTCCACGGTGAAGTATTCCATGGAGTTCCTGAACGGCCTGATGGAACCTGCTGTCCGGGCGCTGGACAGCACGGATCTGTGTGCCGGATTGGGTGTTGACGTGATGGCCAACTGTTTGGGTGTGGACCTTTACAGCGACAGCGATACCATCCCCGACCATGTGCTGGCCGCCCTGGCCCATTTGGACCCGGACGGCGACGCCATTCGGGTGCGGGTATTCACTGGCAAAATCTCTGCCAGCGATTACGATGAAACGTCGATGAAAGACCCCGCCTCCGTTGACTCCAAGGCTGTCTCCACACCCAACCCCGGGAGCGCCCAACCGGCGGGGGAGCCAAGCGTTGCCCCAGGCGGTGTCACCCAGCCCACGGTGAACGAGTTCCCTGAGACAAAAGAGAACTCCGTCCCCGCTTATACGGAGAACGGCTAGGGGACGGTACGACATTCTCATCGGGGCGGACGAGTAAATTTCCCTTTCCTTTTTTGAAAGAATCGGTTATAATGATTGCCAGCCGGACGCGGACCGACGCCCCGGCTGGCAATTTTCTCATCCGAGGTGAGCGAATATGGCCCGACACGATATGGACCGGCCCACGTTGAAAATCTCCTATAACGCCCCTGTGGCGCTGACCTTTGCCCTGCTGTCTCTGCTGGCGCTGGTGGCCAACCATTTTACCAACGGCTGGGCCAACGCCAATCTGTTTTCTGTCTACCAGTGTTCCCTGGGGGAGCCGCTGGCGTGGTTCCGGTTCTTTGGCCATGTGCTGGGGCACAGCGGCTATTCTCACTATATCGGCAACATTGTTTTGGTGCTCGTGCTGGGCCCCAATCTGGAGGACCGCTTTGGGAGCTGGAACGTGATGTGGGCAATCCTGTTCACGGCAGTGGTGTCCGGACTGGTACAGTTTGTTTTCTTTCCCGGGACCGCCCTGTTGGGCGCGTCGGGCATCGTGTTCATGATGATCCTGCTGTCCTCCTTCGGCGGGGTGCGCAACGGCACCATCCCCACCACCCTGATCCTGGTGGCCATTTTCTACCTGGGCGGCGAGCTGTGGGACGCCATCTTCGTGCGGGACAACATCTCCCAGCTCACCCACATCATCGGCGGACTGTGTGGCACGGTGCTGGGCTTTGCCCTGTCCGGCAGACGATAGACGAGATATGGTATAAATATACAATCCCCCTCCCATCCGGGAGGGGGATTGTCATATGATGGGTGACTGCGGAACGCCGGGTTTGTCAATTCATCAGGGAGCAGACCAGCTCCGTATAGGCGGCGGGGTCGTCGATGGGCAGGCCGGCGATGAGCAGCGCCTGGTGGTAGAGTACCTCCGCGTACTTGGCGGCGCGGTCCTTGTCGCCGGAATCCAGGGCGGATTTCAGGGCGGCGAAGGGGGCGGAGGCGGGGTTCAGCTCCAGGACGCGCTCCGCCTTCATGGCGCCCATGGGGGAAGAACCCTCCATTTTGGCAAAATATTTTTCCATCTCCAGGGACATGGGGCCGTCCGCCGTCATGCATACAGGGGCGGTTTTCAAAATCTTGGAGATGCGGGCCTCCTTAATGCGGTCGCCCAGGGTCTCCTTCACAAAGTCGAGGACGGACTTGCTCTCCTCCGCCTGCTTCTCCTGCTTCGCCTTTTCCTCGTCGGTCTCGGGCAGGGCGTCCGGGTCGGAGACGGATTTCAGTTTTTTGCCGGACACCTCGGCCAGAGCCTGCATGACGAACTCGTCCACCTCTTCCGTCAGGTAGAGAATCTCCCAGCCCTTGTCGGCGATCCGCTCCACCTGGGGCAGGCGGGCGGCCTGCTCCTTGGTGTCGGCGCAGACGTAGTAGATGAACTCCTGGCCCTCGCCCATGCGATCCGCGTACTCGGCGAGGCTGGCCGGCTTGGACTCCCTGCTGGTGGTGAACAAGAGCAGGTCCTGGAGAAGCTCCTTCTTCGCACCGTAACCGTCCACCACGCTGTACTTGAGCTGGCGGCCGAAGGCGGCCCAAAACTTCTCGTACTTCTCCCGGTCGTCCTTCATCAGCTTGACCAGCTCGTTCTTGATCTTCTTCTCCAGGGCGGCGGCGATGATCTTGAGCTGGCGGTCATGCTGGAGCATTTCGCGGGAGATGTTCAGCGAGAAATCGGGGGAGTCCACCACGCCCTTGACAAAACGGAAGCAGTCGGGAAGCAGGTCGGCGCACTTGTCCATGATGAGCACCCCGGAAGAGTAGAGCTGGAGGCCCTTTTCGTACTCCCGGGTGTAGAAGTCGTAGGGGGTGGCGGAGGGGACGAACAACAGAGCCTTAAAGGTGACGGTGCCCTCGGAGGAGGTGGTGACGGTGGCCAGGGGAGGCTGCCAGTCGCCGAACTTCTCGCGGTAGAAGCTGTCGTACTCCTCCTGCTTCACCTTGGAGCGGGGGCGCTGCCACAGGGGGACCATGGAGTTGACGGTTTTTTCTTCCACCACCGTTTCCCACTCGGGCTTGTAGTCGTCGCCGGCGTCCTCCGGCTTCTCCTTCTGACGATAGTCCTCCACCTCCATGCGGATGGGGTGGCGGATATAGTCGGAGTATTTTTTAATCAGGCTTTGGAGGCGGCTGGTTTCCAGGTATTCGCTGTAGTTCTCATCCTCGGCGTCCGGCTTGAGGTGCATGATGACGTCGGTGCCGGGGGCGTCCTTCTCGCACTCGGTGATGGTGTAGCCGTCCGCGCCGGAGGATTTCCAGCAGTGGGCGGCGTCCTCCCCGTGGCGGCGGGTGACCACCGTCACCTCGTCGGCCACCATAAAAGCGGAGTAGAAGCCCACGCCGAACTGGCCGATGATATCGGCGGCGCTCTTCTCGTCCTGGCCGATGTCCGCCTTGAACTGGAGGGAGCCGCTGCGGGCGATGGTGCCCAGGTTCTTCTCCAGCTCGTCCTCGCTCATGCCCACGCCGTTGTCGGAGACCGTCAGGGTGCGCTCCCCCTTGTCCGGGGTGACGGTGATGCGCAGATCGCCGCGCTTGGCCTTCACCGTGTCGTCGGTGAGGGAGAGATAGGCCAGCTTGTCGATGGCATCGCTGGCGTTGGAGATGATCTCCCGGAGGAAAATCTCCTTGTGAGTGTAGATGGAGTTAATCATCAGGTCCATCAGACGCTTGGATTCCGCTTTGAACTGCTTTTTTGCCATTTTTCAGTACACCTCATTATATATATAAATTTTTGAAAACTTTTTTAGCACTCTGCGGCTTTGAGTGCTAACGATACTATAATACGGCCCGCAGGATTTTGCAAGGGGTATCGCAGAAAATTCACAATTTTTCCGGAATATATGGCCTTGTGCGGGGCAAAATATGGTCGGTTGGGAGAAAACACGGGAGCGGGTGGGAAAGATGAAAGTTTTGGTTGCCTTTACTTACCTGTGGTGCTATAATATGAAGAAGCGCGAAGCCGCCATGAACAGGCGGAGCGTGACAATGGGGTATAAGCTCCCGGGGCCATCTGGTTGAGCTGTCTCCTTTGAACAGATATGATAAGTGGGACGTTTCCCCTTTTTACGATTAAACCGGTATTGCCGGGAGTCAGAGGTGCTGATTTGAAAAAATATGTGGTTCACGGCGGGCGTCCGCTGTATGGTAAAGTAGAGATCAGCGGAGCAAAAAACGCCGCTGTTGGTATTATCCCCGCCGCTTTGCTGGTGGAGGGAACCTGCCGCATTGAAAATATTCCCGCCATCAGCGATGTGGATATGCTGTTGAATATTCTTCAGGACTTGGGTGCCAGCGTGCGCATGATTAACCGGACTACCGTGGAGGTGAATTGCACCGAAGCCCGGTGCGAGACCGTGCCCTATGACGCGGGACGAAAACTGCGGGCTTCCTACTACTTGCTGGGAGCCATGCTGGGCCGGTTTGGCTGGGCGGAGGTGCCCCTGCCCGGCGGGTGCGACTTCGGAAGCCGCCCCATCGATCAGCACTTGAAGGGCCTGGCCGCTTTGGGGGCCGACGTGAAGGTGGAAAAGGGTTATATGTGCGCTACCGCCGAGGGCGGGCGCATGAAAGGCAGCCAGATCTACCTGGACGTGGCCAGCGTGGGGGCCACCATGAATCTGATGCTGGCCGCAGTGCTGGCGGAGGGCACCACCATCATTGAAAATACGGCGAAAGAGCCTCACATTGTGGACTTGGCCAACTTTCTCAACTCCATGGGGGCGGAGATCACCGGCGCGGGCACCGACGTCATCAAAATCCGCGGTGTGGACAAGCTGCGGGGCGGGGAGTATTCCATCATCCCCGACCAGATCGAGGCGGGGACCTATATGGCCGCTGTGGCCGCCGCCGGGGGCGAGGTCCGAATCTGCAACATTATTCCAAAGCATTTGGAGTGCATTACCGCCAAGCTGGTGGAGATGGGCGCCGAGGTGGAGGAGGAGGGCGACAGCCTTATCGTCCGGCGCCACGGGCCGCTCCAGAGAACCAACGTCAAAACTATGTTTTACCCCGGATTCCCCACCGACATGCATCCGCAGATTGCGGCGGTGCTGTGCCTGGCCAAGGGGACCAGCGTGATTACCGAGGGCGTTTGGGACAACCGGTACCGCTATACGGAGGAGTTCCGTCGGCTGGGGGCCAAAATTCAGGTGGATGGAAAGATCGCCATCATTGAGGGTGTGGAGAAGCTGACCGGGGCCCCGGTGGAGGCTTGCGACCTGAGGGCGGGCGCGGCAATGATTATTGCCGGATTGGCGGCCCAGGGGACCAGCGAAATTTCCAATGTAAAGCATATTGAACGGGGTTATGAGGACATCATCGGCAAGCTGGCCGGCATCGGCGCGGATATCCGTGCGGTGGAGGTGCCTGATCCCGATCAGGGAAAGGTTTCTGCGGTTGGTTAAGACGTTTGCCAGGTTTTAGCTGCTTTTTCGCCGGAAAGGGTGCGGCCCTTTCCGGCTTGTTTGTGGGTGCAAAAGAGGTCCCTGCGGGTTCGGTGAGGCGGACCGCATGGGGAGAGGAGGGAATCCGATATGCTGAGGGTGGCCACGCTGGCCAGCGGGTCGTCAGGGAACTGCGCGGTGGTCAGCGACGGACGGGTACATATTCTGATCGACGCGGGTATCTCCACCCGGCGTATCTCGCAGGGGCTGAAGGGGCTGGGGCTGGAGCTGCGGCATGTTTCCGGCGTGCTCGTCACCCATGAGCATATTGACCATGTGGCGGCGCTGCCTGTGCTGTGCAAGCAGATGAATGCGCCCCTGTTCACCGCAGAAGGCACCGCTTATGAGCTGTGCCGGAAGTGGGACGGGCTGGAGGAGCGGTTTCGGGTGTTCGAGCCGGGGCAGCGGTTTGCAATCCAGGGGCTGGAAATCGGGACCTTTGCCACCAGCCACGACTGTGCCTGCCCCTGTGGATTTTCCGTCACCGATGGGGAGCGGAAACTGGTACTTTGTACCGATACCGGCGTGATTACCCAGCCGGCCCGGGAGGGAGTCAGGGGGGCGCATACCCTCGTCGGGGAGTTTAACTATGACCCGGAGATGCTGCGGGTGGGGCCTTACCCCATTCACCTGCAAAACCGCATTCGGGGGGACAAGGGGCATTTGTCAAACGAGATGGGTGGAAAACTGGCTGCCTGGGCCGGATATCAGGGGGCCCGACGGGTGATCCTGGCCCATCTGTCCCAGGAGAATAATATGCCTAAGCTGGCGTTGGAGGCCGCGCGGAAGGCGTTGGCGGAGCTGGGCCTGAAGGAAGGCGCGGATGTGGAGCTGGTGGCCGCACCTAGAGGTGAGGTGACGGACTGGTTTGAGGTATAGCGCGGAGCCGTCGTGAGCAGGCGCAACGTGGATGAGGGATAGCGCGACGACAGCCGTGAGGACAATCGCAGCGTGAATGGGAAAGCGGGGATTGGTGATGGTTGATGTTACAGTTATTTGCGTGGGGAAGTTGAAAGAAAAATTTTACCAGGAGGCCGCAGCGGAGTATGCCAAGCGGCTGAAGGGGTATTGCAAGCTGAATATTGTGGAGCTGGCGGAGCAGAAGCTGTCGAAAAATCCATCGCTGGGGGAGATTTTGACGGCGATGGAAAAGGAAGGGGACGCAATCCGTGGGAAGATTCCGCCCAATTCCAGCGTCATTGCCTTGGCGGTTGAGGGGACGATGCGTTCCAGCGAGGAGCTGGCGCAGATGATCTCCACATGGAGCCACAACGCCTCCAAGCATCTGGTGTTCGTCGTTGGAGGGTCCTATGGGCTGCACCCATCCATCAAGGCGGGGGCATGGGCCACCCTGTCCATGTCGCCGATGACCTTCCCTCACCATTTGGCACGGGTGATGCTGCTGGAGCAGATCTATCGGGCGTTTAAAATCCAAGAGGGGTCGGATTATCATAAATAAGAAGCGCGGAGCCGTTGTGAGCAGCGCGGATGGACCGAAGCGAGGACGGACGGAGGGGCGCGTAACGCCCCAAAGACCAGCCCGAGTCGGAGGGAAGCCGCGCGAGGCGAGCAGGAGAAGCGTGACAAATGAAGAAGCGCGGAGAAGCGGTCGGCGAGGGAGCTTGGAGCGGAGCGAAAGCGACCAAGCGCCCTGGCCGCTTTGTACGTGACAATGAAACGTATGAGAGATCGCGGAGCAGTTTTTGCTCCGCGATTTTTTGTGCCTTGCACCGGGATGGGCAACAAAACAGTTGTTCGGAGAGGCAGTGCGAGGAGGTTTGGAATGGATACGCAGGAGAGATCGGAAGAGCAGGAAATCAGGCAGGAACTGGTGGCCTACTTGCGCAAGCTGGTGAAATGGAAGAACAACGATGTGGTGAAGCTGGCGTTTTTGGAGGAGACGGACGGACGGCAGGTGGACAGGCTGGACCTCACCGGAGTGGTGGAGCTGAAACGCAGCGCCAACGGCGCTTTCGAGGCCAAGTTCGTGGACAAGGTGCGGGTGCTGGCCATGCTGCGGGAGCTGATGGAGGAGCGGCGGGACGGGGCGCTGGGGGACTTCCTGGACGGGCTGTCCGGGCCGGGGGACGGCGATGAGAAGTGAGAGAACCGCGGCTTTCCCCAAAGCAGAGGAAGGTGCTGGAGTGGTGGAGGGACGGCGGGTTTGACGCCGTCATCTGCGACGGGGCGGTGCGGTCGGGCAAGACCTTCGCGTTGAGCGTGTCCTTTTTCCTGTGGGCCATGTGCCGGTTCCAGCGGCAGAGGTTCGGGGTGTGCGCCGCCTCCATCAACGGGACGAGGCGGAACCTGCTGGGACAGGTCCGCCCGGTGCTGGAGGGGCTGGGGTTCCGGTGGGAGGAGAAGGTCAGCCGGAACGAGGTGATTGTCCGGGGAGGAGGACGGGAAAATGTGTTCTACCTTTACGGAGGGCGGGACGAGCGGAGCCAGGCGCTTATTCAGGGGATGACGCTGGCGGGGGTGCTGCTGGATGAGGCGGCGCTGATGCCCAGGTCCTTTGTGGAGCAGGCCTGCGCCCGATGCTCGGTCAAGGATGGGAAGCTGTGGTTTTCCTGCAACCCCGCCGGACCGGAGCATTGGTTTTATAAGGAGTGGATCTGCAAGGCGGAGGAGAAGAACGCGCTGTATCTGCACTTTGCCATGGAGGACAACCCGGCCTTGGCGCGGTCGGCCCGGGAGCGATATGAGCGGATGTTCCGGGGAACGTTTTACCGGCGGTTTGTGCTGGGAGAGTGGGTGGCGGCGGAGGGGCTGGTGTATGACTTCTTTGACAGGGCTCAAATGCCGGAGGCGCCGGAAGAGCCGTTCGCCCGGTGGCGGATTTCCTGTGACTACGGGACGAGAAATCCGGCTTCCTTTGGACTTTGGGGCGAAAAGAACGGAATTTGGTACCGGGTCAAGGAATACTACTACGACGCGCGGGCCGAGGGACGACAGAAAACCGACGGGGAGTATGTCCGCGACCTGGCAAAATTGGCAGGGGAACGGCGCGTCGAAACGGTCATTGTGGATCCGTCGGCGGCCAGCTTTATCGAGGCGCTGAGGCGGGAGGGTTGGACAGTGCGGCCTGCCGACAACCGGGTGTTGGAGGGCATACGGCGGACGGCGGAGGCGCTGAAGTCCGGCAGGGTGGTGGTCTGCAAGGGCTGCGAGGCGGCGGCCAGAGAGTTCGCTATGTACCGCTGGGAGGACGGCGGGGCCAGGGACCGGGTGCGGAAGGAATTTGACCACGCCATGGACGATATCCGCTATTTTGTGATGGCGCTGGAGAGCGGTGGTGGGAACGTTGCGCGGTTTGTGGAGCGGTCGGCGTTTTAAGCGGGCTTTGTGGGGGGAGGAGGAGCGGACTTTGCGACGACGAGGGAAATACCCGAAAGGGATTTCTATAGATTCAACGTGGGAGGAGAATGAAAATGGACATTTGTTTTGAGGGCGTAGGCCAGGTGGCCGCCACTTTCCAGGTGGATGACGAAAAGGCCGTCCTGCCCGGTATGGCGGTGGCTCTCACCGACAACGGCACCGTGGGCCTGGGCGCCGTAGGCAACGAGCCCTGCGGTGTGCTGCTGGGCGGCGTGCGGGGCGGCGCGGCGGCGGTCCAGATCGGCGGGGTGGCCAGGGTGGGGTACTCCGGCGATACCGCTCTGGCGGTGGGCTGGCAGAGCCTGGTCTGCGACGGTACGGGCGGCGTCAAGGCCGTTACCACCGGCGGGCTGAAATGCCTGGTGCTGTCGGTGGACGCCGCAGACAAAACCGCCGTCATCAAGCTGTAAACAAAAGGGAGGAATGGGCATGGCGCAGAGATTTGACAATGTGAAGCTGGAAAAAGGTATGTACCATGAGGCGGGGAAGTCCTTCACCCAGGTGCTGGAAAAGCTGGACCCCAGCGAGCAGTACCGGGGCACCGCCCTGGAGGGGCTGGACGCCTATCAGCGGCAGCTCAAGCGGTTCGACATCCGGGTGAAGGGCGCGGGCTCCGATTTGGTGGACAAGTTCTTCTCCACCTCCCAGTCGGCGGTGTTGTTCCCGGAATACATCGCCCGGGCGGTGAAGGTGGGCATGGAGGAGGCCAACATCCTTCCCGACATCACCGCCACCGAGACCCTGATCGAGGGCATGGACTACCGCTCCATTACCTCCGTGCCGGAGGATGAGAAGCAGCTCAAGCAGGTGGCCGAGGGCGCGGCCATCCCTCAGACCACCGTGCGCACCCGGGACAGCCTGGTGAAGCTCCGCAAGCGGGGCAGGATGCTGGTGGCCTCCTACGAGGCCATCCGGTTCCAGAAGCTGGACCTGTTCTCCGTCACCCTGCGGCAGATCGGCGCGCAGATCGGGCGGATGCACCTGGAGGACGCCATTCAGGTTATTCTGAACGGCGACGGCAACGGCAACGCTGCCCAGGAGAGCGCGGTGGAGACGGAGGGTAAGCTGACTTACGAGGACCTGCTGGCTTTCTGGAACTGCTTTGAGCCCTATCAGCTCAACACGCTGTTGGTGGGGGGGGACACCATGCCCAAGCTGTTGGGCATGAGCCAGATGCAGGACGCAGCGGCGGGGCTGGACTTCCACGGCTCAGGTAAGCTCGTCACCCCCATGGGCGCGAAAGTGCTGCGCACCTCCGCCGTGCCCGCAGGCAAGATCATCGGCCTGGACAAAAACTATGCCTTGGAGATGGTCAAGGCCGGGGACGTGATGGTGGAGTACGACAAGATCATCGACCGGCAGATGGAGCGGGCCGCTATCACAACCATCTCCGGCTACGCCAAGATCTTTGAGGACGCCAGCCGGGTGCTCGCGGTCTGATGAGCGGGAAAAAGCGGAAAACTGCCGGAGTTCCTGCCGCCGCCGCCCAGCTCCGGGACGCGGGGCGGCATCCCTTCGTGCAGTTGGACGGGTACGTGCCGCTGCACCGCGGGGAAATTGCGCTGTACCGGGCCATCCGGGAGGCGGTGCCCGTGGTGGACGCAGCCATCTGCAAGCTGGTGCGGCTGTGTGGCGGAGTGTCCGTTGTGTGCCGGGACAGGGCGGCGCAGGAGGAGCTGGACCGGTTTTTGCGCACGGTGCCCGTGGGGTGGGGACAGAGGGGAATCCAGAGCTTTCTGGATCAATACCTGGACTCTATGCTGGTGTGCGGTCGGGCGGTGGGCGAGATCGTCCCCGCCCGGGACGGGCGGGACATCGCCGCCGTGCTGTGCGCCGATGTGAGCCGGGTGGAGATCCGGGAGGGGGAGAGCCCGCTGGACTTTGCCCTGTGCGTCCGGGACGGCGACGGGACCGTGCGGGAGCCGGAGCGGCAGGAGCTGCTGCTGTTTACCCCCTTCCAGCCGGAGGCGGGCGCACCCTGCGGGGTGTCCATGCTGAGGTCCATGCCCTTTTTGGCGGAGATTCTGTTGAAAATCTTTGAGGCCACGGGAAAGAACTGGGAGCGCATGGGCAACGTGCGTTTCGCCGTAGTGTGCAAGGACGAGGACGGGGCGCCGGCCCGGGAGCGGTGCGACCAGGTGGCCCGGGAGTGGTCGGCCGCCATGCAGGCGGGCCGGGCCGGGGCCGTGCGGGATTTCGTGGCCGCGGGAGATGTGGACATCCGGGTGATCGGGGCGGACAACCAGGTGCTGGATTCCGAGACGCCCGTGCGTCAGATTTTGGAGCAGTTGGTGGCCAAGACGGGGATACCGCCGTTTATGCTGGGGCTGAGCTGGTCGTCCACCGAGCGGATGAGCTCCCAGCAGGCCGACATCATGACCAGCGAGATCGCCGCCGTCCGGCGCAGTCTGGAGCCGGTGGTGGAGCGGGTGTGCGAGCTGTGGCTCCGGCTGAAGGGATATGACGACCGGGTGGATGTGGAATGGTTGGACGTCAACCTCCAGGACGAGGAGTCGGAGGCCAAGGCGTCGCTGTACCGGGCCCAGGCCAGGGCCATGGAGGAGGAGAATGGAAATGCAGATCAGTAAAGACGCGGCGGTGAAGGCCATCGGCGTCCCTGAGGAGGGGGAGATGGCCCTCATCAACCGCCTGACCCGGCGGGAGCTGATGGCCGACGAGGTGTATACCTTCGCCCTGCGGCTGTGCGACAACGACATCGACCGGGACTTCGAGCGGTTTGACGACAATACGCTGGACGAGCTGGCCCCACTGTTCGTGGGGACGTCCGGGGTGTTCGACCACCAGTGGTCTGCCCGGGGCCAGACTGCCCGGATCTACCGCACCGAGGTGGTGGGCGGGGACGGCAACCTCACCGCCGACGGGCGGCCCTACCGCTTCCTGAAGGGGTGGGCTTACATGATGCGTACCGGAGAGAACACGCCCCTCATCGCCGAGATCGACGGCGGCATCAAGCGGGAGGTCAGCGTGGGCTGCGCGGTGGAGCGGGTGCTGTGCTCCGTGTGCGGTGAGCCGCTGGAGGAGTGCCCCCACGAGAAGGGGAAGGAGTACGACGGACAGGTGTGCCACGGCGTACTCACCGGGGCCACGGACGCCTATGAGTGGTCCTTTGTGGCGGTGCCCGCCCAGCGGAAGGCTGGGGTCATCAAAAGCGCGGGCAGGCGGATGGAGGACGAGGCACGGCTGGGCCGGAAGTACCTCAAGAGCCTGCGCCGCGAGATGGTGCGGCTGGCGGGCATCGCCGAGCCGGACGCCGGCCACGCCCTGCTGGAGAAGGTGGCGGCCAGGCTGGACGAGGAGGAGCTGTTGGGTCTCATCAAGCTGTACCGGGGAAAGACGGACAAGCTGTTGGTGGGCGGGACGCAGTTGAGCTATGGCGAGGAGGCCGTACCGCCCGAGATTGCGGACGGGGCCTTCCTCATTTAGGAGCGTGAGGGTATGACGGAGCAGGTGATGGCGCTGGTGCAGGCGCTGGCCGGGGCAGGGCAGGACGGGGACGTGCTGCGGATGCTGTGCGCCAACGCCTGCCGGACGTTGGACCGGCGGCTGAAGGATGGTTTGGACCCGGAGGACTGCCATGGGGCCTACCCCTTGGCGGCGGCATGGCTGGCCATGGACTGGCTGCGGTGCGGGCAGGGACTGGAGGGCGTCACCGCGCTGTCGGCCGGGGATATCTCCGTGCGCCGGGAGGGGGGCGGGGACGGCGAGTCGCTGTCCCGGAAGGCGTTTGAGCTGATGGCCCCCTATTTCCGGGACGAGGGGTTTGTGTTTCGGGGGGTGAGAGGTTGATCGAGGCGTTTGCGTGGGTTATCAAGACCTACGGGCAGGAGATGGTGTGCCGCCGGGAGGATGGGACTGAGGTTGGCCGGGGGATGGCCATCGTCCAGCCCATGACGGAGGCGGACTGGCAGTACACCGCCGGGGCGTTGGGCAGCTATTCCCGGGACCGGTTCCTGGGACTGGCGGAGCCGGGGCTGCCGCTGGACCGGATCGGGCCGGGAGGCTGGCTGGGCTGGGGCGGCCAAAACTATGAGGTGATGACCATACGGCCCATCTGGGTGGGCGGCCAGGTCACCCATCTGTGGCTGGCCCTGCGGCCCTGCCTGGAGAACGCGCCGTGAGCAGGGCGCTGAACGCCCTGCGGGAGACGGTGGCGGAGCAGCTCCGGCAGGAGGGGCTCAACGCCGTGGCCGCCATGGAGGGCCGGCGGGCCAACCGGTGGCGGGAGGCGGTGGCCGCGGTATCGGTGGCTCGGGTGGTGTGCGCACCGGGCGGGTTCAAGGATTACCTGGGGGTGCGCCTTGACCCCGGGACGGGCCGGGAGCGGGAGCTCTATGGCCGGGAGGTGGAGCTGACGCTGGCGGTGGACGTCTTTGCCCCCCGGGACGGGGGTGAGAGCGTTTGCCAGGAGGCTGCGGAGGCCGTGACCGAGTGCCTGGTGTGCCGGGGGGCGGCGGGGCTGTCCACCCTGGAGGTCCAGGCGGGCCGGGTAGAGTTCCTGGAAAAGGAGGGACTGTACCGCCAGGAGGTCAGTTGCCGGTGCAGGGCCTGGCTGGTGGCCGAGACGGAGGACGGCGGCGGAGCCTTTGTGGACTTTGAAGTGAGAGGAAGGATGAAATGAGCGCGGTGACCAAGCATGAGAGACCGGGGGTGTATTCCTCCTATGAGGCGTCCAGCCTGACCGCCGCCGCCGTGGGCGGCGGCAATGTGGCGGTGGTGGCCGCCATGGAGGGCGCGGACGGCAGCAAAAGCTACCAGTGGACCAGCTACAGCAGGGCGGCGGCGGACGTGGGCGATTGCGTCCTCAGCCGGATGGCACAGTTGGCCATTCGCAACGGCGCGGGCGTGGTGTACGGCATCCCGGCGGGCGAGGACTACGACCAGGCGTTTGC
Organism: uncultured Oscillospiraceae bacterium; assembly: GCA_910579155.1. Next base: position 25,637 of record CAJTTS010000010.1, on the reverse strand, counting down.
CGCCGTGGCGGCGCTGGAGAATGTCGGCGTGGTGGTGTGCGACAGCGATAAGCCGGCGGTGCAGCAGGCGCTGAAAACCATGGTGCAGGAGTGCTCCGGCGTCCGGCGCGAGCGCATCGCCGTGGTGGGCGGCGCAGCCGGCGAGAGCGTGGAGCAGTTTGTCCAGCGGGCGGCCCAGCTCAACTGTGAACGGATGGTGGTGGTGGCCCCCGGCGCCGGGGAGGAGTACGGCGGGGCCATGTGCGCCGCAGCGGTGGCCGGAGCCATCGCCGGGAGCAACGACCCGGCGTTGCCCTTGGGCGGCGCTCAGCTCTACGGGCTGGGGGAGCTGGAGTGCAGCTATGGCGACGGGGACATCGACCTGTTGGTGCAGGGGGGCGTGACCCCGCTGGAGACCCTGGCGGGGAGCTGCTATGTGGTGCGGGGGATTACCAGCCGCACCAAGACCGGCGGCGTGGTGGACGCCACCTGGCGGGAGCTGACCACCATTTTGGTGGTGGACGAGGTGATCCCGGGCATCCGCAATTCCCTGCGGGCCAAGTTCGGCAGGGCAAAGAACACGGTGCAGAGCCGGGGCGCTATCCGCTCCCAGACGGTGATGGAGCTGGAGAAACGGGTCGGACGGGAGATCATCGACGGCTATGAGGACGTGACGGTGTCCGCTTTGGAGGACGATCCCACGGTGTGCCTGGTGGAGTTCGCCTTCACCGTGGCCCACGGGCTCAACCAGATCTGGCTGTCCGCCCATATTACCGTATAGCGGTATAGCGCGGAGCAGGCGGCTGCGAGGGAGCTTGGAGCGAAGCGAGGCCGAGCGGAGGGGGCGCTGTGCGCCCCGCAGACCAGGCCGAGCCAGAGTGAAAGCGACCGAGCGGTCAGCCGCCTGCGGAGCGTGAATGGGACAGCGTTTGAGCCGAATACAAGGAGGGAATTGAAATGAATCAGACGATAAACACGGGCCTGAGCGCGGCGGGGTTCCCCACCAGCTCCGACATCTGGCTGGAGTTGGACGGGCAGAAGGTGGCGGTGGTGCAGAGCTACAACTGCAAGACCACCCGCTCCTCCTACGCCGTGGAGGCCTTCGGCGAGGAGGAGCCGGTAGCCACCGTCCAGGGGCCCCAGAACTATGTCATTCAGCTCACCCGGCTGTACGCCACCGATCAGGCCATTGCCGACGGGCTGGACTTTTATCAGATGCGCAACTTCTCCCTGGTCATCTGTAAGCCGGACCGGAAGGTGATTTACTCCGACTGCCAGTGGAGCGATATCCAGGAGGACGCGCAACTGGGCAAGATGGTGGTGGAGAAGCTCACCCTGGTGGCCAAGAGCCGCATGGAGACGGCGGCGTAAATGGATGGCATGTTTTGGGTTGGGCCGGACCGGACGAAAGTGGACGGGGGCGAGCTGCGGCTGCTGTCCGCCCGGGAGGTGCTGGAGGCCAGACGGGAGGGCGATGCGCTGGCGCAGGACGGAAAAGAGCGGGCGCTGTGCCGGAACGCATGCCTGGTGGCCAGGTCGCTGGAGCGAAAGGGAAAGCCTGTGTTTGAGGACGGACAGGCGGCGCTGGACGGGCTGCGGGTGGAGGACATCGCACGGCTGGCGGACGCTTGGGCGGAGTTTAACCGGGCGTGCAATCCCTCGCCGCTGGACGGGGAAGAGGAGATTTCCCGGCGAAAAAAAGCCTGGAGCACGCGCGTTATGAGCGCCTTCAGTGGCGTGTGCTCCGCTTGTTTGGCGCTCTGCCTACCGAAGAGCGGGCGAAACGGATGACTGACCGGGACTACCTGTGGTGCGCCCTGAATCTGGCGTTGGACCAGGAGGAGGAGCTGGCGCGGCTGTGCCCCGATTGCAGGGAGCGGGCGAGCGGGGAGCCGTGCCCCGTGTGTGGCGCGCCCCGGGAGAGCTGGTCGGTGAACAGCCGGTTCGACTGGGCCAGGTATCGGAAGTTGAAAGGGGGCGGGGACGTTGGTTGACCGGCTGGAGGAACTGTTGGCGATGCTGGAGGATGAGGACGAGAAGGAAGGGGAGGACTGGGAGGACGTCCCCGCCCTGAGAGGCCGGACGCTCCCGGCGATCCCCCAGGAGGAGGGGGATGGGGAAACCGCCCCCGCCGGGGGTGAACAGCGGGAGGCTCCGGTGGAGCCGGATACAGGCGCGCCGGAGCTTATGGCCGGGGAATATGGGGAGACGGAAGGGCTCGTCCCTGGGGAGGAAACAGGGAGCGGACCGGTGTGGAGGCTGGATGACGGCGCGGGGGCGAAGGCGGAGGCCGCTTGGCGGAGGACGGCAGCGGAGCTCCTGGGCCTGCCGGGGGAGATTGCGGCGCAGGGAGCGCGGATGGCGGTGGAAGAGGCGGCGGAGGCCGCCGGAGCGCGCCTGAGCGAGGAAAAGGGCGTGGAATTGGCGCGGGCGGTCCGGCATGAGGCGCGCAGCGGGCTGGAAGGGTTGTACCGGCAGACCGTCCAGGCAGTCCGCCCCGCCGCCCCGGTCCAGGCCCCGGGTGGGGAGCCGTCGGGGCGGACGCTGCGGGCCGGGGAGCCGGGGCGGACTGCCGCCCTCACCGTGGACGAGCTGGACCGGGCGGTGCGGCGGGACAGCCGGCGGTACGACGGCGGGATGACCATATTCTGAGCGCGGAGCCGCCGTGAACAGGCGTAGCGCGACAATGAGGAGTGAAACGATGATTCTTGCGCCCATGCGGTTCAAAAACTTTGTATGGCCGCACAACCCCAGGGTGTATTCCATCACCTATGAGCGGAAGATGGCGATCCATAAGATCCCCTTCGGGCGGCACTGTTTGCAGAGCCTGGGACAGACCAGGCGGGTGCTCAAAGGGGAGGGGGAGTTCGTGGGGGAAAGCGCCTACGATACCTTCAAGGCGCTGGCCACCGTGTTTTATGAGGAGACGCCGGGGGTGCTGGCCCACCCGGTATGGATGACCACCACGGCCTGGTTCGCCGCCCTGGAGCTGAGGCAGGCGCCCCGGCGGGACTATGTGGCGTATTCCTTTGAGTTCTGGGAGGTCGTTGACGGCTGCGGGGAAACCAGGCTGGCCAGCAGGCCGACCGTCTCATCCGGTGGTAGCTCCGAGGAGGCTGCGGCGGAGGAGACGGGGGAGGCCCAGTGGCACACGGTGGTCCGGGGAGACACCCTGTGGGAGCTGTCCCGGCGGTACGGCACGGAGCTGAGCCGGATTGTGGAGCTCAACCCGTCCATCCGAAACCCCAATCTCATCTATCCGGGAGAGAAGGTGAGGGTGAAATGATGCGCTGCCGGGTGATGCTGGGCGGCGGCGGAGAGCTGGAGCTGCCCACCGCCGTCAGTTGGAAATTCTGCTACGGAACCGATACCCCTTGCGACAGCTTTTTCCTGCGTTGCCTGTGGGAGCGGGGGCAGGAGAAGGCGCTGTCTGCCGCCTGCCGCTTTTACGCCCAGTGGGAGGGCAAGCGGGTGTTCACCGGAGTGGTGGACGAGTACGGGGTGGTCTGCGGGAAGGACGGGCTGTATCTGGAGCTGTCCGGCCGGGGAATGGCGGCGCTGCTGCTGGACAACGAGGCCATGCCCGCCGAGTACCAGCGCTGCACCCGGGCAGACCTCATCGCCAACCATGTGTCGCCCTACGGCGTGGAGGCGGTGGGGGGCGGCATGCTGCCCTCTGTGGCCGGGTTCACCGTGAGCAGCGGAGAGAGCGAGTGGAGCGTGGTGCGGCGGTTTGCCTGCTATTACGGCGGGGTTGTGCCCCGGTTTGACCGGTGCGGGCGGCTGGTGCTGGACCCGCCGGCGGACGGAAAAAAGCTGCTGGTTCAGGAGGGTGACCCGGTGACCGGCTGGGAGTACCGGGAGGAGCGCCACGGGGTGCTCAGCCAGGTGGCGGTGCGGCGGCGGACCACCTGGGGCACCCAGTGGGTGTCCGACCCGGCGTTTCAGGCCCAGGGGGGCTGCGCCCGGCGGGTGATTACGGTGCCCAACACTACCGGAACCGCCGCCATGCGGTATACCGCCGACTACCAGCTCCGGGCGGCGCGGTCCGGGCGGGTGCGGATGAGAATTGCCCTGGCCGGGGGATTTTTGGCCTGGCCTGGGGACCTGGTGTCGGTGGAACTGAAGGGCTGCGGCGCCGACGGGACCTACCGGGCGGCCCAGGTGGAGGTGTCCTGCGGCAGCGAAGGGTTGACCACCACCCTGGTGCTGGGCGAAGCGGACAGCATGATTTGAGAGAAGCGCGGAGCAGGTGCCTGCGAGGGAGCTTGAAACGGAGCGAGACCGAGCGGAGGGGCGCTGAAAGCGAGAACGCGATGCGTTCCGCAGACCAGAGCGAGCCGGAGTGAAAGCGACCGAGCGACCAGGCGCTTGCGCAGCGTGACAACAGGAGGAATTTTGATGTGGCTGAGCGGACAGCAGAAGCGGCCTGCGGACAGCGGCGAGGGTCAGACCGGGATCGTCACCATGAGCGGCGGGGAGATGGCAGTGATGATGGACTGCGAGCGGCGGGGGGTACAGGTCTACGCCCCGGCGGGCTACCGGTGGACGCCCAAGGTGGGCCAGAGGGTTCTGGTCATCCAGGGCCAGGGGGAAATCCCCTGCGTGGTGGGGGCGCGCCAGGACGGAGACGTGCCCGACCAGGTCGCCGTGACGGCCAGGCAGACGACCGTGCAGGGGGACATCGTGCGCGTCGCGGCCGGCGAAGACGTGGCGGTCGAGGGGGAAAACGTGAGGCTGATGGGCCAGGTTTATGTCGGGGATGAGACGCTGGAGGAGATGATCCGAAGGATCGTGCTGGAGATCCTGGGGGGTATGTGATGGGGGGATGGCGGGATGAGCCTGCTGCTGAACGAGAGAGATTATGTGGCCGATGGCAACGGCGGCGTCACCGTGGTCCGGGACGGGGAGGCGATGATAAACGAGGTGCTGTTCCGCCTCACCGCCCGGCGGGGGAGTTTCCCATTCCTGCCCGAGCTGGGCAGCCGGATGGGGCAGCTCCGGCGGGAGAAGCCCTCCGCCTGGGAGACGCTGGCCCGGCAGTTCGCCGCGGAGGCGCTGGCCGGACTGGACGGCGTGACGGTGACCGGGGCGGCGGTGCGCCGGGAGCGGGACGCGCTGACGGTGACGGTGGAACTGCTGTGGCAGGGGACGGCGCTGTCGGTGACGGCCCAGTTGGAGGGATGAGCGTTTGATTACATTAGAGGAGATCTATCAGGGCCTGGCCGGGTCGTTCCAGGCCCTGACCGGCCAAGCGGCCGGGGGGAGCAGCGAGCTGGCGGTGCGGTTCTATGCCGTGGCCGCCCAGATATACAGCCTGTATGTTCAGGCGGAGTGGACCAGGCGGCAGTGCTTCCCCCAGACCGCCCAGGGGGAGGATTTGGACAAGCACGCAAGCCTGCGGGGCGTTACCCGGCGCAAGGCCACCCAGGCGGCGGGGACGGTGCGGTTCTATGTGGACGAGGCACGGGAGACGGACATGACGGTGCCGGCGGGGACGGTGTGCATGACTGCGGGCGGCGTGCGGTTTGCCACCGACCGGGACGCCTTCGTCCCGGCGGGGGAGCTGTGGTGCGAGGCGCCTGTTACGGCGGTCCAGGCCGGGGCGGCGGGCAACGTGGGACAGGGCGCCATTGTGTACATGGCCCTGCCGCCCACGGGTATCGTGGCTTGCGCCAATCCGGAGGCGCTGTCCGACGGGCAGGATGAGGAGAGCGATGAGGCGCTGCGGGAGCGGGTGCTGGCCACCTATCAGCGGCTGGCCAACGGTGCCAACAACGCCTTTTACCAGCAGACGGCCATGTCCTTCAACGGCGTGGCGGCGGTGACGGTGATCCCCCGGAGCCGGGGGGTGGGCACGGTGGACGTGGTGCCCGCCGGACAGGGGGGCGTGCCCGACCAGGCGCTGTTGGACACCCTTCAGGACCACTTCAACCGGGTGAGGGAGATCGCCTGCGATGTGAAGGTGGTTCCGCCTACGGTGGCGAAGGTGGACGTGTCGGTGGAGCTGTGGGCCAAAGAGGACCGGATATTTGACGAGGTGGCCCTGGCCGTGAGGGACAGGCTGGAGAGCTGGTTCAACGGAGAGCGGCTGGGCCAGCCCATGCCGAGGGCCCAGCTTATCTCGCTGATCTACAGTGTGGACGGGGTGGCGAATTGCCGCTTGGCGTCGCCGGAGGCGGACCTGCCCCTGAATAGCATTACCCTGCCGGTGTTGGGGGCGCTGTATATCTCCGACGGTAGCGCCGGGGCGGAGCCGGAGGGCGGCTCTGGGGATGAAAGCACGGAAGGCGGCGGGGCGGGCGCATGACGGTGAAATTTGAGGACTGTTTGGTGAATCTGCTCCGTCCGCTGGGGGTGTATGACCTGCGGTCCGGCGCCATCAACCGGGGGGAGTTGGCCGCCTACGGCGCGCGGCTGGACCACGGGGAGGAGGAGCTGGACCACACCGCCCGGGAGATGAACCTGGCCACCGCACAGGACTTCGGCCTGGAGCGGATCGAGGCGCTGTTGCCCTACCGCCCGGTGTGTACCACCGTGTGCCAGCGGCGGGAGGCCCTGGCCGCCCTGTTGCGCATCAGCGGCGACAGCTTCACTCCGGAGGCCGTCAACGACACCCTCCGGGGCTGCGGACTCAACGCCCGGGCCGAGGAGGGGGACCGGCCGGGGTATGTGAAGGTGTACTTCCCCGACGTGGCGGGGATTCCGGAGGGCTTTGACCGGATCCGGGTCATCATCGAGGAAATCCTGCCCAGCCATGTGGACGTCACCTACGTGTTCTGGTACAACACCTGGGGCATGGTGGCGAAACGGCATCTCACCTTCGGGCACGCAGCAGACACGGGGCTGAGCTGGTACGGCCTGGCCATTGAGAACGACGGGTATCTGGAGGAGATCGAGTGAGCGATGCCGGCTCCGCGCACAGGCGGAGCCGGCAAAAATTTTTAAAAATCGCACAAAAAACTGTTGACAAACCCGGAAACTTATAGTACAATACAAACAGAAAGGAACAAGGTGAGTCCAATGTACTAACGTCGAACGCACCACCCTCTTTCTGCGATTGGGAAACGCAAAGTGAAACGAAGCCTCGGCTCGTTCCAAACACGCTTACGAAAGCGACGGAAGCCAGATTCAGTCTGAAGCCTACCATTGTTTGAGGAAACAGGGAGACACCAGTTTCAGGCGGAACCCCAACGCAAAACCATCCGGAGAGACCGGAAGAAAGTGAAGGTAGAGGCCCTTGGACAATCAAACCCAGAAGTAGGCCCCCAGCCGCGAATGTAGGACGGCTGGGGGCCTGGTGTTTTTAGAAGCGTGGAGCAGACGGCTGCGAGGGAGCTTGGAGCGGAGCGAGGCCGAGCGGAGGGCCATGCAGTGGCCCGCAGACCAGGCCGAGTCGGAGCGAAAGCGACCGAGCGTCCAGACGGCTGCGCAGCGTGGCAACTAAGAAGCGTGGAGCAGGCGGCTGCGAGGGAGCTTTGAGAGGGGCCTATTTTGGCGCGTTCCAAGAGGAATGTGCTTTTTTAGCGTCTTTACCTGAGAATGGCGGAGAATTGGATAAAACCTTATGGAAAAATTAAGGGGTTGGATGGGGAAAAAGGCTTGCAAAATGAGAAATTGTCTAGTATGATTAACAGGTATACCCAGAGTGGGTATTTTATGATCGTGATTATCTGGAATGCTTTTGGGGCAGACTTCCAAAGGCACGGTATATATTACAGGAGTGAGAAGCATGTTTACAAGGGATATCGGGATCGATCTGGGTACTGCCAGCGTGTTGGTCTATATCAAGGACAAGGGAATCGTTCTGCGTGAGCCGTCGGTGGTGGCCCTGGACAAAAACACCGGCAAGCTGTTGAAGGTGGGCACCGAGGCCCAGCAGATGCTGGGCAAGACCCCCGGCAACATCGTAGCCATCCGGCCCCTGCGGGACGGCGTCATCTCGGACTACGACATGACCGAGCGGATGCTCCGAGAGTTTATCCGCAAGGTGGCCCCCGTGCGGCTGTTCAAGCCACGGGTAGTCATCTGCGTACCCTCCGGCATCACCGAGGTCGAGGAGCGCGCCGTTATTGACGCGGGCATCCAGGCCGGCGCCCGGCGGGTGTACCTCATTGAGGAGCCTCTGGCTGCCGCCATTGGCGCGGGGGTGGACATCACCCAGCCGGACGGCCACATGGTGGTGGATATCGGCGGCGGTACCGCTGACATCGCGGTCATCTCCCTGTCCGGCATTGTGGAGTCCGCGTCCATCAAGGTAGCGGGCGACGCGTTTAGCGAGGCGGTGGTGAAGTACATCCGCAAGCGGCACAATGTCCTCATTGGCGACCGCACGGCGGAGGAGCTGAAAATGACCATCGGTTGCGTTTTCCCCCGGCCGGAGGAGATTTCCATGGAGGTCAAGGGCCGCTGCCTGATGACCGGCCTGCCCCGGGTGTTCTCCGTCACCTCCGGCGAGATGATCGAGGCCTTCGAGGAGCCCTGCTCCCGCATCCTGGAGGCGATTCACGGTGTGCTGGAACGCACGCCTCCCGAGCTGGTGGCCGATATCTCCAGCAACGGCATCATTATGACCGGCGGCGGGTCGCTGGTCTGGGGCTTCGACAAGCTGATCGAGTCCCACACGGGCATTGAGACCTTCGTGGCCGACGATGCCATCTCCTGCGTGGCCCACGGCACCGGACGCAGCCTGGACACCATCGACGACATGCAGGACGGCACCATCAACATTGGCCGGCGGCAGCAGATGATCTAAAAAGAAGCGCCAAGACGTCGTAAGCAGCGCGGAGCGAAGGCGAGACAGCCGCGCGCTGCGAACGGGCGAAACGTGACAACAGCGGGAAACTTTTAAACCTTCATAGTGGAAAAGCGCTTTCCTTGCGGGAGCGCTTTTTTCATTTGTTAAGATTTTTTAAAACCCAGCCCCTTGTGTTGACAAGCGATATTATATACAGTATAATATCGCTTGTAAAAAACAAACCACATAAGAGGCCCGGTAAAGCGGGCTTTGTGGGGAGAGGAGGAGTCACATGGCTTTTGCGATGGGCCCTCAACTGCTGGACGGATGTGTGCTGGCGGTACTGTCCCACGGGGATGCCTACGGCTATATTCTCACGCAGCAGGTGAAGGAGCGGCTGGATATCTCGGAGTCCACCCTGTATCCGGTGCTGCGGCGGCTCCAGCGGGACGGACTGCTGAAGGTGTATGACCGGCCCTACCAGGGGCGCAACCGCCGTTACTACGCCATCACCCCCGTGGGCCACACCCAATTGGAGCGGCGGCGGGAGGAGTGGCGGCAGTTCCGGGACGGCGTAGAGGAGCTTTTGAAGGAGGAAGAGCAAGATGGACAAACTTACCTATTTGGCTGAGCTGGCGGAGGGGCTGGCCCGCTGGGTGCCCGAGCGGGAGCGGCAGGAGATCCTGCGCTACTATGCGGAATATTTCGAGGAGGCCGGGCCGGACCGGGAGGCCCAGGTGGTTCAGGAGTTGGGCGATCCCTGGGCGCTGTCCTGCCGGCTGGCGGTGGAGGGCGGCTATGTGACCCGCGAGCAGGCCAATAGCTGGACGCCCTCCAAAAAGAAAAAGTGGCCCTGGATTTTGGCGGCGGCAGTGGTGGCCCTCGTCGCCGTTCCGGCGATGCTGTTTTCCTCGCTGGCGGGACGCCTCATTGGCTTCAATGTGGCCTCGTTTATGGAGAAGGAGGTGCAGGTGCAGGAGGTGGACAACGCCCAGTTCGGCGCCGTCATGGAGGACAGCGGCGTGGCCTATGTGGAGAAGGAGGGCAGCGGCTTCTGGTCCATGGAGGACGGTTATCTGGAGCCCTTCCACGAGATCGACATCGACGCCGGCATCGCCAATGTAACGGTGACCGGGGGGGAGGACTATACCCTGTGGATCAGCTCCGACTCCACTCTGGGCGGCTACAGCCTGAAATGGGAGGTCAAAAACGGCGTGCTGAAAATCCGCGACGACGGCGGAGTGGGGCACGTGAATATCACAAGCTGGGACGACTTCAAAAACATCTTCGGCGTTGACGCCAGCGCCATGGATGTGACCATCACCGTTCCCCACGGGGCGCAGATAGAAAAGCTGAAAGCCAAGACCGGCCTGGGGGACGTCTTTGTCAGCGACCTGGAGGTGGTGGGAAAGCTGGAGGCCGAGACTGGCCTGGGCGACGTGGAGTATTATGAGATCCGCGCCTATGACGAGGTGGACCTGGAGACCGGCCTGGGCGATGTGACCCTGAGCGTTACGGAGGCGTACAGCGGCGTGGAGTTCGACGCAAAGACCGGCATGGGTACCGTGGAGGTCCAGGTGGAAGGCTACGAAAAGGATTGGGACTACGAGGCCAAGACCGGCATGGGCGCCGTGGCCGTCAACGGGGACAGCCGGGGTGCCAAGGTTGAGCGCAAAAGCACGGGCGACTACAAGCTGGAGCTTGAGAGCGGCATGGGCGACATAAACCTGTATTTCCAGGACGACAGATGGTAAAGCCAAAGCACCTGAAAATCGGGATCCGATTTTCGTGGGTTGGCGGGTTTAGTCCGGCAACCCATGAAATGAGCTGTGCTTCGCCTTTGAAGCCTATCGCGGGGGCTGTTTCGCGGCCCTTGCGGCGCAGTTGCGCCGCAGACTTCAAAAAATCAAAGGATTCTTTTGAAGCGCGATGACTATAACATGGACGGCCCGGCGGAGGGGAAAACCGCCGGGCCGCTTTTTTGCGCAGGTAGAAGAAAATTTTTTGTCATTATGGCCCGTCCCAACCGTCTAAATCCCCACTGAGACGCTTATACTGGATTCGTGGTTGCATTTTACCGCGGCCCATTGTATAATAAATTGTTTCATCGAGAAAATGGGCCGGCAGGTTGCCGCTTTTCGCTGATTTCTGCCCGTGGGGCCGGGATCAATAGAGAGTTTCAGGAACAATGGGGTAATGAATATGGAGACGAGGAATATCCGAGACTATTTACAGCCGGGAAAACGGGCCCACCTGGTGGGCATCGGCGGGGTGTCCATGGCATCCCTGGCGGAGGTGCTCCACGGCGCCGGGGTGAAGGTCACCGGCTCCGACCAGAAGGAGAGCGCCACCGTGCTCCACCTGCGCAAGCTGGGCATTCCGGTGGCCATCGGGCACCTGCCCGGGAACGTGGAGGGAGCGGACTGCGTGGTGCGCACCGCCGCCGTCCATGACGGGAATCCGGAGATTGCCGCCGCGCTGGGCTCCGGCATCCCGGTGTTCGAGCGGGCCCAGGCGTGGGGGGCCATCATGCGGGATTACAAGAACGCCCTGTGCATCTCCGGCACCCACGGCAAGACCACGACGACCTCGATGTGTACCCACATCTTTATGGCGGCCAAGGCCGACCCCACGGTGATGATCGGCGGCACCCTGCCCCTGCTGGAGGCCTGCCACCGGGTGGGCCACGGGGATACCATCATTCTGGAGTCCTGCGAATACTGCAATTCGTTTTTGTCCTTCTATCCCACGGTGGCGGTGATCCTGAACGTGGAGGCCGACCATCTGGATTTCTTTAAGGACTTGGCGGACGTGGAGCGCTCCTTCCGGGCCTTCGCAGACAAGGTGCCGGAGAACGGCCTCATCGTGGCCAACTGCGAGGACGAGAACACTATGTACACCCTCAAGGGGGAAACCCGGCCCGTGATGACCTTCGGCGTGGACAAGGGCGACGTACACGCCGAGAACCTGTCCATGGCCCACGGCTTCGGCTCCTTCGACGTGGTGTACCAGGGGAAGAAGTACGCCCACCTGGACCTGTCCGTCCCCGGCACGCACAATGTGAAAAACGCCATGGCGGCGGCGGCGGCAGCCATCGCGCTGGGTCTGCCCGGCAAAGCCGTGGAGGACGGGATGCGGGATTTCCGGCTTCCGGGGCGGCGGTTTGAATATAAGGGGATGTACAACGGCGCGGAGGTGTGCGACGACTACGCCCACCACCCCGGCGAGCTGACGGCGCTGCTTGACACCGCCAAGGCCCTGGACTTCAAGCGGGTGATCTGCGCCTTCCAGCCCCACACCTACTCCCGGACACACGAGCTGTTCGACGACTTTGTGGAGGTGCTCAAGCGGCCGGAGGTCACTCTGCTGGCGGAAATTTTTGCCGCCCGTGAGGACAATGACGTGGGTATCTCCTCCTCCGACCTGGCAGCCCGGATCCCCGGCAGCGTATTCTGCCCCACCCTGGAGGACGTGACGGAGAAGCTCAAGCGCCTGGCCCAGCCGGGGGACCTGATTTTGACCGTGGGCGCGGGCGATATCTACCTGGCGGGAGAAGCATTGGTAAAAGAGGGAGAAAAGTAAGGGAACAGCCCGCCTCAGGCCGAGGCGGGCTGTTTTTACCCGTTTTGCAGGAACAGCGAGTCCAGCATCCGCTTGAAGATGCCGCCGATGCTCAGGCGGGGCACCTCCTGGGCGGCCACCAGGTCGATGGCGTCCACCTGCTGGCCGTCCACCAGCACCTTCAGCTCGCCCAGTTTCTGGCCGGGTTCCACCGGAGCTTCCACCTGCTGGGCCAGCTCTAACTGGGTGGTAACGGCGCCCGCCTTGCTCTTTTCCAGCAGGACGGTACATTCGCGGGCGGTCACCGGCTGTACCGTGTTACGCTCCCCCAGCAGCACCTCCACCGGCGGAATGGCCTGGTCCGGATAGACAGGGGTGAGGGCGTAGTTGGCGAAGCCGTAGTTCAACAGGGCCTTGCAGCTCTCAAACCGGTCGTTGGAGGTGGGGGCGTGCATCACCACGGCGATGAGCTCCATACCGTCCCGCTCCGCCGTGGCGGACAGGCAGTACAGCGCCGTGTCGGTGAAGCCGGTTTTCAGCCCCGTGGCCCCCTCGTAGTAGAAGATGAGCCGGTTGGTGTTGGAGAGCTGGAAGGTGCCGTCCCGCAATGTGTCCATCCAGATGGTGGAGAACTCCCGGATGGCGGGGTGGTTTAGGACCAGCTCCCGGCTCATCAGCGCGATGTCACGGGCGCAGGTCAGGTGTCCCTCGGCGGGCAGGCCGGTGCAGTTTTTGAAAACGGTGTGCTCCATGCCCAGCTCCGCGGCCCGCTGGTTCATCCGCTCCACAAAGGCGGGCTCGCTGCCTGCCACGTGCTCGGCCAGAGCCACGGCGCAGTCGTTGGCGGACACCACCGTTACCGCCTTGACCATGTCCCGGACGGTCATCTGCTCGTTCTCCTTCAGCCAGATCTGGGACCCGCCCATGGAGATGGCGTGGGTGGAGGCGGTGACGGTATCGTCCCAGCCCAGGCTGCCCGAGTCGATGGCCTCCATCACCAGCAGCAGGGTCATCACCTTGGTGACCGAGGCGGGCTCATACTGGGTTTCGGCGTCCTGTTCGTATAATATTGTACCCGTGCTTTTTTCCATGAGGATGGCGGAGGGGGCGGTGACCTGGGCGGGGGCGGCGTATGCCGGAACGCTGAGCAGGCTGAGAAGCGCCAGGCCCAGGGCGGCGATTCGTTTCATGGCGTGAACCTCTTTTCCTTTTTGGACTTGTAACAGCAGGATGTGCAAAAACGGGCAAAATGATACGTGGAAAAACAAGGACGGTTTTGCAGCGATTTGACAGGCCGGACAGGCTATGGTAAAATATACAAACCCCCACGAAAGCCCGGCGAAGCGGGTTTCGCGGGGGGAGCTTATGCCGACAAGGAAAGGGGAGAACATGTATGGAATTGCTGTCCATCATTGTCCCCTGTTATAACGAGGAGGCCACGGTGGAGGCGTTTTACCGGGCGGCGTCGGCGGTGTGCGCGGGGCTGCCGGACCTTGAAACGGAGTTCCTTTTCGTGGACGACGGCTCCTCCGACCGCACGCTGGAGCTGCTCCGGGAGCTGGCCGGACGGGAAAAGGGCGTGCGTTGGCTGTCCTTCTCCCGGAATTTCGGCAAGGAGGCGGCCATGTTCGCCGGGCTGGAGCACGCCCGGGGGGATCTGGTGGCCGTCATGGACGCCGACCTCCAGGACCCGCCCGCCCTGCTGCCCGAGCTGCTGGAGACGGTGCGGGGCGGCGGATATGACTGCGCCGCCGTGCGGCGGGTGGACCGGAAGGGAGAACCGCCCATCCGGTCCTGGTTTGCCCGGCAGTTTTACAAGATCATCAATAAAATGAGCAAAACGGAGATCGTGGACGGGGCCCGTGACTTCCGGCTCATGACGCGGCAGATGGTGGACGCCATTTTGCGCCTGACCGAGTACAACCGCTTTTCCAAGGGGATATTCTCCTGGGTGGGCTTTCGTACCAAGTGGGTGGAGACGGTGAACGTGGAGCGCTCCGGCGGGGAGAGCAAGTGGTCCTTTTTCAAGCTGCTGGTCTATGCGCTGGACGGTATCATTGCCTTCTCTACCGCGCCGCTGGCTATCGCGTCGGTGCTGGGGCTGGTGTTGTGTGCGGCGTCCTTCTTCGCCATCCTCTTCGTCATTGTCCGGCAGCTTGTGTGGGGCGGCAGCGCCTTCGGCTGGCCCAGCCTGGTGTGCATTATTTTGTTTATCGCGGGCATTCAACTGTTTTGTATGGGGATTCTGGGCCAATATCTGGCCAAGACCTATTTGGAGGTCAAAAAACGGCCCATCTATATCCTGCGGGAAGAGGGAGGGGATCACGGTGACGAAACATAGAATGCCCGTGTCCGCCGTCTACGGCCTGGCCTTTCTCATCCCGGCGGCGGTGATGCTGTGGACCTACGCCTCTCTGGGGCTGGCTCCCTGGGGGGACCGGACCGTCCTGCTCTCCGACATGTCCAGCCAATACGTGGAGTTTTTCTGCGCGCTGAAAAACGGAGAGCTGTTCTTCTCCTGGTCCAAGGCCCTGGGGACGGGTTACATCGGGGTGTTTTCCTATTACGTGTCCAGCCCGCTGTCCCTGCTCACCCTGCTGGTGCCCAACGAGAACATGCCCATAGGGCTGATGTTCCTCATCGTGGGGAAGGTGGGGCTGGCGGGGGTGAGCTTCGCCATGTTCGCCCGGCGGCGGTTTGACTGCTCCGGCGGGGCCTGCCTGATGTGCGGCGTGTGCTACGCCCTGATGTCCTACAACATGGTGTATTCCATCTGCGTGATGTGGCTGGACGGGGTGATCTGGCTGCCCCTGATCCTGCTGGCGCTGGAGCGGATTCTGGCGGGGAAAGGCGCGGGGCCCTTCATCGCGGCGCTGACGGCCTGCTTCATCTCCACCTGGTACATCTCCTATATGGTGGGGGCCTTCTGCGCGCTGTACCTGTGTGTCCGGCTTGTCGCCATGAAGCCGGGCCGGGCGGCGCTGAAGCCGGTGCTGCTGCGCTTTTTCGGCGGCGCGGGCTGCGCGCTGGGGCTGACGGCGTGGCTGTGGCTGCCCACCTTCCTGGCCATGTTCAACGGCAAGTTCAGCGGCGGCAATGTGGACTACGACGGGCTGTTTGCCTGCGCCCCCCTGGACCTGCTGGGCCAGCTCCGGGGCGGGCAATATCAATCCGTCGGCTACGGCGCGCCCCCCTACATATTTTGCGGCACGGCGGTGCTGGCGCTGGCGCTCATCTACTTCTTTCTCTGGGAGTTCCCCCTGCGGGAGCGGCTGGCAAACGCGGGGCTGCTGGCGGCGCTCGCCGCGTCGATGCTGCTCTCCCCGTTGGACAGGGTGTGGCACCTGTTCCAGCGGCCCAACTGGTTCCCCTTCCGCTATTCCTTCCTGTTCTCCTTCTGGGTGCTGTACCTGGCCGTCCAGGCCTTGGGCCCGCTGCTGGGCGCGTTCGACCAGCGGGGCAGGCGCTGGATTCAGCGGGGGGTGGCCCTGCTGATGGCGGCGCTTACGGTGGTTGAGCTGGGGGGCAACGCCCGGAACATCCTGGCAGGACTGGAGCGGCAGTTCTCCTCCGCCTCCTACTGGGGCTACCGGGAGTATTGCGTCAACAATGCAAAGCTGGCGGCAGCGGCGGCGGCGGACAGCGGCGGGCGGTTCTATCGCCTGGGCGCTGTGGAGGACCGGGGGCATAACAGCCCGCTCACCTTCGGCTACCCCGGCATCACCCACTACAGCAGCCTGTACAACGCGGACGTGAACCGGTTGCTGAAGAGCCTGGGCTTCGCCCAGGCGTGGATGTGGTGCGCCTACTACGGCTCCACCCCGGTCACCGATGCGCTGCTGGACGTGGAGTATGTGGTCGGCCGGGAGGCGCCGCCGGGATATCAGGCGGTGTCCAAGGCGGGGATGCTTACGCTGTGGAAGAATCCGGACACGCTGCCTTTGGTGTTCTGCCCGGAAGCGGTGGAGGAAGTATTGTACGGGGAGACCCCCTTTGACCGGCAGAACGACCTGCTCTGTTGTCTTTCAGGGACCGGTGAGGCGGTGTTTACCCCTGTGCCCGCCGGGGTATATACCGGGGCGGGGGAGACGGTCTTTACCTTCACCGGCACGGGGCGGCCCATCTACGCCGATTTATCCGCCGGCGGGCTGAAAGAGGTGTTTGTGAACGGAGAGCGGGTGCTGGCCTTGGGGACCAGCGAGGCGGCGTCTGTCCACTGCCTGGGCACGCCGGAAGCCGGGGCGGAGTGGACGGTGACCGTTTCCGGCTCGGGGAACTGGGCCGGGACGCTGTGGGAGCTGGATCAGGACCTTCTCCACGCCGCAGTGGCTCGGCTGGACAAGACGGAGATCACGTCGGTAGAGAGAAACGGCCGGGTGCGGGTGAAGATTCAAGACGGGACGGCCGGCGGACTGGCTACCACCATCCCCGCGGAGGACGGTTGGACCGCGTATGTGGACGGCAAAAAGGTGGAGACCGGGACGTGGCTTGGCACGTTCCTGTACGTAGAACTCCCCAACGGGGCGCGGGAGGTGGAGCTGCGCTACACCGCGCCGGGGCTGGCGCCCGGGATCGGGCTGGGCGTGCTGTCCGGGGCGGCGCTGGCGCTGGTCTGGAGCCGCCGGAGTCTTCGGTGTCTTCCTTTTTTCTTTGGAAAGAATAAAGGAAGCGAAAAAAGAAACGTTTAGACTGATATCTGTTTTGTTTTCCATATTGAAAGGCCGGACAAAAACCTGATTTGGTTCTGTCCGGCCTAAAAATTTTGGAAAATTTTGTTTGTCTCGGTGTCGTTGCCGAGTGGAACCGATATGGTTTTTATCACTTCCGTAACGGTCTGAAGTTTCTTTTTGCCTGCTTTTTCGTTTCAAAGAAAAAGCAGGTCTTTCAAGAAAAAGAACGACCTCACGAGGCGTCCGGCTCCTCCTCAGGGCCCGGGAGGACCACCACTTTGATCTCCAGCACCCGGTGGTGTTCGGCGCGGGTAACGGTGACGTCCAGGTTTTCCCACGTAAAGTGGTCGCCCACCTCAGGCACCCGGCCCAGCTCCTCCAGCACCCAGCCGGAGACGGTGGCCGCGTCGCACTCGCCCGTGAGCTGGAACAGGTCGTACAGGTCGTCCAGGTCGGCGGAGCAGGCGATGAGATAGCTGCCGTCGGGCTGTTTGCGAAACTCCTCCACCACCTCGTCGTGCTCGTCCCAGATCTCGCCCACCAGTTCTTCCACGATGTCCTCCATGGTGAGGATGCCCTCGGTGCCGCCGTACTCGTCCACCACCACCGCCATCTGGGTCTTGGTGCGCTGGAATTGGCGCATCAGGTCGTCGATCTTGGTGGAGGCCGTGATGTGGAGCACCGGGCGGACCAGGGGGGATAGCTGGTCCCGGCCGTGGTAGCGGGCGGAAAACAGGTCCTTCTGATGGATCACGCCCACAATGTCGTCAATGCTCTCGTGATACACGGGCAGGCGGGAATAGCCCTCGGCGGCGAACACCGCCGTCACGTCGGGCAGGGAGGAGTTGTCCTCCACCGCTACCACGTCCACCCGGGGCGTGAGGATGTCTCCGGCCTCCAGGTCGTCGAAGCGGATGGCGGAGCGGATGAGCTGGCTTTCCTCCCGGTCCAGGCCGCCCTGGTCCTCCGCCTCTTCCACCATGGTGACCAGCTCCTCATCGGTAATGCCCTCGTCACTCTCTTTGTGAAAAAGGAGGGTGAGCAGTTTTTTCCACTGGCTGAACAGGAAGTTCAGGGGGGTGAGCACCCACGTGAGCAGCCGAAGGAGGGGGGCTGAGAACATGGCGAAGGCCTCCGGGGATTCTTTGGCCAGACTCTTGGGGGAAATCTCGCCGAAGATCAGCACCACGATGGTCAGCACGATGGTGGACACCGCCGGGCCGTTTACCTCGTCGATCAGCTTGATGAACAGCAAGGTGGACAGGGTGGCGGCCACGTTGTTGACAATGTTGTTGCCGATCAAAATCGTGGACAGCAACTTGTCGTAGTCCTCGGCCAGGGCCAGGGTTTTTTCCGCCTTTTTGTCGCCGTTGTCGGCCCGGCTTTTCAAGCGGATGCGGTTGAGGGAGGTGAAGGCCGTCTCCGTGGCGGAGAAGTAGCCGGACATGACCACCATCAGCACCAGTACGGCCAGCAGTATCATACTATCTGGGTCCATATGGACAAATCAACTCCTAGAATAAGTAAGGATTTACCTTTGTATAAGGTATTGCCAACATATATACCATAGATTGATGAAAAAAGCAAGGGGGCAAATGCCCTCTTGCTTACTGTTCTGCGTCGATGTACAGTTCTTCTGTCTGCTGCTGGGCCCGGATCAGCACCGCCTGGGCCTTCATGAATTCGTTGTCCTCCATCATGTACAGCGCCGCCGTCACCGCCTTGAACAGAGTTACGTACATTTTCTGATACGGGGCGTTGGGGTCGGGCTGTGGTCTTTGGATTTTCATTGTCTATCACCTGATTTCACATAAAGTTTCTTTATTGCGAAACATTATATCACAGGGATTCAGTAAAATCAATGTGAAAAATTCTTTATTACGAATCTTTTGGTGATGACAATGCAAAAGCTCAGACCAGACTTGGATATTGGTCATAATATCAGTGCTTTGCGAAGAGCGGCCAAGCTGACACAGGACCAAACAGTGGCAAGGCTACAAGTGATGGGCATTGAGATATCGAAAAGCACCTATGCCAAAATTGAAACGAACCGTATGAATATCAAGGTCAGCGAGTTGGTGGCGCTTAGTCGAATTTTTGGTGTGGATTTTAATGCTTTCTTTGGAAATTTATGATAGAAAGAGCCGCTGGAGGTGTCCAGCGGCTCTTTTGCGCTTACTTGATGGCGCGGGTCTTGACCTCCTCGCCCAGCAGCGCGGCGAACTGCTTCAGGCTCATGGCCCCCAGGTCCTCGCCGGAGCGGTGTCGCGGGGAGACGGTGCCGTTCTCTATGTCCCGGTCGCCCACCACCAGCATATAGGGAATCTTTTCCATGGTGGCCTCGCGGATCTTCTTGCCGATCTTCTCGTTGCGCTCGTCCACCTCGCAGCGGAAGCCCTGCTCCTCCAGTTTGGCGGCAACCTGTTTGGCGTACTCCGCCGCCCGGTCGGTAATGGGCAGCACCTTTACCTGCACCGGGGCCAGCCACGCCGGGAACGCGCCTGCAAAGTGCTCGGTGATCACGCCGATGAACCGCTCGAAGGAGCCCAGCACCACCCGGTGGATCATGACGGGGCGGTGCTTCTGTCCGTCCTCGCCGGTGTACTCCAGCTCGAAGCGCTCGGGGAGCTGGGAATCGAGCTGGATGGTGCCGCACTGCCAGGTCCGCCCCAGAGAGTCGGACAGATGGAAGTCCAGCTTGGGGCCGTAGAACGCGCCGTCGCCCTCGTTGATAACAAACTCCTTGCCCATGCCGGTGATGGCGTCTTTCAGGATGTCCTGGTTGTGCTCCCACTCCTCCACGGTGCCAATATGGTCCTCGGGCATGGTGGACAGCTCGATTTCGTAGCTCAGGCCGAACACGGAGTAGACCTCGTCGAACAAGCGCACCGTCTCCTGGATCACGTCCTTCATCTGGCCCCGGGTCATGAATACGTGGGCGTCGTCCTGGGTGAAGCAGCGCACCCGGAACAGGCCGTGGAGGGCGCCGGACAGCTCGTGGCGGTGGACCAGGCCCAGTTCACCCATGCGCAGGGGCAGGTCCCGGTAGGAGTGGGGTTCGCTGGAGTAGACCAGCAGGCCGCCGGGACAGTTCATGGGCTTCACAGCGAAGTCCACATCGTCGATGACGGTGGTATACATATTGTCCTTGTAGTGGTCCCAGTGGCCGGAGCGCTCCCATAGCTGGCGGTTGAGCATAATGGGGGTGGAAATCTCCAGATAGCCGTATTTTTTGTGAATCTGCCGCCAATAGTCGGTGAGGGTGTTTTTCAGCGTCATGCCCTTGGGCAGGAAGAAGGGGAAGCCGGGGCCTTCGTCCCGGAGCATGAACAGGCCCAGCTCTTTGCCCAGGCGGCGGTGGTCGCGCTTCTTGGCCTCCTCGATGCGGGCCAGGTACTCGTCCAGCTCGTCCTTCTTGGGGAAGGCGATGCCGTAGATGCGCTGGAGGGTCTCCCGGTTGGAGTCGCCCCGCCAGTAGGCGGCGTTGCAGGCGGTGAGCTTGAGGGCGTTGCCCTTGATGCGTCCGGTGGAGTCCAGATGGGGGCCGGCGCACAGGTCGGTAAACTCGCCCTGCTTGTAAAAGCTGATGGCGGCGTCCTCGGGCAGGTCGTTGATGAGCTCCACCTTGAAGGGTTCGTCCTTTTCCTCCATGAACGCCAGCGCCTCGGCCCGGGGCAGCTCAAACCGCTCCAGCTTCAGTTTTTCCTTGCAGATTTTGCGCATCTCGGCCTCGATCTGCTCCAGGTGCTCGGGGGTAAAGGCGAAGGGCGCGTCCATGTCGTAGTACCAGCCCTCGTCGATGGACGGGCCAATGGCCAGCTTGACCTCCGGCCACAGGCGCTTGACCGCCTGGGCCATCACGTGGGAGCAGGTGTGCCAATAGGTCTTGCGGTACTGCTCGTTTTCAAAGGTATACTGATTGTTTTCTTCGGGCATGAATATTCCTCCTTGTGTTGGGGTAAAACAAAACGCCTCACCCCTGAGCTTCAGGGGTGAGACAAAAATCCCACGGTTCCACCCTGCTTGCAAGAAGCGCGGAGCCGTCGCGAGCAGCGGGCTAAGACCGAAGCGCAGCAAAAGCGGGGAGGCCCTGGAGGAGCCGGACAGCTTTTGCGAAGTCGTAGGTCTTAGAACCGCGTCGCGAGCAGGCGCAGCGTGACAACTTGCCGCTCGTGACCTCTGTAACGGGAGGACCCGTCCCATTCCTCATGGGCGGCTCGGGAGTGGTACGGCCGCCGCCCTGCGCGGGACACTCGCACCAAATATGTCCCTCTCTGAGCGCCGCTGCGCGGTTTCTTCTCCGTCGTTGCCGTTTTGAACATCTCAGACTATATCACCGGGGGCGGAAATTGTCAAGAGTGCGATGACGGGAAAACTTGACGGGGACGGTTAATCATAGTAAAATGATTGGGTTAAAACCCGGACTACAAAGGAAAGGCAGGAATTTACCATGAGCATCAAGCTTGACCCGGCCATTGTGCCGGTGGGCTGTTTTGACGGCGATATCGACCTGTTTGAGAGCCAGTATGTGGTGCCCAACGGCGTCAGTTATAACTCCTATGTGATTTTGGACGAGAAAGTGGCCGTGATGGACACGGTGGACCCCCGCAGGACCGATGAATGGCTGGCGAACCTGGACAAGGCCCTGGCGGGCCGGACGCCGGACTACCTGGTGGTCCAGCACATGGAGCCGGACCATGCGGGAAGCATCTCCGCGCTGGCGTCCAAGTTCCCCGGTATGACCCTGGTGGGCAACGCCAAGACCTTCCCCATGCTGGCCGCGTTTACCGGGGAGAGCTATGAGGGCCGCGCCCTCACCGTGAAGGAGGGGGACGCCCTGGAGCTGGGAGCCCACACCCTCACCTTCGTCATGGCCCCCATGGTCCACTGGCCGGAGGTCATGGTGACCTACGAGAGCGCCTCTAAAACCCTGTTCTCCGCCGACGGGTTCGGGCGGTTTGGGGATGCCGATCCCGGCACGCCCTGGGTGGACGAGGCCCGGCGGTACTATATCAACATCGTGGGCAAGTACGGGGCGCAGGTCCAGGCGCTGCTGAAAAAAGCGGCGGGACTGGAGATTGAGACCGTCTGCCCCCTCCACGGCCCCATCCTCTCCGGCGAGGCACTGGCGTTGGCCCTGGAGAAGTACGGCGTGTGGAGCAGCTACGCCCCCGAGGAGAAGGGCGTGCTGGTGGCCTATGCCTCCATCCACGGCCACACCGCCCGTGCGGCGTTGGAGCTGGCCGATATGCTGAAGGCCGAGGGCTTGCAGGTGGAAACCGTTGACCTGACCCGCCGGGACTGGGCGGAGGCGGTGGCCGGGGCGTTCCGGTACAGTGGCCTGGCGCTGGCGGCTGCCAGCTACGACGCGGGGGTGTTCCCGCCCATGGCCCAGTTCCTGGCGCGGCTGAAATCCAAGGGGTTCAAGGACCGCGCCGTGGGGCTGATGGAGAACGGTTCCTGGGGTCCCACCGCCATGCGGACCATGCTGGCCGAGCTGGAGGGTATGAAAGGCCTGACCATCCTGGAGCCCAAAATCACCATCAAGTCCGCCGCTAACGATGGGGACCGGGCGAAAATGAAGGAGTTGGCCCATGCCATGGCGGTCGCTCTCTAGGAGAAATCGAACAAAAGTTTCACGTGAAACACCCCCGCTTTCCAGGAAAGCGGGGGTGTTTGTTATTGGAACAGCGCCGCCAGGGATTCGGTGTAGGGCGGGCGGCAGACGCCCTTTTCGGTGACGATCCCGGCGATGAGGGTGTGGTCGGTGACGTCGAAGGCGGGGTTGTAGCACTTCACCCCGGCGGGGGCCATGGGCTGGGCGTAGAATTTGGACTTGATTTCCTCCGGGTCCCGGAGCTCGATTTTGATGTCGTCCCCGGTGGGGCAGCTCAGGTCGATGGTGGAGGTGGGGCCCAGGACGTAGAAAGGGACGCCGTAGTGCTTGGCCAGAATGGCCACTCCGCTGGTGCCGATCTTGTTGGCGGCGTCGCCGTTGGCGGCCACCCGGTCGCAGCCCACAAAGCAGGCGTTGATCCAACCGTTTTTCATGACCATGGAGGCCATGTTGTCGCAGATCAGGGTGACGTCCACCCCGGCCTTGTGCAGCTCGTAGGAGGTGAGGCGAGCGCCCTGAAGGAGCGGGCGGGTCTCGTCGGCAAAGACGCGGAAGCTCATGCCACGCTCACGCCCCAGCAGGAGGGGACCCAGGGCGGTGCCGTACTGCGAAGTCGCCAGCGGCCCGGCGTTACAGTGGGTCAGGACCCCGTCTCCGTCTTTGATGAGGGTCAGGCCGTGTTCCGAGATGGCCTTGCACATAGCGATGTCCTCTTGGTGGATGGCGATGGCCTCGTCCCGCAGGGCGGCGGCAATTTGCGCGGGGGACGCCTCCGGCATAGCGTGTGCCCGCTGGCCCAGGCGGTTGAGTGACCAGCTCAGGTTCACCGCCGTGGGGCGGGAGGAGTTGAGGTATTGGGCCAGCTTGTGTAGCTCCCTGCCAAACTGGGCAGGGGGCAGGTCTTTCCTCTGTTGGGCCAGGGCGGCCAGGCAGTAGCCCGCGCAGATGCCGATGGCGGGCGCGCCCCGGATCCGCAGGAGCTGGATGGCCTCGAACATCTCCTCGGGGGTACGCAGGGTGAGGTATTCCACCCGGTTGGGCAGAAGGGTTTGGTCCAGGATGACCACGCTGGCGCAGTCGTCCCCCAGGCGGACGTGGTCGCTGAGATATTCTGACATGGGATGGGCTCCTTTCTCATAGCGGGGCGGGCAGGGCGTCGGGGTCGGACAGCGCCCAGATCAGATCGGCCAAGTTGTTTTCGTCGTGTTCTATCTCCCGGCTGAAACGGGTCCAGAGAACAGCTTCCTCCCCGGGCTGGAACAGGGACAGGTGATACAAAACAGTACAGGCGGCGCAGACGAGGGCCGCGCGGCCATAGATATCATCGTCGTTTACCGCCTTGTGCCAATGGCGGAACACCAGGTAACAGGCCAGGTTGGTGAGCTGGCGCTCCCAGCGGGGGTTGGCGCGCTCATAATCGGCGCGGAGCCGGAGGTAATCGGCTGGGGATAGGGCGGAGAGCTGGGCGGCACGCGCCTTCAAAAGCTTGGGCCAGTCAGGGCGTAAAGGGTCCAGCTCTGCCAGCAGATTGAACAGCCAGATGGCGGCGGCTCGGAACAAGTCAGGGAACGGAGGGGGTGGGAATGGGTATTCACGGCGGCAGTCCGAGGGAATTAGAAAGGTTTCCAGAGCTTTTGCGCGGCTCAGCACGGTGCGCAGCTTTTCCCAGATGGTCCCCTCTCCGTCATTCAGCAGGGTCAGGAGTTGGGCGCGGCTGTGCTCCAGGCCGTCCAGCAGGGCCGGGTCGATACCGTCAAAGGGCGGATCTGCGTTTCCGTCGTCCGTCTCGACGAGGGTAAAGCGCGGGGCCTCCAGCAGGAGCCGGGCCGCCTCCGGGCAGGAGAGAGCCAGGGAGGATTCAGTGAAAGAACCATATTCCTCGATGAACCGGGGGTAGGCGGCGCAGTGGCCGCAGAGATGGGCTTCGCCCCAGTCCCGCTGGATGACGCACAGGCCGTCCGGAGTGAGCAGGGTACACATTCCCTGTTCGTCCAAGCGGAAGCAGGTATCGCCGTCCTCGTCGGCGGCCAGGTTTTGGGTGATGCGCTCCCGGAGGGGGGAGGGGGCGCGGGCGTAGTCCGCCAGAGCGTCCCCGTCGGGGACCACCGACCAGTCCCGGCAGCAGGTGTCCGGGCAGGCGCCGCCCAGACAGTGAAATTTATCGTAGTAACTTGGGCGGCGCTCCACCATGGCGGTGCCTCCTTTATGTTTCGTCGTCCTTTTTCACCAGAATGGTGAGAGCCGCGCACAACAGGGCGGCCACGGTATAGATGATGGGGGCGGCCTGCTTCCACAGGTCCAGACCATAGCCCAGGCCCACATACAGCGCCGTGGCGGCGATCATACCCACGCTCCAGATCCGGCCCACACGGCGCTGGGCGGGCGTCATCTTCTCCTCCGGGAAGCCATATTTGGAGTGCTGGATGCCTGCCCAGGTGAGGGCGGTGGCTGTGATGGTGACGCACAGCAAAAACAGAGCTCCGCACACGGCCTCCCACTGTTCCCTGCTCAGATGGGCGGGGGCCTGCGTGTCCATGGGGATCATGGCGGTCAGGCCCAGCAGGAGGAGAGCCACGGGGGCGGCGATGAGGATGGGAAAACGGCGTTCAAAGCGGTCCATCTCTTCTTTTGTGTAGCAGGGGCCGATGCCGGGGTGTTGGCGCAGGAAGGTATCGTGGTTCATACCGAAAACGATGAAAATGGCCACCGCCACAATGAGGAAGAGGAAAAATGCCACCCCGCCCCACATTTCCAGGCCGAAAAACTCGCCTATGAACATCAGAAGGGCGACGCCCAGCAGCACCAGGGCCACCCCTGCCGCCATGGCGGCGGCGAAGGCGTTCATGTGCTTGTCCCAGGCGGCGGCGTCCTCGCCGAAGCGGCGGGATACGTCTCCCCGGAGCAGGGTGTCCATGTCGCAGTGGAACAGGCCGCACAGGCGCAGGACGGCGTCCATCTCGGGGTAGGCGGCGTTGGACTCCCATTTGCTCACCGACTGCCGGGACACTTCCATCTGTTCCGCCAGGTCCTCCTGGGTCATGCCCCGGCGCTTGCGGAGAAATTGCAGGTTTTC
>CAJTTS010000009.1 GCA_910579155.1 uncultured Oscillospiraceae bacterium | reverse complement strand
TTGTTTTTTCCTATTATCTCCCACTCCGCCATTTTTGTCAAAAGATTTTAAACAGACTCTAAGTAAACCGCACCCGCACCGACTGCCGGCCCCGCCGGGCCCTGGGCACCTGGATGTTCAGCTCCCCCAGCAGGGTGTTATCGGCACAGTAGAAGTTCTCCCCCTGATAGACCTTCACAGAGATGGTCTCCTGATCGTCATATACGGTAAAGTATTCCCCTTCCCGGCTGGAGGGCAGCACACAGTTGCGCTCAATGAGGGAAGACATGATGGGCCTATCCGGTTCCGCCCGGTTGTAGCTGGCAATGCCCAAGGTAAAAGGGCACACGTCGGTGAGCACCAGCTCCTTCAAATCCCCAGCCCGCTCCTTCATCCCCGCGCACACGCCCGCCCCCAGGGCGATGGCGGTGTCGGGAGAGCTACCTTTGGCGGGCTCCCGGCCCAGCAGCCGGGCCACATAGCGGCGCACGGACGGCATGTGGCTGGAGCCGCCCACCATCACCAGCTCATCCAGCTCGCCCATGGACATGCCACCGTCCAGAAACACCTTGCGTACCGGGGCGGCCAGACGGTGAAACAGGGCGCTGCATGACCGGATGAGCCACTCGTTGGTCAGCGTCAGCGAGGCGGCACTGATGGCCCCGTCGTCGATGGCCATGATGACCGGCTCCTGGGTGGTGAGGGCAATCTTGCAGATTTCCGCCTGCCGTACCAGCAGTTCCTCCTCCCGGTCGGACAGGGCCTCCATATCCACGCCCGTCTCCCTGCAAAACGCCTCGGCGATAGCCCAGTCGAAGTCCGTCCCGCCCAGTTGGTTGTCCCCGCACACGGCGGTGACGCTGATTACGTTCTCAAACCGCTCCACCAGGGACACGTCCAGCGTACCACCGCCCAAGTCGAACACCAGGCACACCTTGTCCTGGTCCCCCTCCGCAATGTGCGCGGCCACAGCGGCGGCAGAGGGCTCGTTCACCAGCCGCTCCACGTGCAGCCCCGCCAGCGCCCCCGCCCGCTTGGTGGCGGAGCGCTGGGCCTCGGCAAAATAGGCGGGAACGCTGACCACCGCCTCGGTTACCGGCTCGCCTAAATAAGCCTCCGCGTCCTCCCGAAGGCTGCGCAGCACCAGGGCGGACAGCTCCTCCGGAGTGAAGGAGTGATCGCCCAGTTGAAAGGTCTTTTTTGTCCCCATGTACCGTTTGAAACGGGCGGCCGTCCGCTCTGGGTGGGAGATCAGCCGGTCCTTCGCCGCACGGCCCACCAGAACGGAGCCGTCATCATCGACGCTCACCGCGCTTGGGGTAAAAAATTCTCCGGCCGCGTTGGGTATAAGCTCGCTCTTCCCATTCCGCCACACCGCCGCCAAGCTGTTGGTGGTTCCAAGATCGATTCCAATGATTGCCATGCGGCATCCCCTCCCCGGATTATTTTCAGATCATGGCAGCGCGCAAACCGTCCAATAATTTGCGGTGCGATTGTATCACAGGCGCAAAACGCCGTTGTGATATATGTATGAAATCAAATATAATAGCTGCTTGCGGCTATTATATCATGGCGCTCCGGGGTTTACAACGTCTTTGCAACTAAATAAATATCAATCCGCCGCTTTCAAGGAAATTTCAATTTATTGCGACGCCCCGCGGGTCCCATTCCGGCCCGCGGGGCGTTTTTGCTCCGGTCACAGCTCTTTTCTGATCCGGTTCAGCGCATTTTTCTCCAAGCGGGACACCTGGGCCTGGGAGATGCCCACCTCGGCGGACACCTCCATTTGCGTCTTGCCCTGAAAAAAACGCAGGGCAAGAATGCGCTGCTCCCGCTCATCCAGCTTGCCGATGGCGTCATCCAAAGCGATGTGCTCCAGCCAGGCCTCATCGGTGTTCTTCTTGTCCTTCACTTGGTCCATGACACACACCGTGTCCCCCCCGTCGGAGTACACCGGCTCGAACAGAGACACCGGGTCCACAATGGCGTCCAGCGCCATCACCACGTCCTCCCGGCGCAGCTCCAGCATTTGGGCAATCTCGTCCACCGTAGGCTCCTTCTGGTGCTCCGCCATATACTTCTCCTTGGCCTGAAGTACCCGGTAAGCGGTGTCCCGCACCGACCGGGACACCCGGATGGCGCTGTTATCCCGAAGATAACGGCGAATCTCTCCCACAATCATCGGCATGGCGTTCCCGGGTTGAAAATAAAATTTTGTTAGGCCGATAGGTGGAATTTCAGCTTCACGTCGGTATAATCGGCGGAAATGGTCACGCTCTCCACAACGGATGCCAGGATGACCCGCCGCTCCTGAACGGACATATACGGCCACGCGTCCTGCACGCTCTCCAGCTTTTCATAGGCGCTCATGGCGGACCGGGTGGACGCCCCCTTCGCACGTTCCTCCTCCAACAGCCTGTTCAGGCGGCCAATCTCCTCTTTCGCGTCATGGATCGCGTCCAACAGGCAGCCGTCCCCACTGTCGCCGTACAGGCCGTACAGGCGGCGGAGCTTCGTCTCCGCCCGTTGAATCCGCTCCCGGAGCATACCGGTTACGCTTCCTGACTCCACGGATTTGCGGGCGGTTTCCAGCTTATCCCTGGACACCGCGAACAAGGTGCTCACAACGCCCTCCTCCACCTCCTCGGCAAAAGGAGCCGGACCGTCGCAGTTAGGGTCACGCACCAGATATTGTTTGCTTCGCTGCTGGGAGTAGCACACCAGCTTATATCCGGCCTTTCCCCATTTCATGTACCGCATTCTTGCCCCGCAAGTCCCGCAGCGGCACAGCCCCGTGAGCAGATGGGCTGTTTTGGTCACCAACTTTGCCGCAGAGCGCTCCGCGAGAAGCTCCATGGCCCGGTCATAGGTGTCCAGGGACACGATGGGCTCATGGAGTCCCTGATACTCCTCCCCTTTATATACAATATAACCCGCGTTGGATTTCCGGGTGATAATGTTGTAAATCAGCTTTTCGTATTTCAAGCCAACGCTGTCGGCGATAGCCTGCATGGATTCACCAGCCAGATAGCGGTCATACATATAGCGGACCATCTCCGCCTGTTCGTTGGGAACCAGGATGCCCTGTGCCGGATCATAGTCATAGCCGTAAGGCGTCCGCCCACCGCCTGGCCAGTACCCCTTCTCCACCCGCTTCTGCATACCGCCGCGGGTGCGCTCGAAAATGTTTTCCCGCTCCAACTGGGCAAACACGGACAGGATGCCCACCATCGCCCGCCCAAACGCGGTGTCGGTGTTGAAGCTTTCCATGATGGAGATGA
The DNA here is from genome assembly GCA_910579155.1 of uncultured Oscillospiraceae bacterium. Next base: position 72,444 of record CAJTTS010000009.1, on the reverse strand, counting down.
ACGCCACATTCGCCGGGATCATCACATCCTCAATCAGGTGCAGGGTGTCCTTCTGGCTTCTGCTCAGGCGGTCCAGCTTCACCACGATCACGTGGGTGATCTCACCGGCCCGGATATCCCGGACCAGGCGCTCCATCCCCGGACGGTCCAGGCTGCTGCCGGAATAACCGTCGTCCATATAGTCCCGCACTTCCCGAACATCGGAAAAAGTTTTGGAGTACGCCCGAAGCTTCTCCATCTGAACGTCCAGGGAATAGCCCTCGTCGGCCTGCTTGTCCGTCGATACGCGGCGGTAAAGGGCCAACGTCAGCTCACCGGGAGCCTCCAGCGGCTGAAACATTTTTGACTTACTCATGATACCTCCCATCAGAAAAATTAGCCCTGGCCGCGAAGCCATGGGCTAATCATATCATCTCAAAGCGGCTTTTTCAATCGGCTGCCCGGACCTTTCATTTTTTTCCAGTCGCTCTCGCACCGTCGCAAAGACATGATCCATCGCGGGTGTCATAATCTGCATGAAGCGAAGCTGCTCCGGGGCGATCTGCCTGCCCGCCGGGTCGAAATATCTGAATTTCACCCACATCCCCTCCGAGCAGAGAATACCCATTATTGGAATCATTTAAACAGTCGGGCGCTTAATCCCGCAAGGGCATTCCTGATGGAAAAGGCGCATGGAATCCCCCATATGGGGCACACTAAGTAAACCAAAACCGCTGCGTTGCGGCAAGGCAATCCCACCAGGAGGTCGATTAAGATGGAACAGAAATTTTATGTCTGTAAGCACTGCGGAAATATTGTCGCCATGATTAAAAACGCCGGCGTCCCCATCATGTGCTGTGGAGAGCCGATGAAAGAACTCATCCCCGGCACCGCAGAAGCGTCCACAGAAAAGCATATCCCCGTGTACCAGGTGGAGGGCAACCGGGTGACGGTGTGTGTGGGTTCAACCCATCACCCCATGCTGGATGAACACTCCATTGAGTGGGTGTATCTGCAAACCAAGCAGGGCGGCCAGTACAAAACACTGCGCCCGGGCCACAGCCCGGAGGTCAGCTTCGCCCTGTGCGACGCGGACGAAGTGGAGGCGGCCTACTCCTACTGCAACCTGCACGGCCTTTGGAAAGGCTGAGCGCGCCTGGCGCCCACAAAACAGTAAACGGCCCCATGAAGCGCAATCGCTCCATGGGGCCGTATTGTTTCACTCAATGGCCGGACTGTAATCTCATTCCACACGCCCGGACAGTTTCTCCGAATACTCCGCCCGGAATGCGGCAAACTGCCCGGTATCCAAAGCATCTCGGATGCGCTGCACCAAATTGTTGTAGAAATACAGGTTATGCATCACCGCCAGCCGCATAGCCAGCATCTCCCCCGCCACGAACAGGTGGCGCAGGTACGCCCGGGAGAAATTGCGGCACACTGGGCAATCGCAGGCGGGGTCGATGGGCCGGTCATCCAGCTTGAAGCGCTCATTTTTGATGTTCACTGCCCCCGCCCAGGTAAACAGCTTTCCGTGGCGAGCGTTGCGGGCGGGCATGACGCAATCGAAGAAATCAATCCCCCGGGCTACGCCCTCAATGATGTTGGAAGGAGTACCCACGCCCATGAGATACCGGGGCTTGTCCGCAGGCATGTGGGGCTCCACCGCCTCAATGATCCGATACATCACCTCGGTGGGCTCTCCCACCGCCAGACCTCCGATAGCGTAGCCGTCGCAGCCGATCTTGGCCGTCTCCTTCATGTGCCATACCCGCAGATCCTCGTAGGTGGCCCCCTGGTTGATGCCGAACAGCACCTGTCCCGGGTTGACGCAGTCCGGCAAGGAATTCAGCTTGTCATGCTCTTCCGCACAGCGCTCCAGCCAGCGCAACGTCCGCTCACAGGACGCCTTGGCATAGTCGTAGGGGGCGGGATTCTCCACGCACTCGTCGAAGGCCATGGCCACATCGCTGCCCAGATTGGACTGGATGCGCATGGACTCCTCCGGTCCCATAAAGATGCGCTTGCCGTCGATATGGGAGGAAAAGGTGACCCCCTCCTCCGTGATCTTCCGAAGCCCCGCCAGGGAGAACACCTGGAATCCGCCGGAGTCGGTGAGCATAGGCCCATCCCAGCACATGAATTTGTGGAGTCCGCCCATCTGCCGCACCACGTCGTCGCCGGGGCGGAGATGGAGGTGGTAGGTATTGGACAACTCGATCTGACAACCGATCTCCTTCAAATCAAAGGCGGAGAGAGCCCCCTTGATGGCTCCCTGGGTGCCCACGTTCATAAATACCGGGGTCTGCGCCACGCCGTGAGGGCAAACAAACTCCCCCCTGCGGGCCGCGCCCTCTGTTTTCAGCACTCGAAACATTGCGTTGTCCCTCACAGTCCCTTGAACCAAGTTTTCAGCTCCGCCTTGCGCTCCGGAGACAGCAGGCTCTTTTTCATGCCCGACACCGCTCCCGCCAGCGCCTCCAGTTGGTGTAGGCAGGCGCTGGGGTCCACCTGGGCGCGGATGCGCAGGAACGCCTCCTCCGCCCCCATGGACCGGAGCCGGTCCGGATCGGTCACGCCGGCTTTCTCCAGATTGTCCGCCAGCTTGGGTCCGATGTTGGGCAAGTCCGTCAGCCGTTCCATCCGCTTAAAAAGCGGCGACGCACTCAATCTCCACCCGCGCGTCCTTAGGCAGCGCAGCCACCTGATAGGCGGCCCGGGCAGGATAAGGCGCGGCGAAAAATTCGGCATACACCTCGTTCATGGCGGCAAAGTCGGCGATATCCTTGAGCATGACGGTGGTCTTGACCACACGGGACATTTCCAGCCCTTCCGCCGCCAAGATATTCCTGATGTTGGTGAGGGATTGGCGGGTCTGGGTCGCGATATCCTCCCCGGCAAAGGCTCCGGTGGCGGGGTCAATGGGAAGCTGCCCGGACACATAGATTACATTGCCCCAGCGGACAGCCTGGGAATAGGGTCCGATGGCGGCGGGGGCGTTATCAGTATGGATGGCTTTGTTCATGATGATGACTCTCCTTTTCATAGTTGTGGCGGTGCTTTTCAAGGCCGCTCACCTGAGCGTGACGGTGTATTCTAACCTTTTCTCTTCGCTGGGAGCCAGCCGGACGACATGGGGCTTGTCCGCAAACTCACCGCTCTCGTCCTCATAGGCCGCGCAGCCGTGCCAAGGCTCCAAGCAGATGTAGGGGGCGTTGGCATGGGGCTGAGTCCAGAAGGCGATCATGGGGAACTCCCCAAACTCCATGTGAACCTCTCGGCCCCCGTCCTTGTGTCGCAGGGCAACGCCTGTGGAACGGAGCCCTTCAAAGATGAGGGTATCCACTTGGTCAAATACGGCGTGATCCAGGAGAAGGGTGTCGGTGTTCTCCAGCGCAGGTCCGTACCGTCCGACGGACAGCAACCCCTGACCTGTGGGAATCATGGCCTTGATATCCTCCGCCTGGTCAAACACCAGCCGATAGTCCTCAAACCGTTTTCCCTCCTCCAGGGGGCAATTGACGCCGGTGTGGGCGCCCACGCAGAACAGCAGGTCCTCCTTGCCTGGGTTTCGCACCTCGAACCGGGTGGAAAACCCGTTGTCCACCAACTGGTGCCGCACCCGGAATACAAAATGGCAAGGGTAGCGCGCCAGCGTCTCCGGAGAATCACGCAGCTCCATCACCACATAATCCTCTCCCCGCTCCGCCACGGCGAACACGCTGCGCCTCGCAAAGCCGTGCCGGGCCATCTCGCAGGTTTTCCCATTGATGGTCACGCACCCATCCTTCAAGCTGCCCACAATGGGGAACAGGTTGGGGTTCTGGCCCGGCCAGGACTTGGCGTCGCCGCTCCAGATGTACTCAATGCCCTGCCCGTCCCGGAAGGACACCAGTTCGCCGCCTTTTGTGTTCACAACGGCAGTGTATGCCCCACGCTTCAGTTCAATTTTCATTCCCCGGTCCCCCCTTCCTTACCCCTCGGGCCACAGCTCGTCCGGGTACAGCCCCGCCTCCGTCATCGCCGCGATGGCAGAGGTGACGGTGGGCTTGTCCTCCCGGTAGGTGACGCCGTACCACTTGTCCTCGCTGAGCAGCACGTGTACCTGCGCCTTGCCCTCTCGGATGAGCCGGTCCACCACGCTGGGCAGGAAATACTCCCCTTTCAGCGGATTTTCCGCCAGCGCCTGGTCCAGAAACTCCGGGAACCGGGCCTCTGCCTCCTCCAGAAAGCTTCGGTCAAAGCCCCACAAATTCATGGACACCAGCGTTTCTCCGGAAATAGGCGTCCAAGTCTGGCCGCCGTCCTCGGTGTAGCGAGCGTTATTCCCGTCCTTTTCGATGGTGGTGCGCTCCTGTATGTCAATCAGCGTCCCGTCCTGGTCCACACCGCACACTCCCCGGGCTACGGAGCCGTGCTCGGTCACCGTGTTTTTCAGGCGGTAGCCCACCATGGCGTACTGATAGGTCCGGCCGTTTGACAGGTGCTCGTACATCGTCTGAAACGCCGACCGGCCGTAATAGTCGTCGGCGTTGATGATGGCAAAGGGACCGTCCACCACATGCCGCGCCGCCAGCGCCGCCTGGGCCGTGCCCCAGGGCTTTACCCGCCCCTCGGGCACCGCATAGCCCTCCGGCAGGTCGTCCATGCGCTGGAACACATATTTTACATCCATGTGCCGTTCCACGCGCCGCCCCACCCGGGCCTTGAACTCCTCCTCAATCTCCTCCTTGATGACGAATACCACCGTTTCAAATCCAGCCCGACGGGCGTCATAGATGGAATAATCCAGAATGACCTGATTATGGTTTCCCACCGGGTCCAGTTGCTTCAGGCCGCCGTACCGGCTGCCCATGCCCGCGGCCATAATGACCAGAACAGGCTTGCCCATTTCCCATCGCTCCTTTTGATTATATTTGCAGCACCCGCCGCTCAGATCAATTCCCACAGCCCTCGCGCACCGTCCGAAGACGCTCCACCGCCTCCTGCACCAGTTGGCTCATCCCCAGCTCCTTTGTCCCCACCACTATATTGTCGCAGTGGGCGATGGGCAGCAGGATACGCTTGGCCTGGCTCTGCCCCGCCGCCTGGGCCATGGCAGGGGTAATCTCGCCCAGCATAGCGTCGGCGATGACCACGCCAATGGGGGCCACGATGATATCCGCCTTCCGGCAATTCACCACCACGGCGTTCTCTCCCGTGGCCACGCAGTCGGCCCCGGCTTTCAGCATGGCGGAGGCCGCTAGGCTGTTGGTCCCCACTGCGGTCACCGTATCGCCGGGAAACGCCTTCTTCACGGCGGCTACCAACTGTCTGCCGATGCCGCCGCCCTGGGCGTCAATGATGAGAATATTCATACGTTCACCCGTCCTATACTCAATCTTTTTCTAAATATATCACAGCACCGGGAAAAAGTCACGCCTAAAATAGTCCGGATCAAAATTTGATGTTTTTTCATTGACCACAAAAAGGGCTTGCCAACGGGAAAAAATGTTTTATAATGATATCCATGAAACATACAGGGACAACTGTCCCTATCAGGAGGCGTTTTTATGTTTGATTTTAAATACTATGCGCTTTGCTGCTTGCCGAACCGGGCGCCCACCTGTCTGGACGAGGCGGGCATGGCCGCCGCCTACCCCACGGCCATGTGAGGCGGCATCCATGATGGAAACCATTCGGGCCCTGCTCCACAAGCACCGGGAGCTAATCAGTTATGTGTTCTGGGGCGTCATGACCACTGTGGTCAACTACGTGACCTACTTCCTGCTCACCGAAGGCCTCCGGGTCTATTACCTCACCAGCAACGTCATTGCCTGGGCGGTGAGCGTGCTGTTCGCCTATTTCGTCAACAAGCTGTACGTATTCCAGTCCAGAGATTGGGCCTGGCAGGTGGCCCTGCGGGAGTTGTGGCAGATGGCGGCCTCCCGGCTGCTTACCCTGGGCTTGGAGACGGTTATCCTATGGTTCTTTGTGGACACGCTCCACTGCGGCGACGCCGTCATCCAGCTCACCGCCGGCATCTCTATCCACGGTGACGCCATCGTCAAGCTGGCTGCCAACGTTGTCGTTGTGGTGGTCAACTATGTGCTGAGCAAATTCATCATCTTCAAACAAAAGCCTAGCTGATAATCGCTCTCAAAACAGGCATACTACCTCCAACGAGGTGATGCTTTGTGAAATCCATCTGGGAAATGACCGCGCAACTGCCTGAATTTGCTCCCTTGCCAAGAGATATCCGCACCGACGTATTGGTCATCGGCGGCGGGCTGGCGGGTCTGCTGTGCGCCCATGAGCTGACCCGGGCCGGAATCAACTGTGTGTTGGTGGAAGCTGGACGGCTGTGCGGCGGGGTAACGAAAAACACCACCGCCAAGCTCACTGTTCAGCACGGCTTGATCTACCACAAGCTGCTGAAAGAGTTCGGCCTGAATCGAACCCGGGCCTATTGGAACGCCAACCGGGACGCGTTGCAAAAGCTCAGGGAGCTGTGCCAGGATATCCCCTGCGATTTTGAGGAAAAGCCCAACTACGTCTATGCCCTGAACAGCCGAAAAGAGCTGGACCGCGAGGCAGCCGCGCTGGACAAGCTGGGCTGTCCCGCCACGCTGGTAACCGGAACGGCCCTTCCCTTCCCGGTGGCGGGAGCGCTGCGGACCGACCGTCAGGCTCAGTTTCACCCGCTGAAATTCGCTGCCTGGATTGCAGAAGGCCTCAAAATATACGAACACACCAGGGTGCTGGAGGTCGAGACCGGCAAAGCGGTCACGGAGACTGGAAACATCATCAAGGCGGACCACATCGTGGTGACCACCCACTTCCCTTTCCTCAATAAATTCGGTTGCTACTGGTTGAAGCTATACCAGAGCCGATCTTACGTTCTGGCCCTGGAGGGCGCGTCGGATGTAGATGGAATGTATGTGGACGAGTGCGGCAAAGGACTGTCCTTTCGCAATGATAATGATCTCCTTCTGCTGGGGGGCGGAGCCCACCGCACAGGCAGACAGGGCAGCGGCTGGACCGGTCTGGAGGACTTTGCCCGCCGCCATTGGCCGGACAGCCGACCAGTGTGCCGCTGGGCCGCTCAGGACTGCATGACGCTGGACGGCGCGCCCTATATCGGCCCCTACTCCCCCCGCCTGCCCAAACTGTACGCCGTCACCGGTTTCAACAAATGGGGTATGACCTCGTCCATGGCCGCCGCTACCTTGGTGACGGACCTGATCCTGGGCCGGGACAGCCCATATCAGGAGGTCTTTTCCCCCTTCCGCTCCGTGCTCCATCCCCAACTGGCCGCCAACGCCGGGGAGAGCGTTTTTAACCTGCTCACTCCTACCCGTCCCCGGTGCCCCCACATGGGCTGCGCGCTAAAATATAATCCACAGGAGCACTCCTGGGACTGTTCCTGCCACGGCTCCCGCTTTGCTGAAGACGGGCAGTTGCTGGACGGCCCCGCCACCGGAAACCTGGTCCACGACCATACGAAGCATCTCAAAGTATAAAAAGCCCGCCTCCTCACTGTGAAGGAGGCGGGCTTTACAGTTTTTAGCCCGGAGGCCAGGTCATATCCCGGCCCGCCAGCACATGGAAGTGAAGATGGGGAACAGACTGCCCCGCCTGCTCGCCGCAGTTGGACACCACCCGGAAGTCGGTGACCCCCAACTCCTTTGTCACCTTGGAAATGACCTCGAAACAACGGCTGACGACTAGGGAATTACTACCGTTAATCTCCCCACAGGAGCCGATGTGTACCTTAGGAATCACCAGGAAATGGGTAGGAGCCTGGGGGTCGATGTCGTGGAACGCCACACATTTTTCGTCTTTGTAGATGATTTTGGAGGGAACTTCCCCCTTGACAATTTTACAAAACAGACAGTCTGGGTTTTGCGCCTGAAGCATGAGTCTACCTCCCTATTATTGATTTGGAACAACCGCGAAGAATTCCAGCGGACCGTCGCTGTTGTTGATGAGGGCGTGGCTGTGTCCCTTGGGGCAGTAGTGGCACTGGCCCGCCTTTACCACCTCCTCGCTACCGTCATATTCCACCTTGCCTGTGCCGGACAGGATATAGATGATCTCGCTGCTGGTCTCGTGGGTGTGATAGCCGATGGAGGAGCCAGGGTCCAGCGCTCCCTTCAGAATCTTGCCCAGCTCGTCCACCCGCATCTGAGCGTGAATGGTCCCTTCCCCACCCAAAAAATTGGGGATATGGGTGGTCTCCATGGCAGTATAGTCCAGAATCATGACCTTTTCTCCCTTCAGACAGGCTTGAATTGGTTGGTCTCATGGTCATAGGCATAGCCCAGCCCAGCCATTGCTTTTGTTAGCTCCGCCTGGTCGCCGTTCAAATCATCGCACAGGGCGTCCAGGCTGGAATACTCATCCCGGAGCTTGGTATTCACATAGCTCAGCAGAATATTGGGGTCTTGCGGTATCATAGGATCAACCTCCCTGTTGGCGGTAAGCATGACAGTATGTGTACCTTGAACTTGAACAATTTCTCCCTCTTCTTCCGGGTGCACATAACCCACCGCGTCATAATATTCATCGGAAAAGTTCAGCACCGCCGGGTCAAATTTTTTCTGCATGGCCTTGACTTTCTTGAAAGGATCAACGGGGGTCAGGTCAAATTCCTTTACAATAGCAGACAGGGCTTTATCCTTTTCCTCGAAAAACTTTGCCTGGTATTCATTCTCCCGGGCTGCGGCGTCCTCCTCCGCCAACTCCTCATACTCCTTCCGGGTCATCCAATAAATCTGGCTCAGCGGGTTGGCATCCTGACAATAGAGGACAAATGAGAGGAACTCCCGGAAATCACCGGCCACCGGGAGAACATAGGTTCCCCGCTCCCCCATGGACGGGTCCACGCAGAACACCCGCTCATCTTCCGGCAGGAGGATGAAATGGATGCCGTCACAGCCGAGGCGGCCCACAAATTCCGCATCCATCGGAGTGCAGAAGTAAGCGAAGTCGTCCGCCCCGCTTTGGAGCAGTCCAATGGAATCAAAATCAATGTCTAGCGCCCGAAAGCGATTCAAATCGTCCCGCGTCATGGCTTACAGCCCCAGCTTCATGGCCACTACGTTGTCCACCATGGCCAGTGCGTTGTCCAGCATGAGCACGTCCTTGCCGCCGCCCATAGCGCTGTCCGGCTTACCGCCGCCAGAGCCGCCCGCAATGGCGCACACCTGTTTGATGATGTCCCCGGCCTTGACACCTTTCTTCACCGCCTCCTTGCCGCAGGAGCAAAGGAAGGTGATCTTACCGTCGTTGACGCTGGCCAGAACCGCCACCACATTGGCGTCCTTCTCCCGGAGCAGGTCGCCCATCTGGCGCAGGCGGGCGCCGTCTGCGTCAGGCACCGTGGCGGTGAGCACCTTCAGCTCGCCCACCTCATGGGCGCCGAACAGAATACGGTCCGTCTCCCCGGCGGCCTCCTTTGCCTTGAACTTTTCCACCATCTGGTGCAGGTTCTTGATCTCGCCCATGACGGCCTCCGCCTTCTCCCGCAGCTCGCCGGGTTTGGCTTTCAGCACTGCCGCCGCCTGGTTGATGCGCTCCTGCACCTCACCGAAGAAGGCCAGAGTCTCCCGGCCGGTGGTGGCCTCGATGCGGCGCACGCCGGAAGCTACGGAGAACTCGCTTTTAATACGGAAGGTGCCTACCTTGGCGGTGTTATCCAAATGGGTGCCGCCGCAAAACTCCACAGAGTACCCCTCGCCCATGTCTACCACCCGGACAGTGTCGCCGTACTTTTCCCCAAACAGGGCGATGGCCCCCCGTTGCTTGGCCTCCTCAATGGGCAGTACGTCGGTGCGCACCTCCAGGCCGTTCAGAATGGCATCGTTGACAATGCGACCCACCTCGGCCACCTGCTCGGAGGTCATGGCCTCGAAGTGGGTGAAGTCGAAGCGAAGGCGGTCAGGCTCCACCAGAGAACCCGCCTGATGCACGTGGTCGCCCAGCACCTCCCGCAGGGCCTTGTCCAACAGATGGGTGGCGGAATGGGCCCGGGCTACGGCCTTCCGGCGCTCTAGGTCGATCTGGGCGCCCACGGTATCGCCCACCTTCAACACGCCCTCGATCATTTTGCCGTAGTGCATATATTTGCCGCCCTTGTTTTTCTGCACGTCGGTGACCTCAAAGCCCACCTTGTCGGCAAAGATCACACCGTGGTCGGCCACCTGGCCGCCCATCTCAGCGTAGAAGGGGGTTTTATCCAGCACCACAATGCCCTCCACGCCGGGCATCAGCTCCTCGGCCAGCTCGTTTTCCACCACCAGGGCCACTACCTTCACCCCGGTGACGGCCTTGGCCGTGTTGGCGCTGTCATAGCCCACAAACTCCGTCTCGGGCACGTCCTTGCCGAACTCCACGCCGGCCCAGCCCAAATCGCCCAAGGCCTCCCGGGCCTTCCGGGCCCGTTGGCGCTGCTCCTCCATGAGCTGTTTGAACTCGGCCTCGTTCAGGTCCATCCCCTGCTCCTCCACCATCTCCAGGGTCAAGTCCACGGGGAAGCCGTAGGTGTCGTACAGCTTGAAGGCATCGGCACCAGAGAAGGTTTTCTCGCCTTTTTTCTTGTAGCCGGTCAGCATCTCATTGAAAATTTTCAGGCCTCCGTCGATGGTTTTGGCAAAGTTTTCTTCCTCTACCCGGATGACCTTGGTGATATAGTCCTGACGCTCCCGCAGCTCAGGGTAGTGGCCCTCGTTCTCATGGATGACGGTATCGCACACAGTATACAGGAAGGGCTCGTTGACCCCCAGCAGCTTTCCGTGGCGGGCGGCCCGACGCAGCAGGCGGCGCAACACATAGCCCCGGCCCTCGTTGGCGGGCAGCACACCGTCGCAAATCATAAAGGTGGCGGAGCGGATGTGGTCGGTAATCACCCGCAGGGACACGTCTTTCTCCTTCGTCTCACCGTAGTGGGCATGGGTAATCTCGGACACCTTGTTGGTGATGCTCATGACGGTGTCCACGTCAAACAGGGAGTTCACTCCTTGACACACGCAGGCCAGACGCTCCAGCCCCATGCCGGTGTCGATGTTCTTCTGCTTGAGCTCGGTGTAATGGTTTTCCCCGTCATTGTCGAACTGGGAGAACACCACGTTCCACACCTCGATATAGCGGTCGCAGTCGCAGCCCACAGTACAGCCGGGCTTGCCGCAGCCGTGCTCGGGGCCTCTATCGTAGTAAATTTCGGAGCACGGGCCGCAAGGGCCGGAGCCGTGTTCCCAGAAGTTATCCTCCTTACCGAACTTAAAAATCCGCTCCTCCGGGATGCCAATGACCTCGTGCCAGATACGGAACGCCTCGTCGTCGGCGGGAGTGGTCTCGTTGCCAGCGAATACAGAGGGATACAGCCGGTCAGGGTCCAGTCCCACCCACTCCGGGGAGGTCAGAAACTCCCAGGCGTAGGGGATGGCCTCGTTCTTGAAATAGTCGCCGAAGGAGAAGTTGCCCAGCATCTCAAAGTAAGTGCCGTGGCGGTCGGTGTGGCCAATGTTCTCAATGTCGCCGGTGCGGATACACTTCTGGCAGGTGGTGACCCGGTGGCGGGGGGGCTCCTGCTCTCCGGTAAAGTAGGGCTTCATGGGAGCCATGCCGGAGTTGATCAGCAGCAGGGACGCATCGTTCTGGGGAATCAGGGAGAAACTGGGCAGGCGGAGATGGCCTTTGCTCTCGAAGAACTTCAGGAACATCTCCCGCAGCTCGTTCAGGCCGTAGGGTTTGGGATCGTACATAGGGATTACCTCCGTATATGTTGATTTGTATGCTTACTAAAGGTCAAGGGCCTTCCTTTTTTCTTTGAAAAGAAAAAGGAAGCGAAAAAAGAAACTTTACCCTCGAAATTGCGTTTCACTCTAGGGATAGACCTCCTCGAACTCCTCGCACACCACGGGCATGGACGGAGAGAATTCCAATCCGGCTTCCGACAGCTCGTTCCGGAAAAAGCGCTCGTGGACGCGCCGCCAATAGGCCAGGGTTCGGTCGCCCTCCCCTTCCCGGTAGGCCTGTTCTTCGGACACCTGGTCAAAAGGCACGGTATACACCCGTGTGGTGCGGATGACGCACACCGCCTCGTCCCGGCTGTCCAGGATCACGCTATACTCCCCGACCTGGGGCAGGGGTTCCCTCTCCAGCTCGTACAGCGGCCCGGCGCCGGCGGTGGCAGTTTTCACACCTGTGCGGGTCAGCTCCGCCAGCTCGTCCGGATCAGCTCCATAGGCCCAGGGCTCATAATCCTCCCCGGCTGCGGGATTTACAGCCTTGCAGGCGGTCCACATCTCCTGATGGGTCATTCCACCCCTCCTTTGCAACAAAAAAGCCCCTGCCTGACTCAGGGGTGAAGCAGACGCTCCACGGTACCACCCTGATTTCCTCACGGCAAGGACGCTTATTCGTCCGGTAACGGAGACGGTCCGTCCCGCTCATCGCGGGAGGCTCGGGAGCGGCGCGTCCGCCCGCTTTGCGTGAGGGCTTCCACCATCCCCTCTCTCTGGTACGCGGCGCGTTGGACTTGACTCCGTCACAGCTCTTCTATTTTATCACATTTTCTCCCTTTGTCAATATAAAAAACCCCATGCGGATATGTGTGCGGGTATATGATTGCGCAGACTACCTTAAGGAAATCTTTCGATTTTCCCCTCTGGCTTCTTAACCCTTTTTCTATATACTATCTGTACCAACACAGGTAATACAATTTAAGGCGTGGAGCCATAGAGATCAGGCGCCACGCCCAACAGTCCGGAGGTAATGATTATGTCGATCCTGGAAGTCAATCATGTAAAAAAAGTTTACTCCACCCGCTTCGGCGGTCAGAAGGTGGAGGCCCTGGCGGACGTCTCTTTTGAGGTGGAACAGGGCGAATATGTGGCCATCATGGGCGAGTCCGGCTCGGGCAAGACCACTTTGCTGAATATCCTGGCTGCACTGGATAAACCCACCGCCGGGTCGGTGCTGCTGGCGGGACGGGAGCTGACCGCTGTTCGGGAAAAGGAACTTGCCGCCTTCCGCCGGGACAACCTGGGCTTTGTGTTTCAGGACTTCAACCTGTTGGACACCTTCAGCCTCCGGGACAACATCCTCCTTCCCCTGGTCCTGGCAGGAAAAAATTACCCGGAGATGAAGCGCCGCCTGGTTCCCTTGGCCCAGACCCTGGGCATCGAACCGCTGCTGGACAAGTACCCCTATGAGGTGTCCGGCGGGCAAAAGCAGCGGTGCGCCGTGGCCCGGGCCCTCATCACCCAGCCCCAGATCGTCCTGGCCGACGAGCCCACCGGGGCCCTGGACTCCCGTGCGGCGGACAGTCTGATGGACTTGTTCACCAAGATCAACCGGGCCGGTCAGACGGTGCTGATGGTCACCCACTCCACCGCCGCGGCCAGCCGCGCGGGCCGGGTGCTGTTCATCCGGGACGGGCGGGTATACCACCAGCTCTACCGGGAAAACCGCACCGATGGCCAGATGTACCGGCTCATCACCGAGACCCTCACCCGACTCACCGACGGAGGTGAGAAGCGTGCGTAACGGGCTTTATCCCAAACTGGCGGCCCAGGGGATGCGCCAGAACCGCCGGTTCTTTGTCCCCTATTTGCTGGCCCTGGCGGGACTCACCGCCGCCTTTTATGTCATGTGCGCCCTGTGCTTTGACCCGGGCGTATTGACCATGCGGGGCTTTGCCTATGTGCTGGTGATGATGCAGATCGGTATGATTGTGGCGGGGATTCTATCCACCGTACTCCTGCTCTACATCAACAGCTTTCTGATGAAACAGCGAAAAAAGGAGCTGGGCCTGTACAACATCCTGGGCATGGGAAAAGGCAACATCGCCCTCATTCAGTGCTGGGAGAGCCTGTACACCGCCCTCATCGGCATTGTGGGCGGGCTGGTGCTGGGCGTGGTCCTCCACAAGCTGGCTACCATTGCCCTGGCCTCCCTGCTCCAGTTCTCCATCCCGTTCAGCTCCTCCCTGTCCCTCCCTGCCGCCATTGTCACCGCAGTGTTTTTCGGTGGGCTGCTGGCGCTGGCCTTGTTCCTCAACCTGATCCGGGTACGGGTGTCCAACCCCATTGAGCTACTTCATGACGGAAATGTAGGAGAAAAGGAGCCGCGGACTCGCTGGCTGCTGGCGGTGGTCGGCGCAGTCTCTATGGGTTCGGGGTATTTCATCGCCGTCACCACCAAGGACCCCGCCCTTGCCATGCTCTTCTATTTTCTGGCGGTCATCCTGGTCATCATCGGCACCTACTGCCTGTTCACCGCCGGAAGCATCGCCCTGCTAAAAATTCTTCGCAACAACAAGGGCTTCTATTACCAGACCAGCCATTTCATCGGCGTGTCCGGGATGCTGTACCGTATGAAGCGCAACGCCGTGGGACTGGCCAACATCTGCATTCTGTCCACCATGGTGATGGTGATGATTTCGGGAACCCTGGCCCTCTACCTGGGACAAGGGGAGATCATCGCCGCCCAGTACCCCGCCAACCTCAATATGACCATCAGCTTTGACCCCAGCCAGGGGCAAAGCCCTGACCTCAACGGTGCGAAAGCGATGGTGGAGCGCTTTTGCCAGGAACAAACTATTCCCATCACCAACCTGAGCGCGGCGGAATACCTGCATTTCAACGTCCTGGCCAATCCGGACACCGTTCGCCTGGAGCCGGGGGCCCAGGGGGAAAACAACGACCGCCGCGCCCTCTACCTGCTCACCGCGGAGGGCTATGCCGCCCTCACCGGAAGGGATGCTCCCACTCTTCGCCCGGGTGATGCCGCGGTGTGCGGTCAGCTTCCCACCGGTTTTGGTCCAGAGCTCGTTGTACAGGGCGTCTCAATCTCCGAGGGCAGCGAGGTGGGTGCGCCTGCCAGCCTGACTGTCGTGGACACCCTGCCCGAAATTGAGTATTTCCGCACCACCTTTGACATGAACGAAACGCTGTGCCTTGTGGTGCCGGACCGGGCTGTGCTGGATGAATTTTGGGCCCTCCAAAGCGCCGCGCTGGACAACTACGCCGCCGACCCCACCGCCGTCCTGCTGGTGGACCTGGACTGCACCAACGACCAGGAGTTGGACCTGATGGATGCCTGGTCCGACGCCGTTATCAATGACCAGCAGTTTTTCGAGGGCACCGGGAGCTGGGAATACTGGCGGGTGAACAGCCGGGCCGAGATGGCGGTGGACGGCTATTCCATGGCCGGGGGCTTCCTGTTCCTGGGCATCATCCTGGGTATCATCTTTCTGATGGCCACCGTACTCATCATCTACTACAAGCAGGTGTCCGAGGGCTACGAGGACCAAGGCCGGTTCGAGATCATGCGCAAGGTTGGCCTGAGCCAGCGGGAGGTTAAGTCCTCCATCCGCAGTCAAGTACTCATCGTGTTCTTCCTGCCCATCGCCGTAGCCGCAGTCCACATCCTGTTCGACTTCAATCTGGTGGCTCGGATGCTGACCATGTTCGGGGTTCGAAACGTGCTCACCGTGGCGCTGTGCACCGGGGGAACTCTGGCGGCTTTCCTGGCGGTATACGCCGTGGTCTACCTGCTCACCGCCCGCACCTACTATAAAATCGTACGATGAATTCAAGTCCGCCTCCGAATCACCGGGGGCGGACTTTTTTGAACCTCCCCGCCTTTTCCCTCATAGAATGGGAGCAAAGGAGGGCATGACTATGAAAAACACCTGTCTGCTCGGTGAGGACTCAAAAACCTACCTATGCTGCTTTTATCAAATCTTAGATGAAATGATTCAGGGCATGACTACCGCCGGCCTCACCCAGAGCATCTCCCACAACTTCATCGCCCAAATGATCCCCCACCACCGGGCTGCCATCCGGATGTCTACCAACATCCTCCGCTTTACTGAAAACAGCAGCCTCCGGCGGATCGCCCAGCGCATCATCGACCAGCAGACCAAGGGCATCGGCCAGATGGAGGAGGCCCTGGCCGCCTGTACTCAACTCACCAATCCCCAGATGGACCTGCGTCTCTATCAGCGGCGGATGGACCTGATCTATCGGGAGATGTACGCTCAGATGGGTTCCGCACCAGAAAACAACCGCCTGGGTTCTGTCTTTATGAGAGAGATGATTCCTCACCATCAGGGGGCCATTCAGATGGCCGATAACGCGTTGAAATACGATGTGTGCACCGAGCTGGTGCCCATACTCCGCTCCATTGTCATCCAGCAGCGGCAAGGCGTGGCTCAAATGCGTACTTTACTTCGGCACATGGATTGTCAAAGAGGGTAGCTTGCATTTCACGCATTTTTCTGCTATACTATTTGTTCACGGCCTTTCCGGCCTTGAAGTACTGATAGAGAAAGGAAGTGACGCCCATGTGGGCGGAACAGAGCGTATTTTACCACATCTATCCTCTGGGCTTTTGCGGAGCCCCCTGGGAGAACGACGGCGTCCAGGCCAGCCGCATCGGGAAAGTCGGCGCCTGGGCAGAGCACATAGAAAAACTGGGGGCAAACGCCCTGTACCTAGGCCCGGTGTTTGACAGCGACCGCCACGGCTACGACACCCGGGATTACCGCAAAATTGATTGCCGCCTGGGCACCAACGAAGAGTTTGCGGAGGTCTGCCGGACCCTTCACGACCACGGCGTCAAGGTGGTGCTGGACGGGGTGTTCAACCATGTGGGCCGGGGCTTCTGGGCTTTCCAGGATGTGCGGGAAAAACGGTGGGACTCCTCCTATAAAGATTGGTTTCTCATCAACTTCGACGGCAACTCCAACTACGGCGACGGCTTCTGGTACGAGGGCTGGGAGGGCCACTACGAGCTGGTGAAGTTGAACCTGCGCAACCCGGCGGTGGCGGATTACATTCTAGACACCATTCGCTTCTGGGTCGAGCAGTTCGACATCGACGGCTTGCGCCTGGACGTGGCTTACTGCCTGGACAAGGATTTCCTGCGCCGCCTGCGCTGGTTCTGCAACGAGGTGAAGCCCGATTTCTTCCTGGTTGGCGAAACCCTCCACGGGGACTATAACCAGTGGGTTGGAGATGATCTGCTTCACTCCTGCACCAACTACGAATGCTATAAGGGGCTTTACTCCGCCCTCAATTCCATGAACTTGTTTGAGATTGTCCACAGCCTGAAGCGGCAATTCGGCCCCGAGCAGTGGACGCTGTACAAGGGCAAGCACCTGCTGTGTTTCGCCGACAACCACGACGTCACCCGGGTGGCCTCCATCCTGCAAAACCCCGCCCACCTGCCCCTCATTTATGGCTTGGTATTCGGTATGCCCGGCATCCCTTGTCTGTACTATGGCAGCGAGTGGGGCGTCAAAGGAGATAAATCCCAGGGCGACGAGGCCCTGCGGCCTTGTTTCGACCACCCGGAGTGGAACGACCTCACCGACCGGATCGCCGCCATGGCAAAGGCCCACAGGGAGAGCGAAGCCCTGTGCTGGGGGGATTTCAAAGACCTGGTGCTCACCAATAAGCAGACGGTATTCCAGCGCTGCTCCGAGCACGAGCGGGTGCTGGTGGCGGTGAATGCCGACAGCCAACCCTACTGGGCCCACTTCGACGCCGGGTGCGGTCGGGCGGTGGACTTGCTCACCGGGCAGGAGCACGACTTTGGCGGCGGCAGCGAATTGCCTCCCTACAGCGTATTTTTCTGGAAGTGCGAGCACTAAGGGAAATCTCTGGGATCGGCCATAAATTTTTTAAATAGCAAAAAGCCGACGCGGCCTGAACGCCGCGCCGGTTTTTTCGTCGATACTTATTCCGCTTATTGGGGATTGAGGGTGTAGTTAGGCGCTTCCTTTGTAATATAGATATCGTGGGGATGGGACTCTTTCAGGCCTGCCGCAGTGATCTGGGTGAACTGCGCCTTGGTGCGCAGCTCCTCGATGGTGGCACAGCCGCAATAGCCCATGCCGGAGCGCAAGCCGCCCATCATCTGGTAGATGGTCTCGGACACGGGCCCCTTGTAGGGGACGCGGCCCTCCACGCCCTCGGGAACCAGCTTCTTGTTGTCCTGCTGGAAGTACCGGTCTTTGGAGCCCTTTGCCATGGCTCCCAGGGAACCCATGCCCCGGTAGACCTTGAACTGACGGCCCTGGTACACCTCGGTCTCGCCGGGGGACTCCTCACAGCCCGCCAGCAGCGAACCCAGCATGACCACGTTGCCGCCCGCAGCAATGGCCTTGGCGATGTCGCCGGAATACTTAATGCCGCCGTCGGCGATAATCGGCACGCCATACTCCGCCGCCACCTGGGCCGCGTCGAACACGGCGGTGACCTGGGGCACGCCGATGCCCGCCACCACACGGGTGGTGCAGATGGAGCCGGGACCAATTCCAATCTTCACGCAGTCGGCCCCCGCCTCGATGAGTGCCCGGGTGCCCTCGGCGGTGGCCACGTTGCCCGCTACCAACTGCACGTCGGGGTACAGGGACTTGATACGCATGACGCACTCCAGAATGTTCCGGGAGTGACCGTGGGCGGAATCCAGACAAAGCACGTCCGCCCCCGCCTCCACCAGGGCGGCCACCCGGTCCAGCACGTCGGGGGTAGCGCCGATGGCGGCGCCCACCAGCAGCCTCCCCTGCTCATCGCGGGCGGAATTGGGGTAAACCTGGGCCTTTTCGATGTCCTTGATGGTAATAAGCCCCTTCAAGTGGAACTGCTCGTCCACAATGGGCAGCTTCTCGATCTTATGCTTACGGAGGATCTCCCGGGCCTGGTCCAGCGTAGTGCCCTCGGGAGCGGTGACCAGGTTCTCCCTGGTCATCACGTTGTCAATGAGCTTGCTCATGTCGGTCTCGAACTTCATATCGCGGTTGGTGATGATACCGATGAGCTTGCCACCGTCGCAGATGGGCACGCCAGAGATCTTGTACTTGGCGCACAGCTCGTCCGCCTCCGCCAGGGTGTGGCCGGGGCCCAACCAGAAGGGGTCCGTGATGACGCCGTTCTCGCTGCGCTTCACCATGTCCACCTGTTCGGCCTGCTGGCCGATGGACATATTCTTGTGGATCACGCCGATGCCGCCCTCACGGGCCAGGGCAATAGCCATGCGGAACTCGGTGACCGTGTCCATAGCCGCGCTCATCACCGGGATGTTCAGTGTGATCTTTTTGGTCAACTGAGTGTGCAGGTCCACCTCCGCCGGGAGCACATTGCTCTCCGCAGGGATGAGCAGCACGTCATCAAAGGTAAAACCCCGCTTGCCAAACTTGTGATTCCAATCAATCTGCGCCATATTCCATCCTCCAATCATCAAATTTTTCCTATTTTACGCTTTGAAACGGCCTCTGTCAAGATAAACAAACCACAACGTCATTTTTCGGCACTTTTGCCCATGAAAACTCACGGACAAGCTCTCCGGCTGTCACTTTTTCCGGGCAGTCCAACAGACCCGCATAGCAAGCCAGCAGCCCCGTCAGCTCCTCCGGTGAGTACCGCTCCCGCAGCGCGCCCATATCCAAGTCATGGTCCCGTTTGGCCAACCGCCGCCCGTCGGGGGCCAGCAGCAAGGGCGTGTGGAAAAATTTCGGCGGCTCATAACCCAACACCTCATGGAGCCACATCTGTCGGGGCGCGGAGCACAGCAGATCCCTTCCCCGTACTACATGGTTCACCCCCATGAGCGCATCATCCACCACCACCGCCAATTGATACGCAAACACCCCGTCGGACCGGCGCACAATGAAATCACCGCAGTCACGGGCCAGATTCTCGGCATAGAGGCCGCAATTTCCGTCCTCCAGGGCGATCTCCAAGTCAGGGCACCGCACCCGCCACGCCGGACGGCGGCCTCTACGCTTTAACTCCACCCGTTCCTCCTCTGTTAAGTGAAAACACTTGCCGCTATATACCACCGCACCGTCGTCCCGGTGGGGGGCGGAAGCAGCCATGCGCTCCGACCGGGTACAGTAGCAGGGGTAGACCAGCCCCATTTCCTCCAGTGTCCGAAACGCCTCCTCGTAGCAGGCGGTGCGGCGGCTCTGCATATAGGCCGGCTCCAGCCCACCCTCATCCCAGTCAAGACCCAACCAGCGCAGGTCGTCCATGAGCTGCCGGGCAAATGACCGGCTTGTCCGCTGGGTGTCCAGGTCCTCGATGCGCAGCACCAGCTCTCCCCCGTTGCTGCGCACGTCCAGCCAGGCCAGCAGCGCCGCCAGCAGGTTGCCCAGATGCATCCGCCCGCTGGGAGTGGGCGCAAAGCGGCCCCGTATCTTCATATGCCATCCCCCTGTCAATCAAAAAATGTGAGCTGCCGGTCCCCATAGCCCAAGTTGGCCGCCCGGATGATGGATTTCATCTCGTACAAAATGCCCCGCTCCCGGCAGGCCTCGGTAAATACCTTCCACAATGACCTCGCCCTTGGGCTGGCGCACTGATAACGGTCCCCATACCGCCGCAGATAGCGCTCCTTCAGCCCCTGGCCGGGGAACGCACGCTCCAGGCCATCCAAAAAATACTCCCGCTGGCCCTGGCGCATGGTGACACCGAAAGAGGGATAAATAAATTTCGCTCCTGCCCGGGCCGCCGCCTCTACCACCGCCAATACGCTGTCGTCGCTGTCCTCCAGAAAAGGCAGCACCGGCATGAGCAGCACTCCGGCAAACAGTCCCGCCCCGTTCAACCGCTCCAGCGCCGCCAGGCGGCGGCCGGGGGACGGCGCATGAGGCTCCAGCTTCGCCGCCAGGGCCTCGTCCGTCGTGGTGACCGTGAGCTTGCAGATCACCGGGGAATGGCTTTGAATAGAGGCCAGAATGTCAATGTCCCGCACAATCAAATCACTTTTTGTGGCAATGGCTACGCCGCAGTCGTAAGCGTCAATGAGCTCCAGCGCATGATGGGTAAGCTCCAACTCCTTCTCAAAGGGATTATAGGGGTCGCTCATGGCCCCCGTGCAGATGAACGCGGGGCGTACCTTCCGGGCCAAATCATCCCGCAAGATACGCAGCGCATCCGCCTTGGCCCGCACCTTGTCAAATTCCCCGGTCTGGTAGCAGTCGCTGCGGCTGTCACAGTACAGGCAACCGTGGCAACAGCCCCGGTAAATGTTCATGGTGTGGTCGGTGCCGAACCACTCCGCAGACTGGCTGCGGTGGAGCAGGTGCTTGGCTGGTATATATTCCATCTTCGCTTTTCCCTCTCGCCGTCAGTGTAAATCCGTCTCTTCAGATAGGCGCAAACCCCTCCCGGCCAGTGGTCGGAAGGGGCATACGCTACCGCTTATTGAAAATGCGGAATATATCGTCGAAAGGGTCATCCTCCACCGGCTCGGCGGTGGATTCGGACAAGGGTTTCGGAGGCGTGATGGGACCCACACCGGCGGGAACGCACTTAGGCTTGTCCTCTGGAACGGCCTGGGGCTTGGCGGGAGCCTGAGCCGCAGCCTGAGCGGGCTGCTGCTCCTCTTCCTTCTCAGGCACAGGATTGTCCACTGTGCCAAAGCCGGTGGCAATGACCGTGACCCGCAACTCGTCCTCCAAGGTGTCGTCAAAGGCGGTGCCCATCATGAACAGGGCGTCCGGATCAGCCACTTCCTTCACCATGTCGGCGGCCTGCTGCACCTCTTCCAGCCCCATATCCAGCGGGCCGGTGATGTTGACGATGATCCCCTTCGCCCCCTGAATAGAGGTTTCCAGCAAGGGGCTGTTGATGGCGATGCGGGTGGCCTCCTCGGCTTTGTTCTTGCCCGCAGCCCGGCCCACGCCCATGTGCGCCAGCCCAGCGTCCTTCATCACGGCGGTGACATCGGCGAAGTCCAGGTTGATGAGTCCTGTGGTCTTGATGAGGTCGGAGATGGACTGCACCGCCTGCCTCAGTACATCGTCGGCAATGGCGAACGCGTTGGCAAAGGTGATCTTCTCATCGGTGGCATACTGGAGACGGTCATTAGGGATGATGACCAGGGAGTCCACCTTCTGCCGGAGTTCCTCAATGCCTTTAGCGGCCTGTTCCATACGGCGGCGGCCCTCAAAGTTGAAGGGCTTGGTGACCACGCCCACAGTGAGGATGCCCTTTTCCTTGGCGATCTCCGCCACCACGGGGGCCGCGCCGGTACCGGTGCCGCCACCCATACCGGCGGTGACAAAAACCATGTCCGCCCCTTCCAGCAGGGCGTTGATCTGTTCCTTACTTTCCTTGGCGGACTCACGGCCCACCTCGGGGTTGGCCCCGGCGCCCTTTCCACCGGTGAGCTTCTCGCCAATGGCCAGCTTCTGAGTCGCCTCGGAGGCGTTAAGGCACTGGCGGTCGGTGTTTACCGCGATAAACTCCACGCCCTGCATCCCCGCGCGGACCATGCGGTTCACCACATTATTACCGCCGCCACCCACGCCGATCACTTTTAATACGTCCTCGTGGCTGGCAGTGGAATCCATTACAAAAGCCATACCTGTGCCCCTCCTATGTAAAACCAATGATTGTAATTAAAATAAAATACAAAACTACATCTCATTGTATTGTAACCTTTTTTCTCCACGGGGTCAATAGAAAATCGTAGTTTTTTGCCGCATGTCAAAATCTTAATCCGAATCCGGCCGGAACCGGGCCCGGCCTTCCAGCACCGTCAAATCCAACAATCCACCCTGTCCCTCCAGGATTTTCCCCTCTTCCAATCCCTTCGCCAGAGCGCTCCGCGCCAGTTGAATATAGTAATTATAGTCCCCGCCACGGGGCAGGCGCAGGCGATAAATGCCGTAATTCAGTGTCATGGAGGTAGTGGCCGAGCAGTCCAGCGCAGTGCACTGGGTCAACATTCCTTGCTGCTCCAGCACCGCCAACAGCTCCTTCACATAGCCCAGAGTGAGCTGTTCCTCCTCCGCCGCCTGAAGAATTCCCCCGGCGTAGGCCCCCACTGCGGTCAGGCCGGTGATCTGGATGACCTGAATGGCGCCGCTGTCCTTTTCCAGCAGCTTTCCCTGGGAGGAAATGAGCCAGCGGCCCTCGGCGCTGTCCACCGACGCCGCCGCCACCCGCTCCGTCACCTTGATAATCAGCCCGTCCGGATACACCGGACGGATGGCCACCCGCTCCACGTAGGGCAGCTTGGTCTGGATCAGCGCCGACACCCGCATGGCGGGCAGGATGATGAGGTTATCGCCCTGCTGGATGCCGGAGGCCTCGATAATCTCCTCGGCGGTGTATCGCACATTGCCCGCCACCTGGATGGCGTTCACCCGGAAGAAGACGATACACGCCGCCACCAGCGCCGCAGCCACCAGCAGAACGGACAGCACCTTATACAGGCCGCTGAACCGGCCCCGCCGCCGGCGGGGCCGGCTGTGTCTGCGCTGTCGTGCCACGGTATCATCTCCGTTCTGATCTATCTGAATGCCGCTTTCGGCGGCCGGTATTTATTCCTCTCTTCGCTCCACCCGGGCGCCAAGGCTTCGCAGCATCTCCTCCAGCCCCTCATAACCCCGGTCGATGTGGTTGAGGCCGGACAGAACCGTGACACCTTCCGCTCCCAGTGCCGCCGCGGCCAAGGCTCCTCCGCCCCGCAGATCAGACGCCTCCACCCTGGCTCCGTGAAGCCGCTTCACCCCCCGGATCAGGGCCACCCGGCCCTCGGTGGTGATGTCCGCCCCCATGCGGATCAGTTCAGGGACGTGGCGGTAACGGCTGTCGAACATGGTTTCCACAAACAGCGTGCACCCTTGGCACGCGGCCAGCGCCGCCATAACAGGCGCCTGGGCGTCGGTGGGGAAGCCGGGATAAGGGGCCGTGCGGATGGTGGGCACGCCTTTCAAAGGAATGTCCCGGTCCCTGGCCAGCTCTACGTACTCCAGCTTGCTTTCCACCTTGCATCCCGCCTGATGAAATACGGACAGGACGGTGGCCAAGTGCCTCCAGTCCACCCCGCTCAGGCGGACTTTCCCCCCTGCCGCAGCAGCAGCGGACAGAAGGGTGGCCGCCACAATGCGGTCGCCCATGACGGTGAATTCCCCGCCGGACAGGGGGCGACCTCCCTCCACCGTGATGGTGGAGCTGCCCGCTCCCCGCACATCCGCTCCCAGACCGTTCAGAAAATTTTGTAGGTCAACGATCTCCGGCTCCCGGGCGGCGTTGGAGATTGTAGTGGAATTCACCGCTCCCACGGCGCACAGCATGGCATTCTCCGTGGCTCCCACGCTGGGCAGAGCCAACTGTACCTCGCCCCCCTGTGGTCGCCCCTTGCAGTGAATGCCCCGGTCCTCGCTCACCTCACACCCCATGGCCCGGATGGCGCTGAGGTGCATGTCGATGGGCCGGGGCCCCAGCTCGCATCCCCCGGGATAGGTCAAATGCGCCTCTCCCGTCCGGGCAAGCAGCGGCCCCAGGAAAATGATGGACGAGCGCATGGCCCGCATCTGTTCCTCTGAGATGGCGCTCCCCGCCGCCCCGGTTGAGTCCACGGCAATGGTATGCCCCTCCTGCTCCACCCGGCAGCCCAGGCGACGCAAAATGCCCAGCGCGGCAGTCACGTCGGTGAGCCGGGGACAGTTATAGAGCGTCACCGATCCTTGAGCCAGCAGACAGGCCGCAAGTATGGGCAGCACACTGTTTTTCGCCCCGTGGACAGCCAGCTCCCCTTCCAGCGGCGTTCCGCCCCGAAGATACATCACACTCATGGCAAAGCCTCCCCATAGAAAGAAATCTCGCTTCATTCTATGTGGAGCGGCGCATCCTTGCTATTTTTCCAATAAAGCTATCAAATTCTCGTAAATATCCTGGGCCGCGTTGGGGGAAGCCAGCTCTTTCAGCGCCTTGCCCATAGCCGCCCGGCGGCCGCCGTCAGACAACAGCGCCAGGGCCGCGTCGTACAGCCCCTCGCCGGTACAGTCCTTTTCCTCAATGAGCTCCACCCCGCCCCGGTCAGACAGCACCTTGGCGTTTTTGAACTGGTGATTTGCCGCCACAAAGGGAGACGGCACCAAGATGGCAGGCTTTCCCAGCGCCGTCAGCTCTCCGATGGTGGACGCCCCTGCCCGGCAAATTACCAGGTCGGCCGCAGCCATCACCACCGGCATGTCGTCGATGTAAGGGCGCACCTCGCTGTTGGAAACGGGTACGCCCCGTTTTTTCAGCTCGGCAGTCATGTCCTCGTAGTCCCGCCCGGCGGCGTGGATATAGTGGAATCGGCGGCCTTCCGCCGACCAGCGCTCCACAAAGTCCACCGTGCGCTCGCTCATATGCCCCGCTCCCTGGGAACCCCAGAAGGAGATAACCAAGGGCTGGCTGTCCAGCAGACCCAGCTTCAACCTGGCCTGTTCCCGGTTCAGGGAGAAGAACTCACCCCGGACGGGGGTGCCGGTGACGGCCACTTTTTTGGCCTCCTTATAGTAGGCCGCCGCCTCAGGAAAGCCCACCATGACCAGATTTACCTGATTGGCCAGCGCCCGGGTGGTCAGCCCCGGATAGGCGTTGGACTCGTGGATGGCGCAGGGAATCCGCCGTTTTGCCGCCGCGTGGACGGCGGGATAGGAGGCGTAACCGCCCGTGCCCACCACCAGGTCCGGCTTGAATTTTTTGAGGAGGTCCATCGCCTCGTGCTGTCCCACCGGAAGCTTGAAGGCGCTGCTCACATTGTGCTTAAGCACTTTGAAGCTCCAGGCGCGCTCAAAGGTGGACACCTTCACCGTTTTGATGGGGTAACCCGCCTGGGTCACCAGCCGCTGTTCCATTCCCCGCTCCGCGCCCACGAACATAATCTCACAGCCGGGATGACGGGCCTCAAACACCTGGGCCACCGCCAAGGCGGGGTTCACATGCCCCGCCGAGCCGCCGCAGGTAAATATCACTTTCATACCGTCCTCACATCGTCGAAGCGCAGTCCGCTTGGCTTCGTTTTCGCCAAAGGCGGAAACGAAGCCCACTCCCTTGCTTCCCCTCTCCCCGAAAAGCCAAAGGACGGCTTCGCGGGGGCCCCCGTTTGTCTCATAGGTTTCATTCTCTTGCCTCCGCCTTTCCTCTTATTCCGCCTTGGGCGCAACAATTTGCCGTGATACGCTGAGCACCATGCCCATTTCCGCCAACTGAATGGCAAGGGCCGTGCCGCCGTAGCTGAAAAACGGCAGCGAGATGCCCGTGGTGGGGATGGCGTTGGTGGCCACCCCGATGTTCAGGAAGGTCTGCACCGCCAGCAGGGAGATGATGCCCACAATGAGCAGCGTCCCGAACCGGTCTCGGGCGTGGAGGGCCAGCCAATACCCCCGGATGATGAGCAGGGCAAACAAAGCCATGATGACGATGGCGCCCACCATACCCAGCTCCTCGCAGACAATGGCAAAAATGCAGTCGTTGTGTTCCTCTGGAAGAAACAGGTATTTTGACCCGCTGTTGCCCAGCCCCTTTCCCAAAAGCCCCCCGGAACCGATGGCAATCATGGACTGGATGGGCTGGAACCCAAGATTCCGAGGGTCTTGGAAAGGATCCCGCCAGATGGTAATGCGGTTGGTCATATACGTGGTCTGGGTGATGATGTAGGCCAGCGCCCCCACCACCAGCGTACCGCCGCCAAGGAACCAGTACAACTTGATGCCGGAGGCGAACAGCACTGACGCCGCCGCCACCGTGATAAGGATCATGCCGGACATGTGGGGCTCCTCCTTCAGCAGGATCAATACCACCACCAGGACAACCCCATAGGGCACCAGCTCCAGCAGTCCCACGCGGTCCAGCATCGCACAGATACGCCCGGTGAGCGTCCGCTTGCTCCACTTCCTTGGCAAACCAACCTGCCCGCTGCGTTTGGAAAGCCCGGCGGAAAAAAACATAATCACGCCCACCTTCGCAATCTCCGAGGGCTGGAAACGCAGGCCGCCCAGGTTAATCCATCGGCGCACGTCGCTGTTTCCGGCGGTCCGGCCCAGGGGGGTGAACACCAGAATCAGCAATATGATCGAGACGAGCAGGGCGGGCACCGACATCCAGCGGAACTGCTGATAGTCGATCTTGGAGATGACGAACATGGCGAACACGCCCAGCATTGCAAACCCGAACTGCCGATTGAAGTAGTACAGTGGGTCGCCGCCGGTGTACACATCTGGGTCCAGATCGTACATGGCGGAGACGTAGGAAGCAGACAGCACCATGATAAGCCCGATGGCGGTCAACAACATCACCAGCGCCAGGAAGGGCAGGTCGATGGGGCCCCGAGCCAGCTTCTGTTCAATGGTCAGGTCCCGCTTCGCTTTTCTGGCCATGGGTCTCATCCCTTTCCTTTGAAAATCCAGACTGCAATCCTAAATGTTGTCACGCTGCGAAGCGGCCAAACCACTCGGTCGCTTCTCCGC
Organism: uncultured Oscillospiraceae bacterium; assembly: GCA_910579155.1. Next base: position 45,218 of record CAJTTS010000009.1, on the reverse strand, counting down.
GCTCAGATGGCGTAGCGGTACATGACCCCTACAAATGCCAACAGGCAAAACGCCACCGTGATGCCCGTGAAAGTGAGCACAATGCGCACCTCGCTCCAGCCCCCCAACTCCAGATGGTGGTGGAGGGGCGCCATGCGGAAAATGCGTTTTCCGTGGGTGAGCTTGAAGTAGCCTACCTGGAGGATATCGCTCATGGTTTCGGCGATGTAGATAACCCCCACCGGCACCAGCACCAGAGGCGAATCCAAGGCAAAGGCCATGGCGCACACCGCGCCACCCAAAAACAGGGACCCTGTGTCCCCCATAAACACCTTGGCGGGGTAGAAATTATACAGCAGGAAACCCAACAGTCCCCCCGCCAGCGCCCCGGCAAATACGCTCACCGCGCCAAACTCCCACCACTTCGACAGCACGGCGAAAAACACCGACACCGCCATGGTCACCGATCCGGCCAGACCGTCCAGCCCGTCGGTCAGGTTCACCGCGTTGACGCAGCCCACCATGACAAAGGCGGCGAACACCAGATACACCGCCCAGTTCAGCGGCAACGTCACGTTGACAAAGGGGATGTACAAGTTAGGCGTCAGGTGGTGGCCGCGCCGCAGCAGAGCCAGAAACGCGATGGATGCCGCCAGTTGAAGCAGGAACTTCCACCCGGCGGTCAGGCCGGTGTTCTCATGCTTGCGGATCTTGGCGAAGTCGTCCACAAAGCCGATGGCTCCGCACACCAGGGCAAAGGCCAGCACATACACCGCCGACCAGTCCCCCGCCGCCATATCCCGCCAGCCGAAGGCGACCACCACCACGATCACCGCAAGGATGAACATGATGCCCCCCATGGTGGGGGTCCCCTCCTTACGTTTGTGCCAGTTGGGGCCGATCTCCTTGATGGACTGGCCCGCGTGCAGGGCCCGTAGGGCGGGAATCAAAAACCACCCTGTCACACCCGAGATCACAAAAGCGGTCAGCGCCGCCAGCAGTATCCGCATTGTCATATCCTCCAAACTCTCCTCTTTTGTATTTTCGCCTCTCTAGTCGCTCAGTCTCACTGCGGCGTCGGCCAACGGCACCCCCAGGGCCAACGCCCCCGCCAGAGCCGCCAGATGGTCGTACAGCCGGGGCGGCTCCCCCGCCGGGACCCGGACCCGGGTCAGCTCATCGCCCGCCAGGGCCACAAACTCCAGCCTCTCCCCACGCAGGCGGACGTTTTTTGCGGTGAGATCGGCCTGCGGCTTTCCGTCGGAGTAAGCGTACACCCGGGACCGCATGGCCCCGGCCAGGCGGCGGCCCTCCGGGTCGTCCAGGCCAACTACCGTCACGCCCGCCCGGCGGGACAGCGCCCACCGGGCGGCGGCGCAGCCGCTGAGGGTTTTCTCCGTCGGGTGGTCAAAGTTCTCCACCACCACCGCCCGACAGGGTCCCTCATACAGCGCCGCCTGGCATGGGGTGAGCTCCACCACTGGCCCGGGCAGCAGCTTGCGCAGCAGCCCGGCGGTCAGCGTGCCGCCCTTCCCCACCACGGCCACGGGAGCCTCTATTCTATTACTAACGGTCTCCATATTCAATGTCGCTTACGAATCTTACCTCCACCACGGTGCCGGGGGACACCATGGTTCCCGCGTCCACCGACTGGGCGGCCATCACCGCTGTGGAGTCGGAGTCCACCACGCCGGTCGCCTTCATAAACAGGCCCGCGTCCTCCAGCTTCACCTTGGCCGCCGTGGGGCTGAGTCCGGTCAAGTCGGGCGTCTCCACCTGGTCCGCCGGGGCCTCATCCCCCAAGTACAGGATCACGTTGGACCCGCCGGGGATATACGCCCCCGCCGCCGGGACCTGTGCGGTGACGGTGCTGCCCGTACCTACCGTGCGGCACTCGAAGCCGGCGCTTTGCAGCGTGCCTTTGGCCACCGTCAGCTCCTGGCCGATGACCCGGGGCATCATGGTGTCCGCACCTGCCAGCTCGTCGGAGCTGTACTGCTTCTCCACACCTATATAGTCCAAAATACCGGCGATAAGCGCCCCCGCCATGGGGGCGGCAATGTTGCCGCCGCTGATGTAGGTCCCGCCGGCGGTGTAACTGGACCCGGGGGCGGAACGTTTTGGGGAATCATACACCAGCAGCACCAGCACCTGGGGGTTATCCGCCGGGGCAAAGCCCATGAAGGAGCACATTACGTCCGGGTTGCCCCGTTCCTTTTCCGAGGTGCCCGTCTTGCCGCCGATGGAGTAACCGCTCATGCTTGCGTTGTGCCCGGACCCTTTGGGATCTCCCACCACCTGCTCCAGAATGCCCCGGACCTTGTCGGAGGTGGACTCGCTGATAACCTGCCGCACCTCCACGGTCTCGTGGTAGAAGGTGGTGTTGCCGTCCCCATCCGTGATGGACTGCACCACGTAGGGCTGGAGCAAATGCCCGCCGTTGATGACGGCGCCGAAGGCGGAGATCATCTCCAGCGGCGTCACGGTGAAGCGCTGGCCGAAGGAGGAGGTGGCCAGCTCCTGGGAGGCGTTGATGCTTTTGAAGTGCTCCTCACTCCAGAAGAGGCCCTTTTCCTCCCCGGACAGGTCGATGCCGGTCTTTTCCCGCAGGCCGAAGTCCGTCCAATACTTCCAGGTGGTCTCCGGCCCAATCTCCTCCGCAATGTCCATCAGGGCCACGTTGCAGGAGTTCATTACCGCGTGGGTGAGGTCCTGCTGGCCATGGCCGGAGTGCTTGTGGCAGTTGATAGGCTTCGGCCACCCCGGAAGCTGCTTGGAGCCGCCGCAGAAATAGGTGCTGTCCATGGAAATGGCCCCCTCCTCCAGCCCGATGGCCACGGTGATGGGCTTGAACACCGAGCCGGGCTCATAGGTCTCCGTCAGCACCCGGTTGCGCATCTGCTGGGTGTAGGCGGCTTTATACGCTTCGCTATACTCCTCGCTGTCCGCCCCCTTTTCCTCGGCGACAGCTTCCAGCTCCTTTTGCAGGTCGGCGTTGATGATCTTATCGTAGTTGTTGGGGTCGAAGTCCGGGCTGCTGGCCATGGCCAGCACCGCCCCGGTCTGCGGATTGATAACCAGGCCGAAGGCACCCTCCTGCACGTCGTAGCTCTCAATGCCCTCCGCCAGGGTCTGCTCCAGCATGGCCTGGATGCGCTCGTCTATGGTCAGGTGGACGTCATAGCCGTTCTCCGCGTCAAAATACATGTCATAACCGGAACTCATCTCCATACCCCAGCCGTTTTTGGAGGTAACCACCTTGCCCAGCTCGCCGGACAAAACGTCCTCGTACCTGGCCTCGATACCCATGGCGCCCTCTTTGTTTTCACCGCTGTTCTTATTCTGGCTCATAAAGCCCAGGACGTGGGAGCCCACAGAAGAAAAAGGGTAATACCGCTTGCTGCTCGGGGTGAGCTGTAGCCCGGCGGACAGCTTCTTTTCGGCAATAAACTGCCGGACCTTCTCCGCATCCTCCTCCTCCAGCTCATAATACAGCACTTCATAGGCGGAATTGATGCGCTCAATCCGGGTCCAAAGCCGCTCCTCGTCGTAATCAAACAGATCCACAATACCGTCCACCACAGTCTTGCGCAGGTCGTAGAGGGCCTTTTCATAGGCGGCCTCGTCCAACTTCCCGTTTTCGTCCGTATAGTTGTCCTTGTTGACGGAACCATAGACTCCCATGGGGGACAAAATCAGCTTATAGACTGTGGCGGACATGGCCAAGGCCCGGCCCTCCCGGTCGTAGATGGTGCCCCGGTTGGCGGCCACGGAGACGCTCTTCGTCTGCTGGTTGGCCGCCCGGCTCTCCCATTCCTCCTGCTCCACAATCTGGAGCTTGTAGAGCTGGGCAATCAAGGGTAAAAACATGCCGATACCCAACACCGCCATCAAAAAGATGGTGCGCCGGAACAGGCTTCTGTTGTTTTTCCCGTAGTCACTTCGGCGGGATTTGCGATTGAGGTCCTGCATGGACTGACGCTCCTAATTCAAAGATTGCGGTCGAAAACGTTTCGACAAAGGGTTGATAGCTTGAAGAAGGGCGCGGGAACTGTTCCATTCCACACGCCCCTCCTGCGGGTAACACCGGATCGGCCCAGGATGGGCTGGCGCTTCCCTATCTCTCTATGGGTCAATGTATGTGCCGGGACAGGCCGCTTATACTATTCACCAATAAAAATTATATAATTTTTATTCCGTCAGCGAAGCTAACGGAACACCGCCACCAGGCGGTGCCGGCGAAGTCGTACTGTACTGGTCTTCCTAAAATCCATATGGATTTTGGGAACCACGGCTTTGCTGTGATATCAAAATCAGTATTATGGCAGCAAACCGGCGAAAAACCGTTCCGCCCGCTGGAGCACGCCGGACAAGCCGTCCCCCGCTCCGTCGCAATACACCACGCTGTCCCCATCGGACAGGTCCAGGTACACCGTCTGGCTGGAACCGGGCTTCACCATGGTGCCGTCGGAGAGGAACTTCTTTTCGATGGCCTCCAGGTCAAACACCAGCTCGTATTTGGCCTGAAGGGTGCGGTTTTCATCCTGGAGGTCGGCCAGTTGGGCGCGCAGGTCCACAATATCGTTGTTGGCCACCGCCAACTTGGCACAGCTCACCACGAACAAAAACGCGCTGACCAGCACCGCGAAAATACCCACCACGGCAAACAGCGACACTGCTCCCTGAGACCGAACCTGGACGTCAGGCCGGATCGCCGGACGCTTGCGGGGGCGGGCCTGCTCCTGGCGCCGGGGTTCGGGGCGGCGCACGGTGCTGCCCCGCATCTGCTCCCGGCGGGAGGGGGCGCGGGCAGGCTCCTGGTCGTATTCCGGCTGATAGGCCACGCTGCCGTATGTCCGATACCGTCTTGCGTTGTCTGTGTTCCGTCTGCGTTCAGCCATAGGGCAACACTCCTTCGTACTTGGTACTTGGTCCATGCCCCACAATGCTGTCCGCAGGGTCTGGGTTCAGAACTTCTCCGCCACCCGCAGCTTAGCGCTCCGGGCCCGGGGGTTTTCGTTTACTTCACGTTCATCCGCCACAATGGGCCGTTTGCCCACCAGCCGGACCTTTGGCGTCTTACCACACACGCACACCGGGAAATCCGGCGGGCAGGTACACCCTTTCGCCCATTGGGCATAGGCGGTCTTGACCAATCGGTCCTCCAAGGAATGAAAGGAGATTACAGCCAGCCGGCCACCGGGATTCAACGCGTCCAGCGCACTGTCCAGCAGCCGCTCCACCTCGCCCAACTCATCGTTTACCGCGATGCGGATGGCCTGGAATGACCGCTTGGCGGGGTGTTGTTTTTCGCGGCGGGCCTTGGCGGGCATGGCGCTCCGAATCAGCTCCGCCAGTTGGCCCGTGGTTTCAATGAGAGCCTGTTCCCGCTCCCGGACGATGGCCGCAGCGATGAGGCCGGCATACCGCTCCTCGCCGTACTCCCAGAGGATTCTCCTTAGCTCCTCCCGACTCCAGCCGTTCACCACGTCCCGGGCGGTTAGTGGAGCGGATTGATCCATGCGCATGTCCAGGGCCGCGTCCTGGAGGTAAGAGAAGCCACGGCTGCCGTCGTCCAATTGCGGGGAGGACACCCCCAGATCGAACAGCATCCCATCCACCCCGCTCACTCCGAGGCAGGCCAGAATCTCTGTCAGACCGCCGAAGTTTCCCCGCACCAGGGTCACCTTGTCCATATATCCCGCAAGGCGTTCCGGGGCGGCGTCCAGGGCAGCCTGATCCCGGTCTATGGCGATGAGCCGTCCGGTTGTGAGCCGCCTGACGATCTCCAGCGAGTGGCCCGCCCGGCCCAGAGTGCCGTCCATGTAAATTCCGTCCGGCTTGATGCCCAGACCGTCCAGGCACTCTTTTAAAAGTACCGGTTTATGGGTGTATTCCATATCAAATCCCCAGGTTTCTCATCAAGTTGGCAATGGTCTCGGGATTGAGTTGCTGCTGCGTTTTGGCCTTCCAGTTATCCGCACTCCATATCTGGGCCCGGTCATTGTTGCCGGTGACCACCACGTCCCGGTCGATTTTGGCATAGTCCTTCAAATAGGAGGGAATCTGAAACCGCCACTGCTTGTCCACCTCACACTGCTGGGCGGAGGCGAAGAACAAATCCATGGCCGCCGCGTCGGTGGTGGACAACTCGGATACGCGCTGCCGCAGCTTATCCCAGGTCTCCATGGGGTAGAGGGTCAGGTTCTCCTTCACCCCCACGGACAGATAGAAGGTGGAGCCCAGCTTGTCCCTGAGTTTGGCGGGCACGATAAGGCGACCGGCGTTGTCGATGCTGTGCTCGTAAGTGCCAGTCATCCTGTCCCCTCCATTTCTCTCCGTACTATAGTGAATTTACTCCAATTTACTCCAATCCGTTTTTAGTATACCGTACCCTCCCATAAATTGCAAGAACTTTTTTTCGGTGAATTCGCCCATTTTCCGGTAAATCTTTGTCAAAACAAGTCGAACAGCCATTCGCCAAAAGTTCCGCATTCCCTTGTCTCAGGCGGGTTTGCGCCCTCGCGCACGCACGACAAAACCCCCGCCGCAGTAAACTGCGGCGGGGGTTCCCCTGCCAATCTTTTTACTTAGGGCCTGTTTATCACTCATCCGCCTCAGCGTCATACATCCGGCTGCCGCCGGAGGAGCCCATAGAGGAGCGGTCGCCTCCGCTCCCCATGCCGGAGCGGAACTGGTTGTGTACTTGCCTCATCTCCGCGTGGGCGGCGGCCAATGCGTCCTCGGTGCGGCGCAACAGGTCCACGCAGTATTCATTAGTCTCCCGGCAAGTCTTTTTGGCCTCTTCGTCGGCGTGAGCCAGTACCTCTCTGGCTTTCTGCCGGGCCTGAATCATCACAGGCGCCTCACTGACCTTCTGATTGGCCTCGATCTCCGCCCGCTTGCGGATCTCCTCCGCCTCCCGCTTGGCGGAGGCCAAGTACTCATCCCGCTTGTTCAGAATCTTTCGGGCCTCGGCCAGGTCCACCGGGAGCTGCTTCTTGGCGTCCTCGATGATATCCAGCGCCTTGTCCCGGTCAATCACACACTTATCGCTGCTGAACGCGGCATTCTTCGCCTCGTCGATCATATCAAACAGCATATCCAACAGTTCGTCTACGGCTGTCGCCATGCGTCATCTCTCCTTTTTCATGTGTAGGCCGTGTCGCCTTCAGCACTAATCCCGCCCGCGCTCCATCACCTTAGCCCGCACCTGGTCGATAATCTGCCGGGGCACAAAGTCGGACAGGTCTGCCCCGTACCGTGCCAATTCCTTCACTACGGTGGAGCTGAGAAACGCGTATTTCGGCCGGGTATAGAGGAATACTGTGTCCAACTTGGGGTAGAGCTTGGCGTTAATCATGGCCATCTGAATCTCCGCCTCATAGTCGGACACCGCTCGCAAGCCCTTCACCAGCACCCGGGAGCGATTCCGCTTCGCGTATTCCGCCACCAGCTCACGGGAGCAGTCTACCTTCACATTGGGCAGATCCTCCGTAACCTCCCGGATCAGCTCCACCCGCTCCTCCGGGGTAAACAGCCCGCTGTCCTTGGCGGAATTGACGCTCACACAGACAATCAACTCGTCGAAAATGGCGGCGGCCCGCTTGATGATGTCCAGATGGCCCAAGGTCACCGGATCAAAGCTGCCGGGGTAGATGGCGCGTCTCATTGGTTCGCCCTCCTGCGGTACAAGGTGAATTTGATCTTGCCGTAGCGGTACTCTCGCCTCTTTTCATAGGGCTCGGGGAGCTCTGGAAGGACGTGGTCCGCTGGACTTTCGCACACCATTATACCATTTTCCACCACGATGTCAATCGTTGTGATAAGCTCCAGCGCCCGTTCCAGATTTCCCGAGGCGTAGGGCGGGTCCAAAAAGATAAGCCCATACTTCCCACCGACCTGGCCGAGAAAAGCCACGAAATCCTTCTCGTGACAGGCGGAGCAGTCCTCAAAGCCGCAGGTTTTGATATTTTTCCGGACCACCTTCAGCGCAGCGGGGGCACTGTCCACAAAGTCGCAAAAAGAGGCTCCCCGGGACAACGCCTCAATGCCAAGCTGTCCGGTTCCGGCGAACAAATCCAGCGCCCGCCGCCCCTCAATGTCGAACTGAATGGCGCTGAACAGCCCCTCCTTCACTCTGGATGTGGTGGGGCGGGTATCCAGGCCGGGCAGTTCCTCTAAATGGCGCCCCTTGGCCAGACCTGTAATCACTCTCATGGCGTCTCGTCCTTTCCTTGCGGGTCATTTGGCTTGTGAAAATGGGTGTACACCGCCTGGGCGGTGTTTTTCGGCACTACCGCAGCCAGTTCCTCTAGCGTTGCCGCTTTGACCGCCTTTACGCTTTTAAACGCCTTCAAAAGCTGCGACTTTCTGGCGGGTCCCACGCCGGGGATGTTGTCCAGCGCCGAGCCCTTCAAATGGCCCGACTGTTGCTGGCGGTGGAACTCAATGGCAAAGCGGTGGGTTTCCTCCTGGATGCGACCCACCATGGCGAACAGGGCCTGATTGGCCTGTATGCCGATCTCACGGCCATCCCAGGCCACCAGGGCCCGGGTGCGGTGGCGATTGTCCTTCACCATGCCATAAACGGGAACGTCCCCTACACCCAGCCTGAACATGGCCTCCTGCGCCGCCCTTACCTGCCCCGCTCCACCGTCCATCAGCAGCAGGTCGGGTTTGGCGGAAAACTTCTCGTCCCCGTCCAGATACCGGCGGAACCGCCGTTCCACCACCTGCTCCATAGAGGCGTAGTCGTCGGCATGGGGCATATCCTTTAATTTGAAATGGCGGTAGTCCCGTTTCAGCGGCCTGCCGTCGATGTGGACGGTCATAGACGCCACAATGTCCGAGCTACCCGTGTTGGAGATATCAAACGCCTCGATTCGATGGGGCGGCTCCTCCAGTCCCAGCATAACACCCAGGGCTTCGGTGAGCTTGGAGCGGCGCTCCTCCACGCTGGTGGCCCGGAGCACCTCCTCGGCGGCGTTCTCGTTGGCCAGCTTGACCAACTCCATCTTGGCCCCCCGCTGGGGCGTGAGCACCTCCACCTTGCGACCCACCGCCTCGGTGAGCATACGGGCCAGCTCCACCTGCTCGTCGATGTCGCAGGGCAGCAGAATCTGCCGGGGAAGCTGTCCCCGCCCGCCGTAATACTGCGCCGCCAGGGTGGACACGGTGGTCTGCTCGTCTTCCATGGGGACTCCCAGCAGCTCCCAGTCCTTGGCTGCCAACTCGCCGTCGATGTAGTGGAGCACCACGAAGCAGCTTTTTGCCTCTCCCCGGTGGTAGCCCACCACATCGGTGTCCGCCAACGACCCAGCTACCGCCTTCTGCCGCTTGCTCAAAAGCTGGATGGCCCGGATGCGGTCCCGAACCTGGGCGGCTTTCTCAAACCGCAGCTCCTCCGCCGCCAGCTCCATCTCGGCAGTAAGCTCGTCCACCACCTCGTCCAGCCGGCCCTCCAGCAGCCGCACCGCCTGGTCAATGGAACGGCGGTACTGACTCTGATCCATCTCCGGGCGGCAATAGCCGTCGCATACGCCCATATGGAAGTTCAGGCAAGGGCGCTCCTTACCGATATCCCGGGGGAACTTCTTGTGACAGGCAGGCAGGCGCAGCGCCTCCCGCAGGGCGTCGATGATACCATAGCTGGCCTGACGGCCCCCATAAGGGCCGAAATACCTGGCCCCATCCTCCTCCACCTTGGAGGTCAGGGAAAACTTGGGATAGTCCCCCAGTGATACCCGGATATAGGGATAGCCCTTACTGTCCTTGAGCAGGATGTTGTACCGGGGCTGGTGGCGCTTGATGAGGGCGCACTCCAGCACCAGGGCCTCGAACTCCGATTGCACCACGATGACGTCGAAGTGGTCAATCTGACTGACCATGGCCCGGGTCTTCTCATTGTGCCGGGATTGGTCCTGAAAATACTGGCTGACCCGATTTTTCAGGGCCTTGGCCTTGCCCACATAGATAACCTCGCTGGCGGCGTTCTGCATAATGTACACGCCGGGCTTCAAAGGCAGGGCGTGGGCTTTGTCCCGTAACTCTTCAAATGTCAACCAGGGCCACCTCCCCTATGCGCTTCCAATTACGCTTTACCTGCTCACGACGGCTCAACGTTTCTTCCCTGTCACGCTGCGAAGCAGCCAGGACATTCGGTCGCTTTTCCTCCGTCTCGGCCCGGTCCAAGCTCTCTCACTGTCCGCTTCTCCGCGCTTCTTGCTTGTCATGCTCCGATTGGGCGCATTACGGGGCGGCTTCGCTGCGACTCAGGCAAAACCCAGTCCCACTTTGTGGGCCTTGGGCTTTTGCCTTCGCTCCGCTCCATCCGCCCCTATGCGCCTATCGTCGCGCTTCTTACAAAAAAAGCGCCGCTTCTGCGGCGCTTTTTGCGGTCAGCATTGGTCACTCAGAGAACTCAGAATTAATCAGCTCAACCAAAGCGTTAATGGCGGCTTCCTCGTCGGGACCATCGGCGATGAGGTTGATGGTCGTACCCTTCACGATGCCCAAGGATAAAACACCCAGCAGGCTCTTGGCGTTGACCCGGCGGTCATCGTCCTTCTCCACCCAGATGGAGCTCTTGAACTCGTTGGCTTTCTGGATAAAAAACGTAGCCGGACGGGCATGCAGGCCGACTTGGTTGTTTACCGTAGTCTCTTTCATGAACATGAGCGATTCCCTCCATCAATAAAGCTCGGCACGGGTACAATAGGCTGTACTCCTAACCTGACTTACGAATCTTCTTACATACGATAGAATACCAAATTCAGGCGATATCGTCAAGAGCAATTTTACCAAAAATCACGCCGTTCATTCATGGAAACCGCCTATAATTCACCACATTGCCGCCTTGTTTTCCGGCAAATTCCGTTTTATTCTGTCAAAAACGGCGTTTTGTTCAACATGCGCTCTCATCTCAGCGTCGCAACTGTGACGCCGTCCTCCCCTTCCCCGTACACGCCGGGGCGGAACTCCTTAACGTAGCGGCTCTTTTTCAGATGTTCCCGCACCGCCTTACGCAATGCTCCGGTACCCTTGCCGTGGATGATGGTTACCGTCTCCAGCTTGCCCATCAGTGCGTTGTCCAAAAACAGGTCCACCGCCCCCAGCGCCTCGTCCACCATCATGCCCCGCAGGTCCAGCTCCGCCTTGGCCGCTGCAGCCCGGAACGGGCGGCTCACAGACGCGGCGCGCTGCTTATCCTTTGCGCTCTGCTTCTTTCGGGCAGTAACATCTTCCAGCACCCGCACCTCGCTCTGCTTGGCCTTCAGCTTCAAAATCCCCGCCTGGAGCTGGAGCGTGCCGTCCTTGTTGACGCCCACCACCTCCGCCTGGGTGCCCATTTTTACCAGCTCCACCGTATCGCCCGTCACAGCGTCGCGGGTGGGCGGCGGGGGCGGCAGGCCCTCCTTTTTGCCTCCCAAAGCGGCGTCCGCCTCGTTGAGCTTCCGGCGCAGCTCGGAGCGCTGCTCGTTGTCATCCACCCATTCCTTCGCCTGCTCCTGGCGGCGGCGCATGTCGTTCAGCTCTTTAAATGTCTGGTCGGCGGCGTCCCGGGCCTGCTCAATGATGGCGCGGGCCTCCGCCCGGGCCTTCTCAGTGGCCTTGCGTCGCTCCTCCTCAATCCGGGCACGGTACTGCTCCGCCTGGGTCCGGGCCTCCTCCATCTCCCGGCGCAGCTTGGCCGCCTGCTCCTTCTCCTTTTCCATGGCCTGGCGCTGGATGTCCAATTGGCTGAGCACGTCCTCAAAACGCACGTTTTCCGCGTCGATGCGGTCGGCGGCCTTTTGGATAATATAGTCGGGCAGGCCCAGCCGCCGGGAGATGGCGAAAGCGTTGGATTTGCCGGGGATGCCGATGAGCACACGGTAGGTGGGAGCCAACGTCTCCACATCGAACTCACAGGAGGCGTTCTCCACCCCGGCGGTGGTCATGGCGTACACCTTTAGTTCGGCGTAGTGGGTGGTGGCCGCCACGGTGGCCCCCATGGCCCGGGCGGACTCGATGATGGCGGCGGCCAAGGCGGCGCCCTCCACCGGGTCGGTGCCCGCCCCCAGCTCGTCGAACAGGATCAGCGTCTCGTCGTCCGCCTGCTCCAGAATGGCCACGATGTTGGTCATATGAGAGGAGAAGGTGGACAGGGACTGGTCGATGGACTGCTCGTCGCCGATATCTGCCAGCACAGCAGAGCACACTTTAACCGTGGAGCCGTCCGCTGCCGGGATATGCAGACCGCACTGGACCATCAGGGTCAGCAGTCCCAGAGTTTTCAACGTCACCGTCTTGCCGCCGGTGTTGGGGCCGGTGATGACCAGCGTGTCGAATTTCCCGCCCAGAGCCAGATCGTTGCGCACAGCGGTCTTGGGGTCCAGCAACGGATGGCGGGCCTTTCTCAACTCAATGCGGTTGCCCAGCACCGGCTCCATGCCCCCCATGACGGAGGACAGCTTGGCCCGGGCAAAGATGCAGTCCAGGGACACCAGCGTCTGGTAGTCGTCCTCAATGCTCCCTTTAAATCCAGCGCAGTCGGCGGACAGCTCCGCCAGGATGCGCTCAATCTCCTTTTGCTCCTTGGCCTGGAGCTCCCGCAGCTCGTTGTTGGCGTTTACCACGCCCATGGGCTCGATGAAAAAGGTACCTCCGGAACCGGACACATCATGGACCAGGCCCGGGATGTCGTTCTTGTGCTCACTCTTCACAGGCACCACATACCGGCCCCCGCGCATGGTGATGATGGCGTCCTGCAAATACTTGGATTGGTTGGAGGTGATAAGCCGGTTGAGCACGTCCCGCACCTTCCCCGCCGCCGCCCTGATGTGCCGCCGGATATCAGCCAGCTCCGGGGAGGCGGCGTCGGCGATTTCATCCTCGCTGAGGATGGAGCCGGTGATCTTGTCTTCCAGGAATCGGTTGGCGGCGAGGCTCTCGAAATAACCGTCCAGCACCGTCTTGACCTCGCCACCAGCCCCATACTCGCGGACGTTCCGGGCGCAGCGCAGCACCTGGGCGATGTCCAACAGCTCCCGGGTGTTCAGCGCGCCGCCCCGGTCCGCCCGCTGGAGGGCGGCGGCCACCGGCTTCACTCCCGACAGGGACGGCGTGCCGTGCTTCACCAGCAGGTCAAAGGCGGCGGAGGTCTGCTTTTGCAGTCGGAGCACATCGTTTTGCACGCCGATCGGCCGTAGGGCCTGGCACCGCTCCTTGCCCTCCTCCGTGGCCGCCTCGTTGGCCAGCAGGGCCAGCACACGGGGCAGCTCCAAAGTCTCTATAGATTTTTCAAATAATGGCATCATAATGATTTCCTCAATTTAAATGGATGGTTTGTAAGTAATTTTCTTGTAGAAATCCAGTGTCCGGAACCCCCGCTCCAGGCGGGTCATGAGATACGCTTCCGACGCGTCGGACAGGCGTTGCAGACCCTCCCCGTCCAGCCGGAAGGACAGCAGCCGCTTCCGGGGACCCCAGACAACGTGCCGTAGGGCCGCCAGACCTGCGGTAGTCAGGGGCATAGAAACCCCCTCCCCCAGCTTGTCCCGGCAGACGGAGCAGTGGAGCATCCCTTCCCCCAGGTGGATATGGGGTTCCTGAGGCTGATCCCGTCCGCACGCGATGCACCGCTCGATCTGGGGCTCATACCCCGCCAGGGCCATGGACCGCCACTCAAACGCCGCCTTTACCTGGGCCAGCGGATGGTTCAGCTTGTCCAGGGCGTGGAGGCAGTTCAGCGTCATCGCCAGCAGACCGGGGTCCGGCTGGCCCTCCTCCGCTAAAGCCTCAGTAACCTCTACCAGGTAGCTGGCCAGGGCTACTTTCTCCAGGCTTCCCCTCACTCCGTCAAACAGCCGCTCCGAGGCAGCCTCCTTCACCGACCACATCCCCCGGAACTCGTAAAGGGTAAACTCCGCCCAGGACAAAAGCTGGCAAGCTGAGGAGATGGGGCTGTCCTTTTTCCGGCAACCCCGGGCGGACACCGTCAGCTTGCCCTTCTCTTCCGTGAGCAGGGTGAGAATCTTATCCGATTCTTTGTAATTCACCTCGCGCAGCACGAGGGCGTTTGTGGTCAGGTGCATAAAAACGCTCCTATGTACGCCCCGGCGTCTGCCGGAGCAAATGTTTCAATAAAGTCCCATGGGGCCGCCGGGAGAATTGTCCGAGTGGGGCTGAAATCCGGCTAGCGGGCCGGATAGCTCCTGTCTGCTTCCCGGTTCAGGCTTGGTGTCCGCCTGAACCGGCCCCTTCCCGTTCCGGCTCATGAGCCATGCCTCCGGCATCCCGGTGGTCCAAAACAGGTTCCAAAACGTTGTGTCCATTGCCGTCCCTCCTGTATAGAGTTAGCATGGACGGCAGCGGAGCGATTATGTCAGGGAAATTTTCGTCTGTTTTCCTCAAACCAGGGATTTGACCATCAACAGGAAATCGGCGTAACTCCCGTCCGCGTACTTTAGAGCATGAGGGATCGTCCCCACGGCCTCGAAGCCCATCTTTCGGTACAGTCCGGTGGCGGGGGCGTTGGAGGACACCACATCCAGCTCCGCCTGCTCGTACCCGGCGGCGCTTGCCGCAGACAGCAGCTCTCCCAGCAGCAGCGTCCCAACCCCTATGCCGCAGAATTTTTGGTAGAGGGTAATATCCACGCTGCAACGGTGGCGCACACGGCTCTGGTCGCCCGTCCCGTAGGCAATAGCCGCCCCCGCCAGTGCCCCGTCTATCTCCGCCACAAGCCGCAACCGGTCGGGGGCGGAGTTCCACGACTCAATCCGCCGGATCTGCCGTTCAGCCGTCCAGTCAATATCCTCCGGCCCCGTCACAAGGTAGGGCGTCTCGCCGCTGGTCTCTTTCTGGTAGCGCAGCAACTCTTCTGCGTCCGTCGCCTCCGGGCGTCGAATGGCGCAGGTCATCCCGTTTTTCAGCACAACTCTTTTCTCCGCGTACTCCACAGCTCAGTCTTCCTCATACCCGAAATTCTGGATGGCCGCCGGATTGTCCCGCCAGTTCTCCTTGACCTTCACCCAGGTCTCCAGATACATCTTAGCCCCCATGAACGCCTCCATGTCCTGCCGGGCTTGGGTGCTGATCTTTTTCAGCATGGCCCCGCCCTTGCCGATGATGATACCCTTGTGGGACGCCTTTTCACAATATATGGTCACGTGGCAGTCGATGATGTCGTTGTCCCGTTGGGAGAACTTGGTCACCTCCACCGCCGTGCCGTGTGGAATCTCCTGGTCCAGCTCCCGAAGCAACTTCTCCCGGACGATCTCCGCCATGATTTGCCGTTCCGGCTGGTCGGTCACCGCCCCGTCCGGGAAGAGCTGTGGCCCCTCGGGCAGCCAACCGTCCAGTACCTCCAGCAGTTCGTCCACACCCTCGCCGGTCTTGGCCGAGATGGGCACCACCGCGTCCCAGTCGTGGGCCGCGCCGTACACCGCCATCACCGACAGCAGCTTCTCCTTTTCCACCGTGTCGATCTTGTTGATGACCAGCGCGGCGGGCGCGCCCAGCGCCTTGATCCGGGAAATCAGCTCCTCCTCCGGCTTGCCGATGTGGTCCACCGGCTCTACCAACAGCATCACCCCGTCCACATCCGCCACCGACTGGCGCACCACCTTGACCATGTAATCCCCCAGCCGGGTGCGGGCCTTATGCAGGCCCGGCGTGTCCACAAACACAAACTGGCTGTCTCCTCGGTTGAGGACGGCGCAGATACGGTTCCGGGTGGTCTGGGGCTTCGGGGATACGATGGCGACCTTCTCCCCCGCCAGGGTGTTGGTCAGGGTGGATTTGCCCACATTGGGCCGCCCACAGATGGTGATGATGCCGGATTTTTTGATATTCATAAGGTGATCCTCAACTTTCTTGAGCATTTTATATAAGTATGCTTAGTTTTCCCCGTGGTAATCCAGGCGCTCCCATTTCGCCTGCTCGTCGAAGAAATCCTCTCCTGGGGGAAACTCCTTGTAGTACACCTGGGTCAATTCCCCGTCGATCCGGTCCTCCACCCTTATCCCGTAGATGAACACCGTCCCTTCTGTCTCGGGGATCACCATATCTGTCGCTTCCCACCACGTCTCGATCCGCCGGATGCACACCAGCTCCCCGTCCTCCCAGCGGTGGAAGGTGGTCACGCCGTCCCCGGCCCCGCTGTTGCGGGCAAAGCCGTCGATGATCTCTGTCTCCGGGTTGCAACGGGGCCCGGATATCTCCTGATATTCCGGTGCCTCCACAAACTGCCCCGCGTCCTCGTCCCAAACCCAGAGATAGCCGTAAGTCGGCTGATTCCCCATGGCATACGTATAGCTGAAGTCTCCAAGGCCGTCAAAATTGGCGTCCAATTCCTCGTGCCAATGAAACACGTTAAAGGTCGTCTTTTCCATCTCCTGAACCGGTCTGCTCATATCCTCCGGATTCCAGACGGCAAAGTATAACGGGCATTCCATCAGCTCCGGGTCCCGCTCCCCCAGCTCCACCGTCACCAGCAGCGTCCCCAGCGTTCCCCCAGTGGGTACCAAAAACGCGTCGTGGGTATCATCTATAGGCTGCTGTGCCAAAAGCTCCTCCAGCGGGTCGAGGGACGGCCCCAGCGTCTCCAGCGGCGCAGATTCCTCCGTCGGTGCGGGCGTCTCCGGCGGCACCGACGCGGTTTCCACAGACTTCTCCGCCTGACACCCGGCCAGCAACAGCGCCAAGGCTACTATCGGCAAAGCATAGCGTATTTTCATGTGCTTTGTCCCCTCTCTAATCCCAATTCTCTCATGATGTCCTCCTCCCGCCTCCGCATCTGGGCCTTCATCGGCCCCTCGTCCAGGTGGTCGTAGCCCAGCAGATGCAGCACGGAGTGGACGGCCAGATAGGCCAGCTCCCGGCGTGGGCTGTGTCCATACTCCTCGGCCTGGGCGCGAACCCGCTCCATGGAGATGCACATGTCCCCCAGGGGCACCAGCCCGGTGGCAGGGTCCGCGTCCCCCGGGGAGGGCTTGTCCCCCGGAGTCAGGTCGAACATGGGGAAACTCAGCACATCGGTGGGGGCGTCCACGTTCCGCATGTCCAGATTTACCTGGTGAATGCCCGCGTCATTGGCGACAAGCACATTTACTTCACAGGGTATTTTCACCCCTTCCGCGTCCAGCGCAGTGCGGATCACCTTGCTGATGAATGAATCCAGCTTTTCATCCACATCCTCCACGTCGGCGGAGATGATGATTTCATGCTTTGGCATTATCGGTTGACCTCCTGCTTGTCGGTACGGCCCATGAGCCAGTCAATGGACTCATCGTAAAATTCCGCGATTGCCGGCAACGTATTCCCTCTATTTTCCAACGAGTCAACCCCCGGCAAATGGCCCTACGACCTGGAAAACAATCCTGTCCGGGGACATGGATTGTGGTCCTTTATCGGGGATTGCAGCTCCGTACACGCATTACTGCGGCTTCCTTCGACCTGCGTTAACGCTTGTCCCGCTTGGCGGCCCGGCGCTTCTCGTCGTCCTCATAGGCCTTGATGATTCGCTGCACGATCACATGCCGCACCACATCCGCCCCGGTGAGCTGACAGATGGCGATGTCCTCCACACCCTTCAGCACCCGCATGGCCTCCTTCAGGCCGGACACCTTGTCCGCCGGCAGGTCGATCTGGGTGGCGTCGCCGGTGATGACGATTTTGGAGCCGAAGCCCAGCCGGGTGAGGAACATTTTCATCTGCTCCCGGCTGGTGTTCTGGGCCTCGTCCAAAATAATGAACGAGTCGTCCAGCGTCCGCCCGCGCATATACGCCAGCGGTGCCACCTCGATATTCCCCCGCTCCACGTACTTCTGATACGTCTCTGCCCCCAGCATGTCGAACAGCGCGTCGTACAGGGGCCGCAGGTAGGGATCCACCTTGGATTGCAGGTCCCCCGGCAGGAAACCCAGCCGCTCCCCCGCCTCCACGGCGGGACGGGTCAGGATGATGCGGTTGATCTGCTTCTCCCGGAAGGCCGCCACCGCCGCCGCCACCGCCAGGTAGGTCTTGCCCGTGCCGGCGGGGCCCACGCCGATGGTGACGGTGTTGTTCTTGATGGCGTCCACATACTTCTGTTGGCCGATGGTTTTGGCCTTGATGGGCTTGCCCTTGGCGGTGACGCACACCACGTTGCCCGCCAACTGGGCAATCTTTCCCTCGTTGCCGGAACGGACCAGTTCGATGATATACCGCACATTCTGCTGACCGATGGCCTCCCCCTTGGCGGACAGGGTCAGCAAACCCTGGATGGCCTTCACCGCCCACATGACGTTCTCGCCGTCGCCGGAAATTTTTAAATTGGACTCCCGGTTCACCACCGACACGTCCAGCTCCTGCTCAATCAGGCGGATGTTCTCATCGAACAGGCCGAACAGGTTGACGGCCTCCTCCATCCGCTCAATGCTGATGCTCTGCTCTGTCATTGGAAACTCCTTTGTATCGTCTATTTTAAACTTGCTTGATATTATGGGGCGGACGTTCCCCCATCTCCGTATATTCGGCCCACCTCGCCGTCCCGCTCCACAGTTCGGCCAATCTCTTCCCGGCACTCCGCCAGCAACGTGACCGTGAGTCGCCCGTTCTCCTCCCGAACAGAAAAATCCGTGCGCAACACCTCGCCGCCGTTTGCCTCCATCAGCTTGTGCAGTCGGGACAGCAGCGCTTCCTCCAGTTGAGCGGCGGCGCCCTCCCGGTCAATTTCCCGCTGGGAGAGCTCATAACCCCGCAGAGTTGTGGTGGTCAGCCAGACCGGCCACGGGCAGCCAAACACAGTCAACTGCTCAGTCTTAGATATTTTATCACATCTCCCACCAGAAATGCTACTGTTTTGGAAAAAATCCAGGTCAAACCATAAAATTTTTATGGCGCGGTCCGTCAGCTCCTCCCCGGTGTACTCCTTGGCCTGGACGGCGAGGGGAATGGTCTCCTCCAGCGTCCGCCAGGTCCGGGCGGTTACTGTACCAGCGGCATGGACAATCAGGTGTCCAAAATCCACCGTACCGTACTCCGGTTCCTTCAAATCCAGGTCCCCGCTGATGAGCACCTCTCCCTTGGCCACGATATCCCCATTCTGGAACATGGCGCGGCCTGTGTCCGCCTGAATATCCTCAATGATGCCGTCTGCCTCCGCCACCACGTCGGTGGGTACGTTCTCGTCCAGCAGCTCGGGCTTTTTCTCCGCCTCATGCACCACCACCTCCGCCCGGGTACCGTAGATGTTGATGGCCAGGTAGCTCAGCTCCGGCAGGCCCAGCAGGGCAATGTTGGCCGCCTCCTTTTGCGGGATGGCGGGGCCGTAGGCTCCGGGCCGCACCCCCGCCCGCTGGAGCTGGGACAGGATGACGGCGGTAGGGACGGTCTCATTCCCCGTCACCTCGATGACCAGCACAAACCGGGACAGAAAGCTCACCGCCAGGAAGCACAGCGCCACCCCCACCACAAACCCCCACCGCCGCCGGATCATCCGCTCCGCCACCGCCGCCGCCCCCCGGCGGCCCTTTTCATGCAGCTCACACATCGCGCGCTGGGACAGCCCCTCAAGCCGTTTCCGGTCCTGGAGGGCGATACGGAAGGTAAAACTGGTCTCATCGATCCAGCACAGCTTCCAGAATTGCAGCCGGTTCTGGGCGCACAGGTTCAGCAGACGCTCCGGGAAAGCCCCTGTTACCGTCAGCTCCACATACCCCCGCAGCAGGTTGATGAGCTTTTTCATGGTTTCACCTCATAAATTCCACGGCGGTGATGGTCCCTGTAACAAGCAGCTCCTCCGGGGTCATGGCCCGCAGCTCCAGGCCGCTGCCCCGCACCAGCACCACGATGCTGCCGCCGGATATATGGATTTCCTCCGGCCCGTAGGCTAAGATGCCCCGGTGGGGACCCATGCGCAGCTCACCGTCCCCAATGATCTCTACCCTGGGCACACCTGCCAGCGCGTCGGCAGGCAGATCAAACAGTCGGGATGCCCGGAGTAGCAGGCCCTCTTTTTCTCCCACGATACATCACCTCTGGGAAGCATATGAGGGGAAACGCCCTGTCTTGCCTGTCCCATTGGAATTTCATGGACTTTTCTCCCCGCCTGTGATACAATAGGCAAAATATTGAGAAGGCGGTCAATTATGGAACACAACAATAAGCATCGGGGCGAAGCCCCTGTCTATACGGTGGACGAGCCCGCCACCCTGCTCCCCTTTCTGCTCTCGCAGGTGAAGGGCAAGAGCCGCAACAACGTAAAATCCCTGCTGTCCCGGCGGCTGGTGGCGGTGGACGGCGTGCCCATCTCCCGGTTTGATACTCCCCTTGCCCCGGGGCAGAAGGTGACCATCCTGCCCTCCTCCGCACCAAAAGCAGACGCGCTGCCCTTCCCCATCCTCTACGAGGACGAGCACCTCATTGTGGTGAACAAGCCCGCCAAGCTGCTCAGCGTGGCCAACGACAAGGAGAAAACCCGCACCGCCTATCACATGGTCACCGACTACGTAAAGAGCAGGCGGGTGGACGACCGCATTTTTGTCCTCCACCGGCTGGACCGGGATACCTCCGGGGTGCTGATGTTCGCCCGGGACCCGGAGACCAAGGAGCTGTTTCAGGCCCACTGGAACAACATGGTAACCCGCCGGGGCTATCTGGCGGTGGTGGAGGGGGTGCCCAAGCCAGAGCGGGACACCATCCGCTCCTGGCTGGTGGAGACGGACACCCATCTGAGCTTTTCCGGCGCACCGGGAAAAGGGGCCAAAGAGGCCATCACCAGCTATGAGATACAGAAGTCCGGAGGCGGCTATGCCCTGTTGAACATCAATATTGAGACAGGCCGAAAGAACCAGATTCGTGTTCACATGAAGGAGCTGGGCTGCCCTGTTGCCGGGGACAAGCAGTATGGAGCCCGCACCAACCCCATTGGGCGGCTGTGCCTCCACGCCAATGAGCTGTCCTTCACACACCCCGCCACCGGAGATCAGATCACATTCAGGGCCAAAATGCCCCGGGATTTCAACCGGGTGTTCCGATGATTATATTCTATCATGGAAAATGTTTTATACTCCGGCTTTAAAGGGTCACACAACTCATCTTTTCATCTGGTTTCTTCTCTTCCGGGAGACAAGGTATTCTTAACAAATTCCTTTCGCGGCATCCTAAAAGATATCGAATCGCTGGATGCCGGATACAAAAATGTAATCATGTTTGGTTCAGATAAGATGCTTAAACACTCCATTCGGTTTGAGTTGTCGGCTGAAAAAGATTCCACTTTGCTCCACACCAGGGCCAACTTATCCAAATATCGTGCAAAAGCCGAAAAATCTGCTTTGAACTATACAATATCAGATCGCCCCACTCATTGCCTGTGCAACGAGGCATACTATCAGATGATGTGGAAAATGGATTGTCCCGTCATATTTGTTCACATACCAACGACGAAAAACATATCAGTAAACTTCTTTGAAAAACTATTGACGGTTTTCCACTAAAATGCAACCCGCCCCTGCCAGCTTGGCCAGGGGCGGGTTTTTCAAATCATTCAGCTCAAAAAGTCTTTCAGCTTCTTGCTCCGGCTGGGGTGGCGCAGCTTGCGCAGGGCCTTGGCCTCAATCTGCCGGATGCGCTCCCGGGTGACGTTGAATTCCTTGCCCACCTCTTCCAGGGTGCGCGTGCGGCCGTCCTCGATGCCGAAGCGCAGGCGCAGCACCTTCTCCTCCCGGGGGGTCAGGGTGGACAGCACGTCCACAAGCTGCTCCTTCAACAGGGTAAACGACGCGGCCTCGGAGGGCTCGGAGGCAGTGTCATCCTCGATGAAGTCGCCCAGGTGGCTGTCCTCCTCCTCGCCGATGGGGGTCTCCAGGGAGACGGGCTCCTGGGCGATTTTGAGAATCTCCCGCACCTTCTCCACCGGCATCCCCATCTCAGCCGCCGTCTCCTCCGGGGTGGGGTCGTGGCCCAGCTCCTGCAAGAGCTGCCGGTTCACCCGGATCACCTTATTGATGGTCTCCACCATGTGAACCGGGATGCGGATGGTGCGGGCCTGATCGGCGATGGCCCGGGTAATGGCCTGGCGAATCCACCAGGTGGCGTAGGTGGAGAACTTGTATCCCTTGGTGTAGTCGAACTTTTCCACCGCCTTGATAAGGCCCAGGTTGCCCTCCTGAATCAGATCCAGGAACAGCATTCCCCGGCCCACATACCGCTTGGCGATGGACACCACCAGGCGCAGGTTGGCCTCCGCAAGCTGCTGCTTGGCTCTCTCGCCGCTCTTGACGGTCTTTTTCAGCTCCTTTAACGTCTCCTCCGGGATGGACTCGCCGGACTTCTCCAGCTCGCTGAGCTGTTCCTGTGCCGCCGCGCCGGCCCCCATTCTCTGGGCCAGCTCCACCTCCCGCTCGGGGGTCAGCAAGTCCACCTTGCCGATCTCTTTCAGGTACATGCGCACCGGGTCGTCGATGGCAAAGGAATCTACCAGGGTGTTGGGGTCCACGATCTCCTCCTCGGGGATTTCCTCCAGCTCGGCGGCGGGGGGAAGCGCGCCGTCGTCCAGCTCCAGAGGGAATTCCTCCCCGGCGGTATCGATGCCAAGGTTCTCCAGCACGTCGTACACCTTGTCCATCTGATCGCTCTCCAGGCTAATGGAGTCCAGCGTCTCCATCATCTCGTTGGAAGACAACTTGCCCTTTTTATAGCCGACGTCAATGAGCTCCAGCAGCTTTTCGCCGTTCTGGACCCCCTCCACCATCTTGGCAAGCTCCGCCTTGGCCGCCTCCAGCTTTTCGGGGCTGGCCTGGGTGTGGGGGGCGGTATCCGTCTTCTTGACCGTCTTTTTCTTCTCGCTCATAATCATTCATCCTCCGTAGCATTTTTCTGTTTCAGCGCCTGTCTCAGGTCGATCAGGTCCTCCGCGCTATGTATGTCCCTCTTGCGGTGTTCCACAAGAATTGTTTTCTTACAAGCCTCCAGGGCCTCCCGGGCGGTATTCCGGGCCTGGGGCCTCTGGACGGCGGCGGAAAGCTGGTCCAACTCCTCCGGGGTCAGCCGGCTCTCCAACGCGGGCAGCGCCACGCTCTTCCCCGTTTGCCACCGCTCCCGCAGCAGGCCGTAGACCTTTCCCAGCAGGGGCGAGGAAAAGCAGTCCGGGGTCAGATCGTCCAGTTCCCGGAAAAACTCCCCGTCCAGCAGCACCACCCGTAAAATGCCCTCCTCCGCCAAAGCGGACCGGACGTTGGTATACCGCAGGCCCCGGTCCTTTGGCTGGGCCTGACGGGCGGGCGTCAGGTTCTGGCGCTCCTCCTGCTTTTTGGCTTTCCAGGCCCCTTTTTTCCGGAGCCGCTCCACTTCCTGGAGCACCGCCTCCTTGGACACTCCCGCCGTCTCAGCGCACCGCCCGGCGTAAATCTCCCGCTCCACCGGGCTGTCCAGCCCCGCCACCACCTCGGCCGCCGCCTGGAGGTACTGGGCCCGCTGGTCGTCCCGGCTCAGGTCAAAGCCTCCGCGCACCACGCCTAGACGGTACTCCGCCGAATTGGAGCTCTGGTTCATCAGGTCCTCAAATGCCTGAGGCCCCACATTTTTGATATAGTCGTCCGCGTCCTGCTTAACCATCTGGCCGTCCGGGGT
Source organism: uncultured Oscillospiraceae bacterium (assembly GCA_910579155.1). The sequence goes on along the minus strand of CAJTTS010000009.1, from coordinate 21,641 downwards.
CTGCCGCTTGGGCAGGCGCAGCACCTTTACCCCCACCTCCGAGTTTTTCAGCAGGGCAATGGCCCGCTGGGTGGCGTCCTCCCCGGCGGCGTCGTTGTCGTAGCACAGCACCAACTCTTTGGTGTACCGCCCCAGCAGCTTCACATGCTCCTCGGTGAGGGCGGTGCCCATGGTGGCTACCGTGTTGTCAAACCCCGCCTGATGTAAGGTAATGACGTCGATGTTGCCCTCCACCAGGATAAAGTTGGGGCGTTTGGTGTTCTTGGCGTAATTCAAGCCGTACAGAATGGACCGTTTTTTGAAGATGGCGGTCTCCGGGGTGTTCAGATACTTGGGGGTGGAGTCGTCCATCACCCGACTGGTGAACCCGATCACATCCCCCCGCACATCAATCACCGGCAGCATCAGGCGGTTGCGGTACTTGTCGTACACGCCGCCCCCCTTGCCCGCCACGGCCAGACCCGCGTCAATGAGGTCGGCCTTGTCGTAGCCCTTGTCCCGCATGGCGTTGATGAGGCTGTCCCAGGCGTCCGGCGCAGCTCCCAGGCCAAACCGGGCGGAGAATTTGGGGCTGATGCGCCGCTTGTCCCGGATGTAGAACGCCACCGCCGCCCCCCGCGGGTCGGCGAGCATGGAGCGGTAAAACCGGGCGGCTTCGCGGTTCAGCTCCAGAATACGCTTTCGCCTTTCCCGCCACTTGCCGTCCCCGTGGCTATCGTCTGGGACCTCCATCCCCTCCTGCTGGGCCAGCTTGCGCACCGCCTCCGGAAAGGACAGGCTATCCATCTCCATGACGAAGCGGATGGCCCCTCCCCCCTTGCCGCAGCCAAAGCAGTGGAAAATCTGCTTGGACTCGTTCACCGAGAACGACGGGGTCTTCTCGTGGTGAAAGGGGCACAACCCCCAATAGTTGCCCCCCTTCTTGGTCAGGGGCAGGTAGGCGGAGACCACATCCACAATATTCAGCCGCCCGTTCAGGTCGTCCAAAAAGCTGTCCGGGATAGACATGGCCCACCTCCCTCTTGATATTAGCCAATTTGGGTAACTTTTATCACAGTTTTGCGAATTTATCCCCCAATTGGGACGGCGCGGAATACTTCCCCCAGTTCAACAGCCGAAAAGTCCCCGGCGGACAGCTCGGTCATCTGAGCCCGGAACGCCTCCGCGCCCCCCTCGGGCAACAGGGCGTGGACCGTCACGTTGGCGGCGTATTCAATCTCGCCCACCACGCCGCCCTGGGCGGAACAGGCCAGTTTCACCCGCTCCAGGAAATTGTAAGGGCACTCCACCGCCAGCTCCAGCCAGCGGCGGACCACCGACACACCCGCGGCGTCCAGCGCATCCTTAGCGCTTTGGGTATAGGCCCGGACCAAGCCTCCCGCCCCCAGCAGTACCCCGCCGAAGTACCGGGTGACCACGCAGCACACATTGACGACCCCCTCCTTCTGGAACACCCCCAGCATGGGCTGTCCTGCGGTGCCCTGGGGCTCGCCGTCGTCGGAGTATCGCACCGGACCGTCCTTCAGCAGATAGCACCAGCAGTTGTGCCGGGCGTCGTGGTATTTCTTTTTCATCTCCTCAATGCGCCTGCGGGCCTCCTCCTCCGTCTCCACCGGCCAGACGTGGCCGATGAAGGTGGAGCGCTTCTCTGTGAACTCCGCTTCCGAGGGTCTTGTTGGCACAAGGTATTCCGTCACTTGACCACCCACCCCCTCGGAATGAACAGGCTGCTGAACTGCTCCACAGCATAGGTGTCCGTCATGCCCGCAATGTAGTCCAGCACCGCCCGCTGCGTCCCCTCCCGCACCAGAATGTCCTGGTATTCCGGGGGCAGCTTGTCCGTGTGCTTGTAATAGTATTCGTACAGCAGGCAAATCATGTCCTCCGCCTTGCCCTCCTCCCCTTTCGCCAAGGGATTGAAGTAGACGGACCGGAACATAAACTCCTTTAATTCCGCCATGGCTTTGGCCACCACAGGCGACTGCCGGATCAGTTCCCCCTCGGCGCTGGCCCGGATGACGTCCATGGTCAGCGTCTCAATGCGCTCCCCGTGGGTATAGCCCAGCACCTGGGAAATACAGATGGGGATATCGGTGGGGAAAATAATGCCCCCCCGCATGGCGTCGTCAATATCGTGGTTGATGTAGGCGATCTTGTCGGCGAACCGCACCAACTGGCCCTCCAGCGTGTCTGCCACCGGCCCGGTGGTGTGGCACAGGACGCCGGAGCGCACCTCATGGCACAGGTTCAGCCCCGCGCCCTCATTCTCCAGCCTGTCGATCACCCGCAGGGACTGCTCATAGTGGCGGAAGCCGCCCTCCACCATCCGGGACAGCGCCCGCTCCCCGGCGTGGCCGAAGGGGGTGTGTCCCAGGTCGTGGGCCAGGGCGGCGGCCTCGGTCAGGTCCTCGTTGAGGCCCAGGCCCCTTGCCATGGTCCGGGCAATGCGGGATACCTCCAGGGTATGGGTCATCCGGGTGCGGTAATGGTCCCCCTCCGGCTGGAGGAACACCTGGGTCTTGTGCTTCAGGCGCCGGAAAGACTTGCAATGCACCACCCGGTCCACGTCCCGCTGGAAGCAGGTGCGCATGGGGCAGGACTCGACGGCCACCGCCCGCCCCCTGGACTCCGCCGACAGGCAGGCCCACGGCGACAGGGTCTGACGCTCGAGGGCTTCGGTGCGTTCCCGAATGGTCTGATTCATATCCATTCCTCCCCGCTTCGCGCACAGCGCAATTTTGCTGTCTCTTTCTTATACCCCGTAAATTGGAAAAATCCTTTTTTATTTTTAAAATTTTTCACATATTTTTTGCGCACTCCAAATAATCTCCCTCCGGGGAGGGAATGCCATGACCGTAACCATCCATCTCGCCCGCCTGCTGGTGCTGGCGGTGATCTTTGTCAACGGCTGGACCGACGCGCCCAACGCCATCGCTACCGCCGTGGGCTCGGGGGCCTTGAGCTTCCGCCGGGGCGTACTTCTGGCGGCGGTATCCAACTTCGCCGGGGCGGCGCTGGCCTGCCTGTGCTTCCCCGCCGTGGCCGACACCATGGGGGAGCTGGTAGCCTTTTCCGATCCCCATGGGGCGGTTACCGCCCTCAACGCCGCGTTACTGTCCATCGTGCTGTGGGCGGTGGCGGCGTGGCGGTTCGGCCTGCCCACCAGCGAGAGCCATGCCCTGCTGGCGGGCCTGTCCGGCGGGGCCGTCGCTTTAGGGACGGACGCGGCGCAGCTCAACGCCGGGGCATGGCTGATGGTGCTGGCGGGGATGGCGCTGTCCCTACCCGCCGGGGTGGCGGCAGGTCGGCTCTTCCGGCAGGCCTTAACCGGTCGGGTGCGCCGCCCTGCGGCCTGGCAGACAGGGGCCGCCGCCCTCACCGCCCTGCTCCACGGTGTGCAGGACGGCCAGAAATTCCTGGCTCTGCTGCTGCTCGCCGACGGGCTCGACGGAAACGCGTCCCACTCCCGTATGGCCCTGGCCCTGCTCACCGCCGGTGGCATGGCCCTGGGCACCGCCCTGGGGGGCAAACCCATTGTAGAAAAGGTGGGCTCGGAACTTGCCACCCTCTCCCCCGCCGACGGGCTGGCGGCGGACCTGGGGGCGGGAGCGGTCCTGCTGGCGTGCTCCGCCATGGGTCTGCCCGCCTCCACCACCCACGCAAAGGTCGCGGCCATCTGCGGCGCGGGCCGGGAGGCGGACAGACGGGTCATGGGCCAGATGGCGGGGGCGTGGGTGCTGACCTTCCCCGCCTGCGGGGCGATGGCGTTTCTGCTGACTAGGACGATGATGGGATAAGGAATCCGGCCCGCGCCATGGCACGGGCCGGATTCCTTATGTTTCCATTCACCACCTCATTTTAAAGCAATCTCAGCAGCGCAAAAACACCTTGAAGATTGCACATGATTATGTTATAATTTTGTACATAAAAAAGGAGGGATTTTTATGCCGCAAATCAGGCCAATCACCGACCTGCGGAATACCACCGAGATTTCAGAGCTTTGCCACGCAAAAAACGAACCGATTTTCATCACCAAAAACGGTTACGGCGACCTGGTCATCATGAGCATGGAAACCTATGAGAAGATAACGGCTTCCCCTGTGGAAACGGCCACTGCGAAAGGTTCAGAGGAAATGTGTTTTCTGACGGAGCAAAGCCCCATCTGGGCGGGTATGCTGGCCGACGTCTTGCAGCAGCACGGCGTGCCCTTCCTTAAAGAAAGCTCCCTGGGAGCCGGATTGGCGCTCAAAATGGGCTCTTTATCGGAGACCTTCCGGTTTTTTGTCCCCTCAGCCTATCTGACCGCCGCAACCGGGTTCGTTGAGGAGCTGTTTGAAAAAGAGGCCGAGTAATTCGGCCTCTTTTCTTTATTTCACGCCGTCCTCCAAAATGACCGCCTCCCAGGGCTGGAGCCGCCCGTCGAAGCCGTCCCGCCGGTAGTTGGACCGCAGCAGCGTCCCCCGGCTACCGACCCGGGTAGGCCGGCCGCTGAAATTCAGCGCCACGGTGACGCTCTCCACTCCCAGACGGCGGCGGTAGACGAACACCCGGTGGGTTGCCTCCAGCCAGAGGAAATCCCCTCGGCGCAGCACCTCCCGGTCCCGTCGCAGCTTGGACAGGTCCTTGTACCAGCTCCAGATGGAATCCGGATCGTTCTCCTGGTCCGCCAGGTTGATGAAATGGAAGTTTCGGTTCACCCCCAGCCAGGGCCTCCCTGTGGTGAAGCCCGCGTTGGGGCCGTCGTCCCACTGCATAGGCGTGCGGGCGTTGTCCCGGCTGGTGCGGGCGATGATCTTCCAGCGCAGCCCCTCCGGCACGTGGTACGCGCTCAGCAGGTGGTCCACGTTGCGGCTCTCCACGTCGTTCAACTGGTCCACACCGTCAAAGTCAAAGTCCACCATGCCGATCTCCTGGCCCTGGTAGATGAAGGGCGTACCCCGCATCGTCAGCAGCAGGGTAGCCAGCAGCTTACCGCTCTCCCGCCAATACCCGTCGCTGCCGAACCGGGGAATGGACCTGGGCTGGTCGTGGTTTTCCAGGTAGATCGTGTTCCAAGGCAGCTCCTTCTGCCACTTGACCAGGCACTCAAAAAACTTCCTGGGCCGAAAATCCCGCTTGAACCACTTGATGAAGCGCTGGTCGCACTCCATGTGCTCAAAGGAAAACACCATGTTCAGTTCGTCCCTGTCCCCGGCGCACAGGTCCCGGGCCATATCCGGGGTGACGAACACCGTCTCCCCCACCGCAAACGCCTTGTAGCCGTCCAACACACGGCGTAATTGGCGCAAAATGCCGTGGGCTTCGGGGAGCGACAGGTAGTGCTCCAGGCCGGTGAGGGCCAGCCGCTTCTCGCCGTCCTCCAGGCTGTCCTTCCACAGCAGATTGATGACATCGCACCGGAACCCGGCCACGCCCCGACCCAACCAGAAGCGAAGCACCTCCTTCACCTCGTCCAGCACCTTGGGGCAGTGGTAGTTTAAATCCGCCTGCGTCCGGGCAAACAGGTGCAGATAATACTCCCCCCGCATGTCGTCCCACTGCCAGCAGTCCTCGCCGAAGAAGCCCGTCCAGTTGTTGGGCAGGGTCCCGTCCAGCTTGGCGGGCGCCCAATAGTAATAATCGGTGTAGGGCTCAATCCGGCGGCGGCTCTTCTCAAACCACTCGTGTTGGGTGGAGGTGTGGTTGATGACCAGATCCATCAAAATGCGTATCCCCCGGCGCTTTGCCTCCAAAATCAGCCGGTCCATGTCCTCCAGGGTGCCGTACTCCGGGTTGATGTTTTTGTAGTCGCTAATGTCGTAGCCGTTGTCGTCGTTGGGGGACGGGTACACCGGGCTGAGCCAGACGGCCCCCACCCCAAGCTCCTGCAAGTGGTCCAGACGGCTGATGATACCAGGGATATCCCCGACGCCGTCCCCGTTGGAGTCCTGGAAGCTGCGGGGGTAGATTTGGTAAATGATCGCGTCCTTCCACCATTCCATGGCGTTTTCCTCCATTTTTCGCAGATTTGAAAAGGGTGGGGCACACAGCCCCGCCCTTTGTCGGTCATTTGTTCCAGTTAAGCACATCCCGGTTCTTCACAAAATACTCCACGCCGGAATACAGCGTAGTAGCCGCGATCACAGCGACACACACCCAATCCAGAGTACCCATCACAGAGGGCTCACCCCACAGGTGCATCAGCGCCAGGCACACCATGGTGGAAAAGGTCTTGACCTTGCCCGACCACCCGGCGGCAATGACCCGCCCGTTGTCCACCGCCACCAGCCGCAGGCCGGACACGGCAAACTCCCGGGCCATGACGATGACCAGCGCCCAGTCCGGGAAGCGACCCATGGCACAGAAACAGGTCATGGCGGTGAGCACCAGCATCTTGTCCGCCAGAGGGTCCATGAACTTGCCGAAATCCGTCACCAGATTGTGTTTCCGGGCGATGTAACCATCCAAAAAGTCGGTGAGGCTGGCCACGATAAACACAGTCAGGGCGGCGTAATTGTTTCCGGGAAATTCCAGGTGCCACAGCACCAGATACACTGGAATCAAAACCACGCGCATCATAGTCAGTTTGTTCGGTAAATTCATGGTTTGCCTCCTTCATGTTCAGCACCAGTTATTCCTCGATCTCGCCGGTGAGGTCCCCGTCAGACACGCCGGTGATCCGCACGTTGACAAACTCTCCTGCCGGGATCAGCCCCGCCGCCGTAAACAGCACCCGCCCGTCGATGTCCACCGAGTCGGCATAGGTGCGGCCCACATAGCAGCCGCCGTCTGCGTCAAAACCCTCGCACAGCACCTCCATGCAGGTGCCCAGCCGGGCCTCGTTGTACTCGTCCATAATGCGGGATTGCAAGTCCACAACCAGTTCCACCCGGCGGGCCGCCGTTTCCGGGTCCACCTGGTTTTCCATGGCGGCGGCCAACGTCCCCTCCTCCGGCGAGAACTGGAACACCCCCGCCCGCTGGAGTTTCTGCTCCCGCAGGAAACCGCACAGCTCCTCAAACTCCGCCTCGCCCTCTCCCGGAAGGCCGCAGATCAGGGAGGTGCGGATCACCACGTCCGGCATAGCCGCCCGGAGTTTGGCAAACAACGCCTCGATCTCCGCCTTGACGCTCCGGCGGCGCATAGCCTTCAAGATACCATTGTTGGCGTGCTGGATGGGGATGTCCAGGTAGTGGACGATCTTCCTTTCCCGGGCAATTACCTCAATCAGCTCGTCCGTCACCGCCTCCGGATAGAGGTAGTGAAGCCGAATCCAATGGAAATCCAGCTTACACAGCTCGGCCAGCAGCTTGGAAAGCGTCGTGCCGTCCCCCAGATCCAGCCCGTACCGGGTGATATCCTGGGCAATGACAATGAGCTCCTTTACCCCCCGCCGCACCAGCGACTCCGCCTCCGACAAAAGCGACTCCATGGAACGGCTGCGGTACCTGCCCCGCAGCTTGGGGATTACGCAGAACGCGCAGCCGTTCGAGCAACCCTCGGCAATTTTGAGGAACGCCGTATAGGGCGGCGTGGTCACCCAGCGCTCCCCGTCCTCATAGGTGCGGTGGATATCGCCGAACCGTTCCGGCCTCTCCCCCGCCATGAGCTGCTCCACGGCGGACACCACATCGGTGTAGCTCCCCGTGCCCAAAAGCCCGTCCACCTCGGGCAGCTCCTCCCGGATGTCGTCCGGGTAGCGCTGGGCCAGGCAGCCGGTGACCAGCAGCTTTTTCAGTCTGCCCGCGCTTTTCAGCGCCGCCAGCTCCAGAATGCTGTCGATGGCCTCGCTCTTGGCGGACTCGATGAACCCGCAGGTGTTCAGCACCGCCACGTCCGCCCCCTCCGGGTCGCCGGTGACGGTGTGGCCCGCGTCCCGGCACAGGGCCATCATCTGCTCGGTATTCACTAGATTTTTGGCGCAGCCCAAGGACTGAAACGCCACTGTATAGCCCATTAATCCCACTCCTCCTCCCGGATTCGATCCAGAACGGTGGAAATCTCCTCCCAGCCGTAGCCGCGGCGGGCCAGGTAGTCGGACACCTTTTTCAAGTTCTCCCGGGTGGGTTCCGCCCCCCGGAGCTTCTGCCGGGCAAGCTTGTCGATCCGGCTCTCGTCCGGCTCCCGCTCTTCCACGGCGTCCTCCCAATATTCCCGGGGCACCCCCCTCCGGTACAGCTCGTCGCGGATTTTCCGGGGGCCGTACCCCTTGGCGGCGTAATGGCGCGCAACCATGCCGGCGTACTCCCTATCGTTCAGCAGCCCCAGCTCGGTGAGGCGGTCGGCTACGGCCTCCGCCTGTTCCCGCAGGGCTTCCCGCCGGACCTGCAAAACCGACCGGTCGGGGATGTCGTCCAGCTTATCATAGGGATATTTTTCTCTTTTCTGCCGGGGCGGGGCGCACAGCTTATCCAGCAGCTCTTTCCGCGACATGGGCCGCTGCGACAGCAATCCTACCGCCCGCTCCATCAGCTTGGAGCGCTCCCCGGCGGCGGTGAGCGCGGCGGCCTCGCCATCGGTCAGCGCTTTCCCTGCGTACAGGCCCAGGGATACCACGTCCCCCTCGCCGATGCGGACAAAGGAGGCGTCCTCCAACCACACCAGCCAGCGGCCCTGCTTGTGCCGGGAGGGCTCTAATTTTTCAATTTTCATAGCGCCTCATTTTGCCCGTCTCCGTATGACAGTAGAGATCATACAGGGAACGCCAGTCACAATCATAGATAATACCGCCGCCGTCCGCACCTTCTCCTGCTGTTCCTCCGTCGGCATGGTCTCAAGAGAACCCGTTGTATACCAGAGTAGCGACAGGATAAAACCAACGAGGAAAATGATAATCAGCACATCCCCAATAAACCGCACAATCACTCTTTTATTCATCAATCATTCTCTCTGTTTCAAGCAACATGGCCGGAAAAGAACCCTATCCCTCGAAGTCGTCAGCGGACACATCCACCGCCCGGCCCGCGGCCTTGGCGGCGATCTGGGACTGGCGGCTCATCAGCTTGTAGGAGTTGGCGCGGACCTCCTCCTCTACCTTTTCGGCGACCTCCGGGTTGTCCTGGAAATACTTCTTCACCGCGTCCCGGCCCTGCCCTACGCGGGTGTCCCCCATAGAGAACCAGGAGCCGGACTTCTGCACAATATCCAGCTTCACGGCCAGGTCCACCAGTTCGCCCAGTTTGGAAATGCCCTCGCCATACATGATTTCAAACTCCGCCTCCCGGAAGGGTGGCGCTACCTTATTCTTCACGATCTTCGCCCGGGTGCGGTTGCCCACCACCTCGGTGCCGTTCTTGATGGCCTCAATCCGGCGCACCTCCATGCGCACAGAGGAGTAGAACTTCAGCGCCCGGCCGCCGGTGGTCACCTCCGGGTTGCCGTACACCACGCCCACCTTTTCCCGGAGCTGGTTGATGAAAATGACAATGCAGTTGGTCTTGGAGATGGAGCCAGCCAGCTTGCGCAGGGCCTGGCTCATCAGCCGGGCCAGCAAACCCACGTGGCTGTCGCCCATGTCGCCCTCGATCTCCGCCCGGGGGGTCAGGGCCGCGACGGAGTCCACCACCACCACGTCGATGGCGCCGGAGCGCACCAGGGCCTCGCAGATTTCCAGCCCCTGCTCACCGGTATCCGGCTGGGAGATCAGCATGGAGTCGATATCCACCCCCAGGGCCCGGGCGTAGGTGGGGTCCAGGGCGTGCTCAGCGTCAATAAAGGCTACCTCGCCCCCCCGCTTCTGGGCTTCGGCCACAATGTGAAGAGCCAAGGTGGTCTTGCCGGAAGACTCGGGGCCGTAAATCTCAATGATGCGCCCCTTGGGTACGCCGCCAATCCCCAGGGCGATATCCAGCGACAGCGACCCGGTTGGGATGGCCTCCACCACAATGTGGGAGTTCTCCCCCAGGCGCATGATGGAGCCCTTGCCGAAGTCCTTCTCGATCTGCGCGATGCAGGTATCCAGCGCCTTCTTCTTGTCCGCAGCGGGGGCGGCAGACTCCACCTGCTTCTTCTTCTCAGCCATGTACGATCATCCTTTCCCGCCGGCGCGTTTTGTTCCCGCCAGCTTCTTTCCATCCCATATGATACGCCTCTATATGTCCCATAAAACGGACTTTAACTGCAATTTCTCATTCCGCGTCGGCCTCCAGCGCCTCCAGCAGAAAACTGACGGGGCGGAACCCGTCATTACAGGAGATCATGGCGGACTTTTTGTCTTTCATCCAGCCGCCGTAAAAATTCCCACCGCCGTGGGCCAGAGTCATCACAAAGGCGGACATGCTGTCCCAGGCGCTGACGCAGAAGCCCTCCGGCCGCTCCCAGCCGTTGGCGATAAATACCTGACCTTCCCGCATATCGCAGGTGTGCTGGATGGGATTTTCATATTGCTCGATCAAGTCCGGATAGGACGCAGTTTTCATCACCGTGATCTTTACTTTTTTCATTCTGATTTCTCCTCTATGGTTCCCTCCACCACCCGCCAGTGCAGACCGGGGTCCATGGTAGTCCGGATATCCTGGAACCCCTGTTCCTCCATGATGGCCCGCACCTGCGAAGCCTGGTCATAACCCACTTCAAAGGCCAGCTTTCCGCCGGGTTTCAGGGCACGCTTCCATTTCTTTGCGATGGCCCGGTAAAATTTCAGTCCGTCCTCGCCGCCGTCCAACGCCATCCGGGGCTCGTAGTCCCGGACAGAGGGGTCCAGCCGGGTTACCTCCAGGGTCGGGATATAAGGGGGATTGCACAGGATCAGGTCAAAGTCCCGCAGCAGCCGGGGCGGCGGCTCCAGCGCATCCACCTGGGCGGCGCTGACTTGCTGGGAAAGTCCGCAACGCAGGATATTCTGCCGGGCCACCCGCAGGGCGTCCGGCCACCACTCCGCCAGGACCACGTATGTATTGGGGCAGCTCTCCGCCACCGCCAGCCCCACGCAGCCGCTGCCCGCGCACAGGTCCAATACCCGCGTGCCCTCAGGCAGGTCCCGGACGTGTAGGATGCCGCGGTCCACCAGGGTTTCGGTATCCGCCCGGGGGATGAGCACGTCCTGGCACACATCCAGCGTCAAACCGTAGAACTCCCACTCACCGATCAGATAAGCCACCGGTTCCCCCTTCAAGCGCCGGACCAGCAGGGAGCGGAAGCGGCCCTCCACCCCGTCGGAGGCGTAGAGGGTCAGGTCCCGCAGAAACTCCTCCCGGCTCTTGCCGGAAGCAAAACACAGCAGTTCCCTGGCCTCCAGTTGGGCCTGCTCCACCCCCGCGCCCTTCAGCGACTTTCTGGCGTCTAAATATAGGTCATTATAAGTAGCGGGCACGGGCTCTCACCCCCTCAGGTTCCATGTTGTTACGCTGCAAAGCGGTCAGGCCCCTCGGTCACTTTCGCTGTGACTCGGGCTAACCTCTGGGGCCTGTAGCCCCATCGCTCGGGTCTCGCCTTCGGCCCGGCCGGCGCTGGACGTGTGCCACTGGCACAGCGCTCCTCGCTGTCCGCTTCTCCGCGCTTCTGATTACCACTGGTCCGCGCCTTTTTCCTCAGGCAGGACGCGCTTCAACGCCTCAATCCCCACCTCGATCATGGAGTCGTCCGGCTCAAAGGTAGTGAAGTTCTGCATCCACATACCGGGGGTCCGCAGGGCCCGGCACACCGGGCCGTCGTGGCCACCCACAAAGCGGTTGAACTCATAGGTTACCCCTACAATGACGGGCAGCATCAACAGGTGCAGCGCCATGCGCAAAAAGGTATTCTTAATCTCCAGCGGGGTGAACACCACAATGGATAAAAAGATGGACACCGCAATGACCACAAACAGGAAGCTGGTGCCGCACCGGGGGTGGTGCCGGGGCTGTTTGCGGACGTTTTCCACCGTCAGCTCCAGACCGTTCTCGTAACAGTAAATCGTCTTATGCTCCGCCCCGTGGTACTCGAACACCCGGTGAATTTCCTTCATTCTGGAGCACATGTAGAGATAGGCCATGAAGATGACCACCTTCAGTACGCCCTCAATCACCGAGCGCACCCACAGCGGCATGGTGGTCCACGCCAGCCCGATCAGCCCCGTCAGGGCGGTGGGCAGCAGGATGAACAGCCCAATGGAAAAGGCGATACCGATCACCGCCGCCAAGGTGATGATGATGCTCATGGCCTTGTCCTGCTCAAAGTGGTCGCTGATCCACTTGTCAATGCCGGTCAGTTCTTCCTCCTCCATGGTCCCGTCGTCAGATACCTCGGCGGAATGCATCAGCGCCTTCATCCCGTGAACCATGGAGCCGCCGAAGATAAACAGCCCCCGGATCAAGGGCAGCTTGGCCAGCCCGGACCTGGGCTTGAGCGCCTCCTCCGTGATATCCAGCTCCCCGTCCGCCTTGCGCACCACAATGGCCCGCTTGCCAGGGCCCTGCATCATGATGCCCTCGATCAGCGCCTGCCCGCCGCAGGTTGTTTTGAATGGGGTGCAGGTTTTTGCCTCTTGTTTCGCCATGAATCTTTCTCCTTTGAATGCGGGCCTCCCGGCCCTTGAAGCGCAGTATATCAGAATCCGCCGGAAAATGCAAGCGAATCTTAGAACCTTCGTTCGACTGTCCGGATCTCTCAGGCCCCCTCCACCTTGATGGGCAGGCGGACGGTGACCACGCATCCGCCGCCGGGGGCGTTGCCGATGTCCAGGGAGCCGCCGTGGCTGTTGACGATCTCGTCGCACACCGCCAGGCCGATGCCGGACCCACGGGCCTTGGAGGAGCCCTTATAAAATTTATACTTAATGAAAGGCAATTCCTCCCCGGGCACGCCGGGGCCGTGGTCCCGGATGCGGATGGCCACATAATCCCCGTCCCGCCCCACAGACACCTCAATAACACCGCCGGACCCGCCGTGTTTGTCCGCGTTGTCCAGCAGATTGCAGAACACCTGGCGAAGACGCTCCGGGTCGCCGCTGATGATAGGCAGCTCCTCCTCGCACCCGGTATAGATGAGCTCCAGCCCCTTCCGGCGGAAAAACTCACGATAGGTGTATACCGCGTCCTCCAGCTCCGCCAGAATGTCGATGGGCTCCACCGACAGGTTGAACCGGCCTGTCTCCATCCGGGAGAATTCCAACAACTCCTCCACCATGCGGGTCAGGCGCTGGGCCTCGGACACGATGATCCCCATGCCCTTCTTCACATCGGCGGCATCCCGGACCTCTCCGTTGCATAGCGTTTCCGCCCAGCCATTGATGGCAGTCAAGGGCGTGCGCAGCTCATGGGATACGGAGGAGATAAACTCCGACTGGGTCCGCTCCGCCTGGTCGATCTTCATGGACATGTCGTTGATGCTGTCCACCAACTCGCCCATCTCGTCGTCGGATTTTTTCTCCATCTGCACGCCGTAGCTGCCCGCAGCGATGCGCTTGGCGGTCTCGGTCACCCGGATCACCGGGTCCAGCACCGATTTGATAAAATAGGAGGCAATGGCTCCCATAATAATCATGATACCCAGCCCGATGGCGGAGGTAACCGTCACAATGCGCAGCATCTGGGCCTGAACCTTCTGGAGGGAGGTGACCATGCGCACCACCCCAACCACCGCACCGTTGTAGACCACGGGAGCGGAGGCGGAGACCACGTGGTCCTCAGTGTCCGGATCCACCCCGATGTTGGTCCGCACCCGCTTCTCGTTGATGGCGGCGGCCACGTCGGGCGAGTGGGCGCTGGCGCCGGAGATATCCATCATAGACGACATGAGCACTCGGCCGCTGGAATTGAGTATCTGTACCTCAATCCTGGTCTTGTCCTCAAACTGATTGACGAACTGCCGGGCGGTGGACAGGTAGGTGGTCTCGGTGTAGTTACGGAACATGCCGGCTGCGGTCTGCGCCTTGCTCTCCAGGGTGGCCAGGATGGTGGAGGTATAATAGCTGTACATGGCCAGGGAGAAGGCGCTCACCGCGATGGCCACCACCACCAGCGTGACGGCCAGGGTGTTCATCAACCAGCGGCGGCGCAGCCGCCCCCGGGGACGGACCTTGACGGTAACTTCCGCCTGGGCCTCCTCCACCGGATCGTCCTCCCGCTTGGGCTTAATCGGCTGGCTTTTTTTCCGTCTCCGGCGGCTTTCCTGGTCCATCCTAGGTCCCCCCCTTCTGTTCAGCGTCTCACAAGGCCGGTTTATATCTCCCACTCATACCCATAGCCCCACACTGTGCTGATGTGGGCCGGGTTTTGGGGGTCGTCCTCCAGCTTGATGCGCAGGCGCCGGATGTTCACATCCACAATCTTCAACTCGCCCAAGTATTCCTTGCCCCAGACAGCCTCCAGAATCTCTTCCCGTGCCAGGGCCTTTCCCGGATTTTCCATGAACAGCTTCACGATGGAGTATTCCACCTGGGTCAGCTTTACCCGCTTGCCGCTTTTCTCCAGGGTACGGTTGCGGGTATTCAGCAGGAAGGGGGGCTGGTTGATCTCGTCCGTGTCGTGGACGGGCACGCCGCCGGTGCGGCGAAACAGCGCGTCCACCCGGGCGGTGAGCTCCGCCGGGGAGAAGGGCTTGGTCACATAGTCATCCGCCCCGGTCATCAGGCCGCTGACCTTGTCCATCTCCTGGGTACGGGCAGTGAGCATGATGATGCCCATCTGGGCGTTTCCCGCCCGGATGCGGCGGCACACCTCAAAGCCGTCTATCTCCCCTGGGAGCATGATGTCCAGCAGGGCCACCTGGACGTCGGGATTTTTCTGGATCAGGGCCAGAGCCTCCTCGCCGGTTCCGGCCTCAATGGTGTCATAGCCCGCCCGCTTCAGGTTGATGACCACAAAGCTGCGGATGTTCGTCTCGTCCTCCAAAACCAATACCTTGCGCATATTTCAAACCTTCCCCGCTTTCTTCCTGTCCAAAAAAATCGTATCGCTGCGCCTGTGTTGTTCTGCCCCGCCTATCCGTTGCGGCTCCGCGCTCACCGGTTGTTCGTAGACCACACCGCCATGATGGGATTGAACCGCTGGCCCAGTCCGGCCTCGTCCAGGCCACAGTCCCAAACCCTGGTATCCAGGCTGGCGCAATAGATGGCGTTGCTGTCGCTGTGCAATATCGAACGGCCGGGCATCTTGGACCGGGCGGTGCGGTTGCTGCCGGTGAGACGGTAAATGGTCAAAAACCGCTTCGGCTCCTCCTCCTGGTCGGGCCAGTAGTAGAACACCACCGACCGCTCGCCCCGGCCGCTGAGGCTGTCGTCCCTGGCCACGGTGATGTTGTTGATGTCCCAGCCGTTGGGCAGGGTGAGATACCACCCGTCGGTAAAGGAGTGGTAGGTGATACCGCTGGTGGCGCCGCGTCCGTTGGAATCCATCTGCTGCCAGTAGATGAGATACTGGGCGGCGGCCCCGCTCTCCGGGTCCGGCGGGGCGAGCAGTTGGGGCCGGGGAATCTCCGGCACGCCGTCGCTGTTGATGTCGGTGGTGACCGCCTCGGTGTTGGTCCAGGAGGTGAGCAGGCTCACGCCGCTCTCCTCGTCCCGCGTGACGTTTCTCAGGCCCGACCGCTCCAGAACCAGGACGTCGGTGAGCCAGCCGTTTTCCGTCTCCAGAGTGACGTACACCCCCAGCCTCCCGTCGGACAGCAGGCCGGCCTCCGACCGGACCACGTCCTTCATCCCATCCGACAGCGGGGCGGTGGAGGCCATGGTCAGCACCTCGTTCTGATAGTCGTAGAATTCCGCCAGGTTATAGCCCTCGCCGGTGGTGTCCTGCTGGAATACCAGCAATTCCTGACTGCCGTCCTCGTCCAGATCCACAGTGGTGTATGCCTCGTTGTAGGTGGTGTGCATCAGTTCGTTGGCGCTGTTCCCGGTAAAGTTGTAGGCCTCCAGTATGTGTACGCCGGTGCTGAGCTGCCAGCTCACGATGATCTCCCGCCTGCCGTCACCAGTCAGGTCCTCGTAGACCACAGAGTTGATGGAGGTACCGTCCCCGGCCAGCATGGCGGCTTGGCGATAGGTTCCGTCCCCTCCCTGGCCGAACAGACAAACCCGCATGGACTTCTCCTCGGCAGCCGCCACCCGGAGGAACACCGCCGCCGTCTCCTGCTCTCCGTCCCCGTCCATGTCCAGCAGTTGGATGGTGGAGGTGTTGCTGCCATAGTTGATGGTGGCATACTCCGCCCCCAGCTCGTTCATGGTGGCGTCGATGGCGTTCTGGAGGTCCCGGTACTCCTGGGGCAGGACGGGGGGCGCGTACAGGTTGTCCACCGGCTCAAAAATGCAGCCGCTGAGGACAAAGCCCAGGGCCGCGCCTAATATCACAAGCAGAATACGCCGTCCCATCGCTCTCCCCTCCTTTTACGCAATCACAGTTAGAAGATATTATACCACAGTTTTTTCTCCCTGCCTATGGATTTTTTGTGAACGAAAAAAATTTCTGAAAAAAGACGGGGCGGCGCTTTGCGCACCGTCCCGTCCTATGCTCAGTATTGATACTTTTTCCGCATGCCCCACAAAAACGCCGCCGTCACCGCCACCGCCAGCGCCTCCGCCGCCACAATGGACAGCCAGATGCCGTCCACCTCCCAGATCAGCGGGAAGATCAGCACCGCCGCCACCTGGAACACCAGCGTGCGCAAAAAGGAGATGGCCGCCGACACAAGGCCGTTATTCAGCGCGGTGAAAAAGGACGAACCGAATATGGCAAACCCGGAGAACAGGAAGCAGAAGGAAAAAATGGTAAACGCGCGGGCGGTGAGCTCCAGCAGCCCCGCGTCATATCCCACAAACAGCAGGGACAGCGGCTTGCCCAGCAGTTGGGCGGCGGCGAACATGCACCCGGCAAATACGGCGACAACCACCGTACTCCGCCGGCGAAGCCCCCGCAGCTCCTCGTGGTTCTGCGCCCCGTAGTGGTAACCGATCACCGGGGCGGTGCCCACCGCATAGCCGATGAACACCGCCTGGAACACCAAGCTGACGTACATCAGCACGCCATAGGCCGCCACGCCGTCCTCCCCCGCGTACTTCAGTAATTGGGCGTTGTAGAGCATGCTCACCATCGAGCCGGAAATGCTGCTCATCAGCTCCGACACACCGTTGGTGCAGGTTCTCCACAGTGCCCGGCCGTCAAACCGTGTCCGGCCCAGCCGCAGGAGGCTGCTGTTGGGCCGGGCGAAATAGACCAGCGGGATAACGCCGCCCACGCACTGGCTGACGGCGGTGGCCGCCGCCGCACCCACCAGCCCCCAGCGGAACGCCGCCACAAACAGGGCGTCCAGCACCATATTCGTGACTCCCGCCGCCACCGTCACATAAAGGCCCAGCGCGGGCTTCTCCGCCGTGGAAAACAGGCACTGGAACTCATACTGAAGGACAAAGGCAGGGATGGCCAGCAGGATGATCCGGGCGTAGGTCACGCTGTCCTCCAGCATCTGCCCCTGGGCCCCCAGCGCGGCGGCAATGGGCCGGATCAGAAGCAAGCCCACCGCCGCCAGCGCCGTGCCGCAACCGATGCCGGTGTAAATCACCAGAGAAAACAGGCGGTTGGCCTCCTCCCGCTTTCCCTCTCCCATGATCTTGGCGATGAGGGCGCCGCCGCCGGTGCCCAGCATGAACCCGGCGGCCCCCAGGATCATCAGCACAGGGAAGATGAAGTTCACGGCGGTGAACGAGGTCTTGCCCACAAAGTTGGAAACAAAAAAGCCGTCCACCACGCCGTAAATGGAGGTGAACACCATCATCACGATGGACGGCAGGGTGTAACGCAACAGTTTTGAATAGGTAAAGTGGTCTGACAACTGGATCTTCATTTTCATGGTTGCCCCTTTTATAATTGTTTCACTTTTTCTTTGATGGCGGCCACAAAGCGCCCGGTGAGTTCCAGATACGTTTGCAGCTCCTCCCGGCTCCAGGAGGTGTATATCTCATCCTCCAGCTCGATCAGCGGCACTGCCGTGCGCCGGGCCAGCTCCCGGCCCTGCTCGGTGAGGTGGACGTTTTTCCCCCGGCCTCCCGTCGCATCCAGGCGAATGACGCCTTCCCCCTCCAGCTTGCGGATGGCAGAGTTGATGGTCTGCTTGCTCATCCCCGACTGCCGGACGATCTCATGGAGGGCGCAGGGGGACCCCTCGCTGCACAGCGTATACAGCACAGATACAGTGCTGTCTGACAACCCCAATTTTACCGACGCCTCGTGATACGTCCCATTGATCTCCCCCATCAGGCGATTGAAGCGCCTCAGCTCTTTTGAAACGTTGATATCCATAGTTTTCCTCCTCATGTCCGAAATCGTACCAGAGCACAGAGGAGTATAGTACGATTTCATACCAATGTCAAGCCCCTCTTTCCCCCAAAAAAGGCGGCAGGGTCGCCCCTGCCGCGCTTTGTCTTTATGGTCACAGCACACACTCCAACTGGCAGTCAAAGGGCTCCGCCTCCACGTGCTTTTGGTTATACTCACAGGCCTCCACGCAGCCCATCCTTTGGTAAAACGACTGGCTCTCCACCGCCGAGTGGGCGGATATGTACAGCTTCCGCCCGCCGTGGGCCCGGGCCCAATCCTTCGCCGCGGCAAACAGCGCCCTGTCCAGCTCACTGGCGGAAACGGTTCGGTATTCGATCATTGTTAAAGCCTCCTCAGCGCTCATTATTTTTATTATGCAAGAACGCCCCGGATTTGTAAAGCCCCCCTGCCGAAAAGCGGAGGGGACCGCCGTCCCCTCCGCCCTTTCTCACACTTCCCGTTTTTCCGTGCGCAGCACGATGTCCTCCCGCTCCACGGCCAGACACAGGGTGTCCCCCGCGCCAAGCCGCTCGGACAGGAGCAGGTCGGCGGCGGGCTCCTCCACCTTCCGGCGCACCGCCCGGCGGATAGGCCGGGCCCCCTGTTCCCGCTCCCCGCCGGGGTCGGCCAGCAGGGAGATGGCCTCCCATTTGGCGTCCAGATCCACCCCCAGCTCGGACAGGCGGCCCCGCACATTGCCCAGCATCCGCATGGCGATGCGCTCCAGATCCCGGCGCTCCAGGCGGTCGAACAGAATCACCTCGTCCAGGCGGTTGAGGAACTCCGGCTTGAACCTGCCCTTCAGCTCCGCCATCACCGCCTCCCGGCGCTTGTCGTCGGTGTTTCCCCCGGCAAAGCCCAGGGGCGGAGCCTTGCTCACCAGCTTCTGGGCACCGATGTTGGAGGTCATCACCACCACCGTGTTGCGAAAGTCCGCCTTGCGGCCCTGGCCGTCAGTGAGCTGGCCGTCCTCCATCACCTGGAGGAGGATGTTCTGCATATCATCGTGGGCCTTTTCCAGCTCGTCGAAGAGCACCACCGACCAGGGACGGCGGCGGACCTGCTCGGTGAGCTGTCCGCCCTCCTCGTGCCCCACATAGCCCGGAGGGGAACCCACCAGGCGGGAGGCCGCGTGCTTTTCCATATACTCGGACATGTCGAAGCGGATCAGCGCGTCCTCACTGCCGAACAGCGCCGCCGCCAGAGCCCGGCACAGCTCCGTCTTGCCCACGCCGGTGGGGCCCATGAACAGGAACACCCCGATGGGCCTGTTGGGCTCCTTCAGCCCCACCCGGCTGCGGCGGATAGCGGCGGCCACGGCGGACACCGCTTTGTCCTGCCCCACCACCCGGCGGTGAAGCTCGCCCTCCAGCTCCAGCAGGCGCTTGGCCTCCCCTTTTGTGATGGACTCCAGCGGAATACCCGTCCACTGGGCCAGCACCGCCGCGATCTCCTCCCGTCCCAGCTCCCGGGCGCCGCCGCCTTTTTGACGGCTCTGCTTGCGGTCCAGCTCCCGGCGGAAATCCGCCTCCGCGTCCCGGAGCATGGCCGCCCGCTCAAAGTCCTGCATGGCGATGGCCTGGGCCTTTTCCCGCGCCGCACGCTCCGCCCGGTCGGACAGCGCCCGGAGGGAAATGGGCACTTCCTCCTCGACCCGCATCCGGGCCGCCCCCTCGTCGATGAGGTCGATGGCCTTGTCGGGCAGGAACCGGTCGGGGAGATAACGCTGGCTCAGTTCCACCGCCGCGTCGATGGCCTCGTCGGAGATGGTCAGGCCGTGGTGCTCCTCGTACCGGCGGCGCAGGCCCCGGAGGATGGCTTTCGCCTGGTCAGGATTTGGCTCCACCACTTTGACAGGCTGGAACCGGCGCTCCAGGGCCGCGTCCTTCTCGATATACTTGCGGTACTCTTCCAACGTGGTGGCGCCCACCACCTGAATTTCCCCGCGGCTCAGGGCAGGCTTGAGGATGTTGGCCGCGTCGATGGCCCCTTCGGCGGAACCCGCGCCCACAATATTATGGAGCTCATCCAGAAACAAAATCACGTTCCCCGCCCGGCGTACCTCCGCCAGCACCTGGTTCACCCGCTCCTCAAATTCGCCCCGGTACTTGGTGCCCGCCACCATGGACACCAGGTCCAGGCTCAGCAGGCGTTTGCCCCGCAACGGCTCCGGCACCGCTCCCGACGATATGCGCAGGGCCAGCCCCTCCGCCACCGCCGTTTTGCCCACGCCGGGCTCGCCGATGAGGGCTGGGTTGTTCTTGGTCCGCCTGGCCAGAATCTGAATGACCCGGCCCACCTCCTGATCCCGGCCCACCAGAGGGTCCAGCGCCCCCATGGCCGCCATCCGGGTCAAATCCCGGGAAAACCGGTCGGTAAGGCGGGTTTCCGCCCCCTCCCGGGCCCGGGGCCGCTCCTCCCGGTAGAGCGCCTGGGGGTCGCCCCCGGGGCGGCCCGAGGCATTCCGGGGCGCCTGGTCCCCCTTGTTCCGATCCATCATAAAAAACCCCCGCAATCTTTGAAAAATACTCAGCCGTTCCATACAGTTTCTCCCATCGTTCTCTGGTGGTCGCAGTCCTTCTTGGCAAGGATGGGAAATTTTAGCTAAAATTATACCCCCTACGGATTCAAAAATTTCTTGTTGCTTTTTTCACAAGATGTGGTACAATAGGGTTTGGTTCAAAACACATCATTTGTTGGAGGTGTAATACATGGCTCGTAAAATCACTGACGCGTGCGTCTCCTGCGGCGCGTGCGAGAGCGCTTGCCCCGTGGGCGCGATCTCCATGGGCGACGATCACATGCAGATCGATGCCAGCGCCTGCATTGACTGCGGCGCTTGCGAGGGCACCTGCCCCACCGGCGCGATTGAGGCCGAGTAATCTGTGATCCAGACGTCCCCCGCTCTCCCTTGGGAGGGCGGGGGATTTGCTTTTTACGCCCCGCTTTCCAGACTTTGGATTTCGCTCATCTCCCACCTCTCGGAGTCATTCGTCAAAGTGCTCCCATTTCTCCCGACCCTTCCCGAAATCGGTTGGTCAAAACGCTGATTTTGTGGATTTTTTAACATGCAATGGGAAATTTTCATGGATTTAGATAGAGAGTTATGCTATACTGTGTAGCTGGTGGGAGATGGTTTTCCTGCCGGTACCATCAGCTCGCGTCTTTCCCTTTACTTGGGGGCGGGCGCTGAAGTGATACACTATATTTTAGAGGAGGAACTTTCTATGGAAACCTACGGTCTGGAAAAACTCGGCATCACCGGCATCAAAGAAATCGTATACAATCCCAGCTATGAGCAACTCTTTGAGGCGGAGATGGACCCCACCCTGGAGGGTTATGAGAAGGGCCAGATGACCGAACTGGGCGCGGTCAACGTCATGACCGGCATCTACACCGGCCGCTCCCCCAAGGACAAGTTCATCGTCATGGACG